>CAYQJH010000045.1:0-23019 GCA_964417755.1 uncultured Planctomycetaceae bacterium
TCCAGCGCCTTGCCGCGGATGTCAGCCGCCTCGGTGTGCTTATGCCAGAAATGCGGATCGCCTGGCATCTCCATCTTCAGAAGTGCGTCGATGCCGACGGCAGCCGCCCGCGCCGGCTCGGCGATGCCGTCGGTAGTGTCATCTGCAAGCTCATCGCCAATGGCGAAGTAATCATTCATCAGCTTGATGATCTCCTCGCTGATTGGTTGAGGGAGCGACTGTACCTCTGCTGTGCCGGCGATGGTTGCCTGGGCCTCTTGCTCTACAGCCAGTTCGCCGCGGACCATCTTGGCGATGTCCTCGCGGAGGCGGCTTTCACTGTCGAGCAGGAAGTTGCCGCTGGTGACGATCATCTCGCCGGCCTTGATCCCGTCGTCGACGGAGATCATTCCATCCTCAGCCTCTTCGCCGAGCTTGACGTCTCGCGGCTCGAATCGTCCCTCCCCCAGGCTGACAAAGGCGACCTTCCTGCTGCCGGTATCGACGATGGCCTCTCGCGGCACCAGCACCCTGTTGCTTGCCAGCGTGCTGCGAAGCTCGACGTCGGTGTACATTCCGGGCTTGAGCAAGAGGTTGGGGTTATCCAGCTCGACGCGGACCTTGACCTGGCGCGACTCACCGGTGATGTACGGATAGATGTACCCAACCTTACCCTCGAACGTCTGGTTTGGAATGTACGGCAGGCCCACCACTGCCTTCTGGCCGACCTGCACGAACGGAATCTGGTACTCATACAGCGTGACCATGATCCAGACTTTCGACAGGTCGGCGATGCGGTAAAGCTGCGTGCCCGGCTCGACCCGGCTGCCCTCGACGACGTTCTTGGCAATCACCAGGCCCTGGTACGGGCTGCGAAGCGTCATCGTCTTGTTGGCCTGGCCGGTTTGCTCCAGCTGCTTGATCTGCTGCGGCGAAATGTCGAAGTTCTCCAGGCGCTTGCGGGCCGAAGTCACCAGATCGCCCCCCCACTTTTGTGCATCGCTCCCTGCAGCAGCCTGCGTGCCGGAGCCGCCGCTCGCCTTGAAGGCGTTGATGTATTCCTGCTGGGCGGTATAGAGTTCTGGCGAATAGATCTCAAGCAGTGGCTGATCTTTCTCCACCGCCTGGCCAATGTAGTCGACAGATAGTTTCTCCACCCAGCCGCCAATCTTTAGATTCACATCCCGCACCAACGTCTCGTCATAATCGACGATGCCGACGGTGCGAATGACCTTTGTAACCGGCCCGCTGACGGCAGGAGCCACCCGGACGCCGATGCTCTGGCTGATCTCCGGGCTGATGGTCAACTCGCTGGTGAGTTTCGAAGGGTCAAGCGGCACCAGCTTCATGTGGCAGATAGGGCAGTCGCCCGGCGTGGGCAGAACCACCCGCGGATGCATGCCGCAGGTGTACCATTGCTTTTGGTCGGGCTGGCTCGCTTCTGCCTGCTGCTGGGGCGGGGGCGATATCTTCGCCCAAAGATTCGTCAGCTGGCTGCTCCAGTGCACGCCCGCGACCAGCATGCCGATGGCCACCGCGCACAACAGAAGCACGATCCATATGCTCGGCCCCTTCGGCGGCGGACTCGAGCCAGCTGGTCGCCTAGTATTAACAGAATCAGGAACTTTTGCTTGTTCGGACATAGGCGAATTCCTTAGTTCAAAGACAAGATATCCATCAGCCGCACTAGCAAACGGATGAGTGCTGGCAAAGGTTCACTGAATCGTCCTGGCAATTGCTTCTTTAACGTTCGGCCAAAGCCTTGATAATGATTCGGCCAATTGCTGTCGAAAAAATCTTCCAGACAACAATAGCATCCATATTTGCAATTCGCGGATTTGGCGGAATCTTTGAACCCTCTGCGGCGGCTATGCGTTAGGTCAGTAGGACACGAAACGTGTTTCGAGATAACGTTAGTGATTTTGAGCAGGTTGCCCTGCCGCACATGAACTGCGTCTTCCGGGCGGCTTACGCGCTGTGCGGCGGGGAGCAAGTGGCCGAGGACCTTGTGCAGACGACCTATTTGAAATCGCTCCAAAAGTTTAAGAGCTTCAAGCCGGGCACTGATTGCAAAGCGTGGCTCTTGAGCATCCTGCGGCATACGTGGATAGATGAATTGCGCAAGAAGAAATTCAGCGCGCATCAACTGGGACAGAGCGATGAACTGCTGGAGGCCCATGAGCCGCGGGCAGAGCTGCCGAACGCGGACAATCCGCTGGAGGCGTTTTCCGACCAAGCCGTGATCCGCGCCCTTGGCCAACTGCCCGAAGAACAACGCCTGACGCTATACCTGATCGACGTGGAGGAGATGAGCTACCAGGAAGTGGCCGAGATAATGGCTGTCCCTCTGGGCACGGTCAAGAGCCGGTCCAGCCATGCTCGGGCTGCTTTGCGGGATAAGCTCGATGCGTACGCCCGTGAAATGGGCTTTGCCGGGAGGCTGTGATATGCACCTGACAGATGAACAAGTTGAAGACGTTCTGCAATGCAACGCCGAGGCGGAAGTCGCCCTGCACATGGCCGATTGCGATCATTGCCGCGTGAGGGTGCAAGAGGCGCAGGCCCTGCAGGGCCGTCTGCGCAAGGCCTTTGCTTCGCCCGAAATGCACGCACCGCCCCGGCTGGTTGAGGCCGTCCGCGTGCAGATTGCTCAACACAGCCGGCCACGAAAGCCCTTCATTGTCCTGCACGCGCTGCGGAAGGCCTGGCCCGCGATGGCGGCTGCGGCAGCGATCATCGTCAGCCTCATTGTCGCCTTCTATCTGGCAACGCCGGGCGAGGCATACGCCGCCCAGCAGGAGCTGGTCGGCATTCACCAGCAGAATCTTTCGGAGAGTCACGGCATGTTCTACAGCCAGGACGAGCCCGCGAAGCTGGCTGCCTACTTCAAACAGGAGTTGGGCTTCATCCCGGCCATGCCGAAGCTCAACCAGGGGCTGTCGATGCGGGGCTGCTGTGTCGCCCATTTCCGCGGGCGCGCGGTGGGCAGCTATGTAGTCGATTCACCGCATGGCCCCATCTCCATCATCGTGATACGCGAGATGCCGCAGGCACTTGGCATGACCAACCACGTCGAACGCAATGGCCAGGATGTCTGGATCGGTTCCTTCAGCGGCAACAACACGGCCGCCACGCGCCGCGGCGAATTTACTTATTTTGCGGTGGGCAAGGTGCCGGCGGAGAACCTGGCTGAATTGCTGGCTAAGCTTTTTGAGACATGATGGTCCTGGGCATTGGCCGATAACCTGAATAGCTGCCACATCAACGGAAAGAGAACCATGAAAAGGCTTGGGATGCGTGCAACGGCGGCAGTGCTCATCGCCGCGGGCGTGCTGGCACTAGGCGGATGCGAAGAGCCTGCGACGTTTCGTCAACATCGCATCATTGATCCAGCACCATCCACACAAGGCGGCGAGGCCGCCGGCGAATCGGCCCCAAAGAATGAGGCAAACAATCAGCCGGTGGAAATCACCGACTCTTCCACTCTGAATGATTATCTCGCCTATGCGGCGCTGAACAATCCAGCCCTGGAGGCTGCCTTCGAGCGTTGGAAAGCCGCCATGGCCGCCATCCCGCAGGCTCGCAGCCTGGCTGACCCGCAGTTCACCTTCCAATACTTCATCGTTCCGCAGGCCATGCGAGATGGCGACTGGCGATTCACCTACGAGTTGACGCAGGCCTTTCCGTGGTTCGGCAAGCTGCAACTCCAGGGCGACATGGCCGACAAGGAAGCACAGGCCGCCTTTGCCAGATATGAGCAGCAGCGGCTGAATCTTTTCGCAAGCGTCAAGGCTGCCTACTACGAGTACCAATACCTGACGCGCGCCGTTGCCATCACGCAGGAAAACCTTCAGACACTGGGTTCCATCGAGGCCATCGCAAGGTCGCGATATGAGACCTCCGGGGGCAACCAGGCCGACGTGATCCGCTCGCAGGTTGAACTGGGCAAGCTGGAAAACGAGCTTGCTTCGATGAAAGACATGCTCGTGCCCATCGGCGCAAGGCTAAACGCCGCACTGGGTCGAGCAGCCGACGCCCCGCTGCCCAAGACGCTGCCGGCCGGCGCGGAAGTGGAAGCTGCGCCGGACGAGGCACAACTCCTGGCCTGGGCAGCCAAGGCAAGCCCCGACCTGCAGGCACTGGCCTTCGATATCGACAAGCAGCGGACGGGCATCGACCTGGCCCGTACGAGCTACTTCCCTGACTTCATGCTGGGCGTCGAGCTGGACCAGATGACGCAGGCCCCAGGCTTCACGAGCACCCCTCCCAATCCGATAGCGGTAATGGCCTCGCTGAATATTCCCATCTGGTGGGAGAAGTACGCCGCCGCGGTGCGGCAGGCCAACGCCAACTATGCCGCCGCCGTCGGCCAGCGCAAGGACAGGCTCAACTCGCTGGCCAGCGAGATAAAGATGGAGGCGTTCAACTTCCGCAATGCAGCCCGCAAGGCCGCCCTTTACCGCGACGTGCTGGTTCCCAAGGCCACCACTTCGCTGAAATCGACCCAGGCCTCTTACCAGACAGGCACATCGGGCTTCACGGACTTCGTCGAGACGCAGCGGACGCTGCTGGAGTTCCAGCTCAGCCAGGAGCGCGCGACCTCCGACCGCCAACAGGCGCTAGCCCGCCTGGAGGCCCTGGTAGGCCGCTCGGCTGCAACCACGACTCACCCGGCAACGAAGCCTGCCGGATGAAGAAGTTGTCCACGAAGTACACGAATTACACGAACCAAAAACCGTGGGAAGTACCTGGGCGACATTAAGTCAGTGCCGGGCCAGACGCCAGGGACATAAACCAGAACTCTGGTCTCATTCTCTATATTGCCTTCGCTGTTTCGTTCGTGCAATTCGTGCAATTCGCGGACTATTACTCATCCTAAGACGCCGCGGCATGTGAGCTATAGCTTGATCTTGTCCGCCTCAGTTTGGCCAGCGCTTGGGCGTCGTTACCACCTACCGCCTGCACCATGCCCATCGCCTTGGCCATGATCGTATTCTCACGGCCAGGAACGCTCAGGATATCGCACTCCGAGCCGAGGATGAACGGATGGCCGGTCTGGGCCATTCGCTGCTGCAGATCGCGGGCGGCCTGTTGTACCCTCGCCAGTGGCATCAGTTCGTCGGAGTAAAACCGCTTGCTGGGCAGATTTCCGTACAGCACGGTTGTCCTTGGCAGCAGTTGGGCATCTTCCCACAACTTGCGGCTGCTGCCGAGGCTCAAGATGGCCGGGTCCAACTCGGCGAATTTCCGTATCATGTAGGGAGTCAGTTCGCCGCAGCAGTGGAAGTACAGATCAACATCCCAGGCTCTCAAGGTCGCGCGGAGGCGCTGATTGTACTTCATGACATAGCGGACAAAGACATCCGATCCCGACTCGATCTGTTTGGGGGAAATATAGGCGACATTCGCGGCCGGTTCGGCAATGAAGATACCTTCGGCGCCCGCGAGAATCTGTGCGTTGATCGAGCGGAGGATGATCTTGGTCGCCAGCTCCAGGCACCGCTCGATCATGAGGATCTCAGGATCTTCGCTGGCCGTGACTCCAGATGCCGCCAGGTACAGCGGCGTGATTGGATCGGCGATCAGCTTGGTCATCAGGGAGAACGGCCCGATCGTCATGCCAACGGGCACCAAAGATGTATTGGTGCAGAGCCAGGCAATGGCATCTACCTGGGCCGCAAGACGTTGATCATACGGATCCCTCAGCCGGCGTTGGACCTGAAGCATCATGCGATCCGTGGGAGGGCTCGTCATGTGGTATGCATCGATCTGGTCAGCCGGCACGCCTAGCATAGACAGTAAAGCGGTCTTCTCCAGCGAGAGGTCCATCACCGGAAAGGCCAGAGGCGTGCCGAACCGCTCGGCGGCTTCCTTTATGACCCCGCCCAGCCGCCTTCCATCCCGCAGAATCGCAAGCGGGTCGGCCTGCTCGCGCAGCACCAGATCCGTTCCAATAGGCATGCATAGCCCAGAGCCTGCCAAATCCAGATAAAACTTCCGATCCATGACGATAACTCCACAAACCTTTTGCATGCGGGCTAACACAGACCCGCGATCAAGGTAAAGACATCATGCCTGGTTTTCGCAGCGGCGTATTGTAAGACAGTGCGGATTTCTGGTAATCCTGTGCTCTTTCATGAAGACTGGCATCTGCCAGCCTCGCGGCAGGGCAACCTGGTGGGTATACTTGGCCCGCGTGAGTGAGACTAATATCGCAATTGATGCCGAGACCTTCTTTAGGGTCGCGGCGGTATACGTTCATCGTTGGTCAGTTTCCTTACAGGCCGCCGGTCCGGATGGCCGGTTGATCTTTGGCGAGACAGCCTGCCCCAAGGCGGTTTGCGCCCATTGCCAGGCCAAGCGGAGGATCGCCATTTCGGCATCTCTTCGCTGGGGCGATCCGACTGTCGAGCCATGTACGTGTGGACTATTCCTCTGGGCCGTGCCGCTCATGCGGAACCAGCAGGTTCTTGGGGGTCTGGTCGCTGCCGCGATTGAGGGCCGTCTGCTTCCCGACGTTGACGGCAAGTCTGCTATTGATTCGCGGGCCGCCTGCACAGACCTGCGCCTCCTGGCGGAACGCGAGAATCTCACCAATGCCTCTTATTTGCAGCAGCGCCGCGAGGAATACTTGCGCGAGCAGCTCAAAGCCGACGCGCTGCATGAGTTCAAGGTCGCTCCGCCGTATGACAGCATCCGCGAGATGTTCCTCCGGCAGGAGCCCTCCTTGCTGGCGGCCATCAGGCGCAAGGATCGCCCGGCAGCGCGTCAGATTATCAACAACATGCTGGTAGCCATGCTTCAGCGGGCCGGCGAGAACGTGTCCGTAACAAAGACGTTCTTCCTGGAACTGGTTGTGATGATGTGCCGCACCGCTGTCGAAACAGGAGGCAACCCGGAGCAGTTGCTCGGCGCCGATTTCCACAGCCTCTCGGAACTCTCGACCATCACCTCGTATGAGGATCTGGCCCAATGGCTGCATCTAACGCTTGACCATGTGATGGACACGATCTCGGCTGCGGAGGGACGGTCAGCAATCGTGCCACTGTCGGAAGCGCTGGAGTTCATGGCCGAGCATCTGGGCGAAGATATCAGCCGCGATGACATCGCCCGGGCGGCGCACCTTTCTCCTCACCACTTCAGTCGCCTCTTCCGCCGCGAGCTGGGCATCAGTTGCAGCGACCGGCTGAATCAGATGCGTGTGGAGAGGGCTGCCGAATTGCTGGTCGCATCGGACCTGCCATTGGCAAGGATCTCCCATGCGTGCGGCTTCTCAGACCAAAGCTATTTCACCAAGGTCTTTCGCAAGCAAATCGGGCAGACGCCCAAAGCCTACCGAGAGCAAAGGACCGGAATCGAGTAGCTCGGCAAGAACGCCGGCATGCCGCGCTAATCTATTCTGGAACTTCGCCGTCTGAGCTACTATCCTTCATCCACAATGTTCGGCTTTCTCAACATTCATAAGCCTGTTGGCCCGACCAGCCAGGGCGTTATCCGCATCATCAAGCGGCAGTTGCCCAAGGGCCTCCGCATCGGGCATGCCGGTACGCTTGACCCCTTCGCGCAGGGCGTGCTGGTGGTTTGTCTGGGCTGGGCCTGCCGGCTGGCACACTTCGTCCAGGCAGCCAGCAAGACCTATCGCACGGGAATCATGCTGGGCTTCGCCAGCGATACCGATGATTGCATGGGCCAGCTTACACCCGTGAGCAATCGCATCCCCGCGGCGGATGAGATTGAGCAGGCCGTCCGCTGCCAGACGGGCACTATCAGCCAGGTGCCGCCGGCCCACTCAGCCGTGCATGTTGACGGCCAGCGTGCCTACACGCTTGCCCGCCAAGGCCAGGTGCTTAGCCTCAGCCCTCGCCTTGTGACTGTACACGCCATTACAGTGCTTCAGTACGCCTATCCCCTGCTGGAACTGGAGATCATCTGCGCCAGCGGGACGTACATCCGATCTATCGCTCGCGATATCGGCCTGTTCCTGAAATGCGGGGGCTACTGCCAATGGCTGACGCGGACCAAAGTGGGGCCTTTTGCACTGGAAAATGCCATTCACGCTGATAAAGTAGTCCTGCCGCAAGATCTTATTTCTCCGCTTGCTGCGCTCGAACACGTGCCTAGGATTCCTCTGTCGGACGACCAGGCCGCCAAGGTCAGCATGGGGCAGAGGATCTTCCTGGCAGGCTCTGCGCCATGCGGCGAAGTGGTCCTGCTGGACGTGCATGGAACCATGCTTGCCATCGCCACGGTCCAAGCCGACGGGCAGACGATTCAGCCCGCGCGAGTGTTCGTGGATACCAACGCCGCAGGCACCAATAGAAATGGAAGATGAATTCAGCTCCTTCAGACTGGGAATGACTCCTTATGGTCTCAACCAACAAACCCAATGTTCTTGTCGTCGGCTCCGTCAACATGGATCTGGCCGTGCGCACCGCGCAGATGCCCCAGCCGGGCCAGACAGTTCTGGGCTATAACTTTGTTACCTCTCCCGGAGGCAAGGGAGCGAACCAGGCCGTGGCGGCGGCACGGCTGGGAAGCAATTGCCGGTTCATTGCCCGTTTGGGCAACGACGTCTTCGGCGATCAACTCCTCGAGAATCTCAAGAGCAATGGCGTCGACTGCACCAACGTGATGGTCACGCCGCAGGCTCCATCGGGAGTGGCTGTAATCGTCGTCGATTCCAGGGGCGAGAACTCCATCGTGGTGGCCAGCGGCGCAAACTACCTGGTTACGCCCGATGACCTGTTCTCGCGCGAGGATGTCTTTGCCGATAGCAACGTCCTGCTGCTGCAACTGGAACTGCCCCTGCCGACAGTGCGGGCGGCAATGGACTTGGCGCACCGCCACAACTGCAAGATCATCCTCGACCCGGCGCCTGCGCCCGCGAGCCTCTGCGATGAGATGTTCAATGTCGATATCGTCAGCCCGAATGTAAGCGAGGCGGAGGTGCTCACTGGGCGATCCGCCACAGACGAGCGAGGCGACAAGCTGGTTGCCAGCGACCTTATCACACGCGGCGCCAAGGCCGCCGTCATCAAGCTCGGCCCTCGTGGCAGCCTGGCCGTGACTGCCGACGGGCACTTCTACACGATCCCCCCGTACAAGGTCGAGGTCGTCGATTCGACCGCCGCCGGCGACGCCTTCACCGCAGCCCTTGGCGTGGCTGTCGCCAAAGGCGACAATATGCATGCAGCAGCCAAGTTCGCAAACGCCGCCGGCGCGCTGGCCTGCACGAAGTTCGGGGCGCAGTCAGCCATGCCAACGCTGGAGGAAGTCCAGGCACTAATGCTGATGTCATCGGGAACCTGAAACCCAAGGATATTTCGCGCCTGCAGGAGAATGATCGCGGCATGAAGACCTCATTGCACTTGGCAGCGCCAGTCCTGTTGATGGCGGCTATCGCAGGCTGCGGCGGGCCGGAAGAGCCATACACCGCGCGGTCGATGGGCAATGTCGAATTCGATGATGCTTTCGCAACAGCCAAGGCGGTAATCTCGAACTACTTCAAGATTAGCTATGCGGACGAATCGACGGGCCTGATTCAGTGTGAGCCAAAGCGCAGCGATGAGGCAGGCCTATCTCCCAAGGCCGATATGCGGCAGGTGGCAACTTTCCGGCTGACGCGCGGGGACAACGGCATGATCCGCGCGACAGCAAGTATCGCTGTGCAGCGGCAGACACAGGATCTGCAGACGATGGTCAATCCAATGAACGAGCCCTACAGTTCCGTGCCAAATCAGACGCCGGCACAGGTTGAGGCAGCCACCACGCCCGAGCAAAATCAGACGTGGTCCACCATCCGCTACGCCACGGCAGTCGAGAACCGAATCTTGTCCGACCTGTACCAGGCCCTGCACCAGCCAGCCACGGGAACATCGCCCGCGTCACATCCCGGTGAAGGAACATCACGAAGGATGACCTGGCTGCACATGGCGGCGGCGGCAGACATAGCGTATTTCGCTGCCGGGGGAAGGGGTCTTTGAGGCATTCCTGGATATAACTGACAGCCGCAGCGCAGCGATAAGTCCGAAATCAGCAAATAAACAAGCCCCTGCAAGACCGTCTCACAGGGGCTTTTGTATGCGCCGCGAAGGAGTCGAACCTTCGACCCGCTGATTAAGAGTCAGCTGCTCTACCAACTGAGCTAGCGGCGCTTCCTGTTTGCCCTGCCTGGCAGCAAACCTATCGGCCATGCCAACAGGGGCGGGCAAAGAGCGAATACTCTATGAATCTTACGCATGATTCGTCAAGAGGAAATCCAGCCAACTGCGCGAGATTTCAGAAAGTCGCAATCTACGGCCATTCTCCATCAGCCTGGACTTCCGCATCGGCCGATTTCACTGACGTGGTCGGCTGGCATGTCATGCTGGACATCGTCTACCTGACGATCTTCTCCTGAGGGACGTGTTGCTCGATGAATCCCACCAGTGCGCGGAAGTTCTGAAGCTTCCATGAATCAAGCACAAGCTTCTCCTGGCCGTCCTGGCCGTAATAGACGTCCAGGAATCCCTTCCGCAGCCGCGTGGCATCAATGCGGGCAATGTCGCCCCACTCGATGGCGGGCTTGTTGCGATACCCTATGCCGCGCCCATCGGCCACCAGAACCTGCATTCGGTAACGAATGGTCAGCACCAGCCAGACCAATGCCACCGGCAGCAGGAAGAATGGTAATATAGTATTGGTCACCCAGTAGAGAAAATCGCTGAGGTCTACCGACAGCGAGACGTACGGGTATCTCCCCATCACGAATACCTCGTACCAGCAGTACAGGCTGACGGCGATCATTCCCAGGCACACGGCAAAGTGCCGCACCGCGCGGTCTTTGCCGGGAAGGCAAGTAATGCTGGCGGCTTCTGACTGATTGCTCGTCTGTTCCATGTTCTGGCTCTCCGTGAAAGAAAAGCAACAGGCTTTATCCGAAAGGTAACTTACGAAGCAGCCATTTCCAAGCAAGTTTTACTGCCGCAATTGGGCTTGGTCTTCTTGTGGTGCAGGCGTCCCGCCTGCAAGCCGTTGTCGTCTCTTCATGCTGGGACAGGCTTCACACCCGCGGAACGACGCACAAGATCATCGTTATCCTCGACATGAACAGCCTTTTGCGATAGTCTGTATGGCTTATGGATAGTCCGTACTTGCAGCGCAGGCATCTATTGAGCTTTGAAAGCCGCCTTCTGCCGCACATCTTCACCGACGTGCTGGTAATCGGAGGCGGCGTAGCGGGCCTGCGCGCCGCGATCGAGGCGGCCAAGTTCGGCCAGGTCATTCTTCTGACCAAAGGCAAGTTGATTGATTCCAATAGCTACTATGCCCAAGGAGGCCTGGCTGCGGTTATCGATCGCGGCGACTCGCTCGACAGCCATATTGCCGATACGTTGGCAACCGGTTGCGGCCTGGGCGATGAAGCAGTCATTCGGTACGTTATTTCGCAGGCCCCCTGCCACATCGAGCAGATGCGCCGTTGGGGCGCCGACTTCGACACCTCCGGCGACGAGTTGGCCCTTGGACGCGAGGGCGGGCACAGCGCCCGTCGCATCGTCCATGCCCAGGGCGACGCAACTGGCCGGGCATTGACCGAGATGCTCGCCGGGAGGGCACGATCCACCCCGCGTCTGAAGATCTTCGAGCAGTGCTTCGCGGTGGACCTGCTCACCGATCCGCCCGAAGGCGGAGGCGGCACCACGTGCGTCGGCGCAATAACTTTCAGTTCCCGCTATGGCATCCAGATGATCTGGGCGCGGCAGACGATACTGGCAGCCGGCGGGGCGGGCATGCTCTGGCGTGAGACAAGCAATCCGCCGGTGGCCACTGCTGATGCCATTGGCATGGCATTTCGCGCGGGTGCAACGCTGACCGACACCGAGATGATGCAATTTCATCCTACCACGCTGTATGTCGCCGGCGCAACGCGCTCGCTGATAAGCGAAGCTGTGCGTGGTGAAGGCGGGCGGCTGCTGGACCGCAGCGGCAATCGCTTTATGACTGACTATCACCCAATGGGCGAGCTGGCCCCACGCGACATTGTCTCGCGGGCCATCATGGAGCAGATGGCCAAGACGAACTCCACGCACGTGCTGCTGGACGTGCGGCATATAGGTGCCGAGGCCTTTGCCAAGCGGTTCCCGCAGATTGACAGGCAGTGCCGGTCCTTTGGCATCGACCCCGGCAAGGATCTCATCCCGGTGCATCCTGCTGCCCATTACATGATCGGCGGCGCACTGACGGACATCGACGGGCGAACAACGCTGGGGGGCCTGTATGCCTGCGGCGAGGCAGCCTGTACCGGCCTGCACGGCGCAAATCGCCTTGCATCCAACAGTCTGACCGAGGCGCTGGTTTATGGCCAGCGATGCGGCGAATTGGCTGGACAGGCCCTGTCGGCCATGAATAACCGCTTTACCGCCCGCGACATGAACTGGCAGAATGCCCACAGCGACCGCTCCGAGCTGGACCTGGGCGACATTCGCAATTCGCTTCGCTCGATCATGTGGCGAAACGTCGGCGTGATGCGGCGGGGCGAGCGCCTCAGCGAGACACTGGAGATCATCGGCTTCTGGGGTCGATATGTACTCGATAAGGAATTCATCGATGCCGGCGGTTGGGAGGTCCAGAATATGCTGACCGCGGCATACTTGATCACGGAATGCGCACTGCGTCGCACAGAAACCCGCGGCGTGCATTATCGCGAGGACTTCCCCGAAACCGACGCGCGATGGCAGCGGCATCAGTCGGTGCGTAGAACGGATCATCAATTGGTGGTAGATTGAGACGGCTGTTGATTGGTTGACTGGTTGATTGGTGCTGTCGCTTGAGAAGGAACCGGAAGACTTGCAGGACTGTTGCTTCCTGTCGTTAGTTTCGTGTAATTCGTGTAATTCGTGGACGCCTTTTTTTTGGGAGAGCAAGTAATGGCAATTACTCCGTGCCGCGACCGCTGGAAGGGCACAATGACGGGCCGCCAGCGGTTTAATAACCAGATGCACTATCGTCCGGTGGATCGCTGCTTCAACATGGAGTTCGGCTACTGGGATGAGAACTTCACGCAGTGGCCGATGTTCGTTCAGAACGGGATCAAGGACAATGATGAAGCCGATATATTCTTCAACTTTGATCGAATCGTCGGGGTCGGCGCCGGCCGCTGCGCCGCAATGAACCCGGGGTTCGGCAACACGGTCATCGGCGAGACGGCCACCGCGAAGATATTCATCAACAATGACGGTGTAATGGCCGAGGTGCCCAAGGACGGCCACGATACGATACCGCACTTCATGAAGCCCAGCATCGTCACGCCCGATGACTGGAAGCGATGCAAGGAGGAGCGTTATCGCCTGGACGACCCTGTTCGCGTAGTGGACGTGGAGGCCTTGAAGAAGGCCCACCCCCCTACCCGCGATTATCCGCTGGGCGTGGACTGCGGCTCGATGATCGGAGTGGTCCGCAATATCCTTACCTTCGAGGGCATCTGCTACGCGATATACGACTATCCGGACATGGTCGAGGATATGGTCGAAAACCAGTGCAGGATGATTGAGCTCTTCCTCGACCAGGTGCTGGGGAAGATCGATTTCGACTTTGCTGTTGGCTGGGAAGACATCTGCTTCAACGGCGGGCCCATTGTTGGCGTGGATTTCTTCAAGAACGTGGTAGTTCCGCGCTACAAGCGCCTCAGCAAGCGTCTGCACGCAGCCGGCATCGACATCTTCTACACCGACTGCGATGGCGACGTCAGGCCGATCCTGCCGCTGTTTCTGGAAGGCGGCATAAACTGCCTCTTCCCATTCGAGGTCAATAGTTGCTGCCATCCTGGCGAGCTGTTCCGCGAGTACGGCAAGGATTTGCGGATAATGGGCGGCTTCGACAAGATGGCCCTGGGCCAAGGCCGCGATGCCATCAAGCAGTACATGGAGAGCATCGTTCCGCTGGTTGAGCGCGGCGGGTACATACCATTCTGCGACCACCGCTGCCCGCCGAACGTCAAGCAGGAAGACTACCTGTATTACCTCGATCTGAAGGAAGAGATGTTCGGAATGAAGTAGCGTCTTGCCTTCATCCTATGAGCAGGCCTCTGGCGTATGATTTGTTAGCGAGCCAGGAGCTTCGCTTTCGTGCAAAAACAAACGGTTAATCCGCCACCGCCTGCAGCCAGCAGGATGAGCATCCGCAGAGCCATCCTCTTGTTGTTGTTGGTGGCGGTTTTGCCATTACTTGTGGTTCAATGCGGCATCTACTACTACTGGCTCAGCAGCAGCCAGCAGCGCCAGGCCCAGACCAGCAAAGAGCTTTCACGATCGCTGGCTGCCTCCTTCAGATCGTATGTGAATGGCCTTGGCCAACATATTTCCTCCATAGAGGCGGCAATCAATACGAAGTGGCCCTACTCTTTGGGTGAGATGAACGCCCTGTTCGATGGTAATGCCAAAGACTACCCGGCCCTCAACGCATTTGTGTTCATCGATCCCCAGGGCAAGATCCAGGCCAGCAGCGACCGTCGTCTGATCGGCATGGACATCAGCGACCGCGAGTACTTTCAAGAATCGCTGCGGACGCGGGAAGTGGTGCTGAGCGACCTGCTGGAGGGCCGGGCCGATGCCAGGCCGATCTTCATCGTCTCACGATCCATCTACCATGGCGACCAGCTACTCGGGGTCATGTCCGGCAGCGTGGACCCCGATCGCCTGGCCGAGGTAACTCTCAAGGTTGTCGGCTTCTATGAGGGCGACGCCTGCTTCTTTGACCGCCGGGGCATCCTGGTCTATCGCTACCCGTTCCGTGAGCTTACCTGGCAGACCCGCAGGCAAAGCGAGAGTGGCGACCTTGTTGCCCTCGCGCTATCAGGCCAGGAGGCCGCTGGACTGACGCGTTTTGCCGGAGACAACCGCGACCACTTTGCCGTCCGCATGCCCATATCGCCCTTCAATTGGGTTGTGGGCGTGAGCATGCCGCGCCAATCGATGCTCTCGCCATTGCTCAGAAGCCTTCTATTGGCGGGTGGAACCAGTTTGCTGGTGCTGGCTGTATCGCTGGCGGCTGCGCTGTACATGAGCCGCGGCATGGTTCGCAGCATTCGGTACTTGCGCGATCACGCGGTTGCGGTGGGCCGAGGCAGCCTGGAGATAAGCAGGCAGGCGCATGGCGTTGCTGAATTGCAGGAACTGGCGAAGGCATTCAACGATACGGTAGCCCTGCTTCGAGATTCCCGCGAGGTTCAGGCCCGCTACAGGACGCTTGTGGAGGAATCGCTCGTCGGCGTCTACTTCATCCAGGATGACAAGTTCGTGTATGTCAACCCGCGCATGACGGAGATCTTCGGCTACAGCCAGAGTGAGATCATAGGCAAAGCCGTGCCGGACCTGGTGGTGCAAGAGGATCGCGAGATGGTCAGCCAGAGGCTTCAGGAGCGCGTCTCCGGCAAAGTGCAGAGCGCGCACTACGTGTTTCATGGCCTCTGCAAGGACGGCAGAATCATAAGCGCGGAGGTCGCCGGCGCCAGGACGACCTACGGTGGCCGGCCGGCAATTATCGGCTCTTTGCAGGATGTTACCCAGCGTGTGGCCATGGAGGAGGCTATGCAGAGGCTGGCCAACGAGCTTGCACTGTCGAATCAAGATCTGGAGCAATTTGCGTTCGTCGCCAGCCATGACTTGCAGGAGCCTTTGCGGATGGTCAGTTCCCATCTGGATCTGATCCGCATGCATCTGCAGGGCAAACTCGATGCCGAGACAGCTGAGTCCATGGGCTACGCAGTTGACGGCGCTGCTCGAATGCAGGCCATGATTCACGATCTGCTCGCGTTTTCGCGCGCGGGACGAAAGGACAAGGGATTCGTTCGCACCGACCTGCAGCATGTGGTATCCGAGGCTCTTCACAACCTCCAGGTCTGCATCGAGGAAACCGGTGCTGTCATCGAGATTGGCAGCCTTCCCACCCTCCAGGCCGAGCCAGGCCAGATGATGCAGTTGTTCCAGAATCTGCTGAACAACGCTATCAAGTATCGCCGCAAAGAGGTCCCGCCGCGCGTGGAGGTGGGTTCCAGACGCGAAGATGGCGCCTGGCTGTTCTGGGTCAAGGACAACGGCATCGGTATCCCGCAGCAGGACCTACATCGCATATTCATGATCTTCCAGCGGCTGCATACCCACCGCGAGTACCCGGGGACGGGAATCGGCCTGGCCATCTGCAAGAGGATAGTCGAATTTCATCATGGAAGGATCTGGGCTGAGTCGAATATGGGCGAGGGGTCGACGTTCTTCTTCACACTGCCTGCCTGATCCGGGCGCATGATAACAGAGCCTCTGCGGAACCGTGCGTGGCTTCCCGAAAGCCCCCTGCGGAAGCAGGGGGATAGACCTAATCCACCGGCTGACGACGTCCCCGCACTTTTCGTGGTTGAGTTCATAGCCGGCCGGGCTGCAGACGGCACAGCCTATAATGGACTATGAGTTGGGGAAGAATGTGTAGATCACCCGTTTTGGGGAGGACAGTTTATGAGGCTGGCAACGATTCTTTTTGCCGCGGCAACTACGCTGCTCTTTGCCGGATCCATGACAGCGTTTGGCCAGGACGACAGGCGGCCTCTGCCGCCATCGACCCCACCTGACCAATTCAACAGGGATCGGGAGAACCAGGTTGTGCCGCCGGCAGACCGCGATAATGAGCGGTTCCGCCCGGGACGCGATGACCGTTCGGTTCCTCCGAGGTTCACTCCCGAACAACCTGCACTGCCGGACCGCGGGGGGGACGGAGGCCGGGACAACATGCAGCCCGGTACCCCTATGCAGCCGGGAACACCACCGGCAAGTCTGGGCCAGCTTGAAGTACTTTCAGGCGGGCTGTTGCTCGCCCATCGAGGCGAGCATCATCGTGGAGAAGGCTGGCGAGGCCGCTGGCATAACGGCGAAGGCCGGCATGACGGTTGGCGCCACGGGCACGGCTGGCGCCATGAGAATGACAATGGACGTCATCACCGTCACTGGCGCGACAATGATGATGACTAGTACTCTGTGAGAACGTCAACTAGTCGGTGCCGTGGTTTGCGAAGCATGGTAAGCAAGCGCTTCTGGTTAGACATGGGCGCTGGCTTGGCTGCGTAAACCGCGGCACCATTGGTTCATGAGTGCTGGAGCATCAGTAAGGGCACATTTGCGTAGCAAACGCACGGTGCCCGCCCAACCTGGAAAGCTCAGCTCGCAACCCTATCCCAAACGATAAAGGCGCCGGAAGCCTTTAACCTTCCGCCAGGGCCTGCTCCACCAGTTCGCACAGGATATGGTACATGACGGCGTGGGCCTCCTGGATGCGCGGCGAAAGCTCCGCGGGGGCCGATAGCAGCACATCGGCAAGCTGTGCGCACTGGCCGCCGCCCTGGCCGGTCAGCGCAATCGTCTTGATCGCGTTCTTGCGGGCGTGTTCCAGGGCGGCAATAACGTTGGCGGAGTTGCCGGAGGTTGATAACGCAATGGCGACATCGCCAGGCCGGGCGGCGGCCTGGAGCTGGCGGACGAAGATCGTATCGAAGCCGAAGTCATTGCCGACGGCCGTGAGAATGCTCGTGTCGGTTGTCAGGGCCTGCGCCCTGTACGGCCGGCGATTCCTCAGGAACCGCCCCACCAACTCGCCGGCAATGTGCTGGGCGTCGGCGGCTGAGCCGCCATTGCCGAAGATGAATGCCCCGCCGCCTGCGCGGCTGCTGGCGACGATCATCGCCGCTGCCTGCGCAAGACGCGGCGCGAGCGATTCCTTGCAGCCGGCAATGACGGCCAGGGCCTCATCAAAACGTTTGTGAATCAAGTCGAGCATGGCTGGCACTATACCATGCGGCAGAGCGGGCAGACAACCTTAGTCCACGAATTGCACGAAGCACACGAAAGAAACGATTCTTCATCTGACCGGAGGATACAAGGAAGTACGGAACTGGCTGGCGCATCGATCACTTTGTAGAATGGCCACATGCTTGAACATGAAGATATTCACTGCCAATGCCCCTGCTGCCAGAAGCTTGTGCGCCTGATCGAGCAGGAATCGCTCAGGCTGGTCTCCTGCGGCAATGAACGGCAGCGGAAAGTTTTGTCGCTGCGGTTTGAGTTGGCTGCCAAGGGCGAGGAATACGTTGAGCCGCATAGCCGTCAGGCGCGGCTGATGGTCTACTGGGCGTGCAACGAATGCTTGAATGCCGGTCGGGCTCTGCTGGCCAGGCCCGACCTGCAGCGATGGCGCGACCAGCAGCCAAACTATGCTTATTTCGATGACATCGAGACGTGCATAAAATGCAAGGGCAATTTCATATTCAGCAAAGAAGAGCAGAAGCACCGGTACGAAGACTTGCGCCTCGCAATTCATTCCCGGCCGAGATTCTGCAAGGAATGCGACCGCCGGCGGAAAGGCCGCCACGCGGCCGCCTCCGTCGGGCAGCCTGATGCATCGCCGATGGCGGAATGACCAGGGGCACAGAGTTTTTTGTCCTGTGCTGACACAGCCTGGAAAGGCTGTGCCACCTAGCCATTGCACTTGGCGGCAGATACACTGAATTCATGCACAAGAAGCTGCTGGTCATTCAGGTTGCGGCACTTGGGTGGGAATTGCTGCGCAGGCATGGCAAGGCGGCGATAGCTGGCCTGAAGTTTCAGCCGGCAGGTGGCGTGTTTCCAGCCCTGACGTGCAGCGCGCAGGCCGCATTTCGCACCGCCCAGCCTGCCGCCGTTCACGGCATGATCGCCAATGGCCTGTACTTACGCCCGCTCCACAGGACCATGTTCTGGGAGCAGTCGGCCAGCCTGGTGGAGGGCTCCCGCATCTGGGACAACTTCCGCAGCCGCGGCGGGAAGGTATCGCTGCTGTTCTGGCAACAGAGCCTCGGCGAGAACGCCGACTGCATCCTCTCCCCTGCTCCCATCCACAAGCATCACGGCGGAATGATCCAGGACTGCTACAGCCGGCCCGCGGACCTTTACCCGCGGCTGTGCAGAACTATCGGCCGACAATTCAACCTGATGCACTACTGGGGCCCGCTGGCTGGGGCGAAGGTCGGCGAGTGGATCGCGGAGGCCACCTGCCGTGTGCTGGCTGACGCCCCCCAAAACCACTTGTGTCTGACGTATCTGCCGAGCCTGGACTATGACCTCCAACGCCATCCGCAGGACCACCCCAAGAACGTCAAAGCCCTGCAACGGATTGGCCAGCAATTGGAGATAGTCTGCTCGGCCGCTCGCCGCAACGAGTACGAGATCATCGTCTTTGGCGACTATGCCATCGTCGACACTGCCGTAGGCGATGCAGCCGTCTTTCCAAACCGCGCCTTGCGGCAGGCTGGCCTGCTGGCGACGCGGAATGTCCGAGGCATGGTCTATAGCGACTTCCACGCTGGCAAAGCCATGGCGATGGCTGACCACGAGATAGCTCACGTTTACGTCAAGGACTCCGCCGACATTCCACGCGTGCGCCGCGTGCTGGAGGCCCTGCCGGGCGTCGGGAAAGTTCTTGACCGTGCAGCACAGGCGGCCGCCGGCATCGGCCATCCCAACAGCGGCGAGTTTGTGCTGCTGGCTGAGCCGCGGCGCTGGATGGCGTATCCGTGGTGGCAAGAGGACGAGCGCGGGCCGGACTATGCTGCCCACATAGACATCCACAACAAGTGCGGATATGATCCTTGCGAGCTTTTCTTCGGCTGGCCTCCTGGCACAGTCAGTCGCAACACAAGCCGTGTTCGCGGCAGTCATGGCCTGGTTGGGCCCGGCAGGGAGATCGCCTGGGCGGCGAGCCTTGAACCGGCGCGGCCGATCGTAAACCTGTTGGACCTGGCAGCCTGCACTGCCGATTGGCTGGACAAGCTTTAGAGCGTCGCGGGCATCTTGCCCGCGCGTACCGCGGCCGTCCCGGCCGCGGAATCGCACAAAAACGCGAGGGCAAGATGCCCTCGCCACACGCGGGCGGGACGCCCGCGACACAGTACTTGCCGTTTTCATACAGGCTCTCAGTAAATGCTTCGTTTGATATGACTGACTTTTCCACATACACGCAGCGCATCGCCGTCAGCTTCGACTACCCAGTGCACTTCACCCAAAATGTCTTTTCCGCCGACAACCCGCTGCTGGTCGAAACTGTTGACCGCTTGAATGAACATAGGCGGCATCGCTGCGCCGTGTTCGTCGATGCGGGCCTGGCTGGTGCGCAGCCAAGCCTTGTTCCTCAGATCGAAGGATATTTCGACACCCATGCCGCGAAGCTGGAACTGGTCGCCGCGGTGCAGGTGATCCAGGGCGGCGAGGCAGCCAAGAACGGCTGGGGCATCGTCCGCGAGATCATGTCGAACTTTGGCAGGTGGCGTCTGGACCGACAGAGCTTCGTGCTGGCTGTCGGCGGCGGAGCAGTGCTGGACATGGTTGGGTTTGCCGCATCCATCGTCCATCGCGGCCTGCGGATGGTGCGAATCCCCACGACCTCACTGGCCCAAGGTGACGCCGCGGTCGGCGTCAAGACGGGCATGGACGAGCATGGAATGAAGAATTTCGTCGGCACGTTCGCCCCGCCCTTTGCGGTGCTCAACGATTTCGCCTTCCTCGAGAGCCTGGGCTTTGAAGACTGGATCGGCGGTATCAGCGAGGCATTCAAGGTCGCCATCATCAAGGATGCCGAATTCTTCGAGTTCCTCGCCAAGAACGCTGCCCAGTTTCGCCAGCGCCGCAGCCGGCCCATGCACCAGGCCATCTACAGAAGCGCCGTGATTCATCTTCAGCACATCGCCAGCGGCGGCGACCCGTTTGAGATGGGTTCGGCCCGGCCTTTGGACTTCGGCCATTGGTCGGCGCACAAGCTGGAATCGATGAGCGGGTATCGTCTGCGGCACGGCCAGGCGGTTGCCATTGGCGTAGCGATTGATTCGTATTGCGCCATGTGCCTGGGCCTGCTCAGCCGGCAGCAGTTCGAGCGGATCATTCAGGGCCTGCTTGAATCCGGCCTGCCCCTGTGGTGCAAAGAGGCCAGCCAGCGCAGTGCGGATGGAACGCTGGCGATTCTCGAGGGCCTGCGTGAGTTCCGCGAGCACCTCGGTGGAGAACTGACCATCGCTCTGCCGCGCGGCCTCGGCGACAAGTGCGAGGTGCATGAGATGGACGCGCAGCATATCGAGCAGGCAGTGGAGTTTCTTCGCCTGCGCAGCCAGGCGGGCGTGCAGCAATGAAGATAACCGATCAGCCGCCGATGCACCTTACCTATTGCCTCAACGTCCACCCCGGTGAGACATGGCAAGAGAACCTCGCCGCCATCAAGACCAAGGCCATGGCCGTCCGTGAGCAGGTTGCACCGGATACTGCCTTCGGCCTGGGTTTGCGGCTGAGCTGTCGCGCCGCCTGCGAACTGCTGGATACGCCCGGCCAACTGGACGAATTTCGGCAGTATTTGCAGCGGCATCGCCTCTACGTATTCACCATTAACGGCTTTCCCTATGGGCAGTTCCACGGGTCAACTGTTAAGGAGAACGTTTACGCGCCGGACTGGCGCGACTCGCGCCGGCTGGATTACACGTGGAAGCTGGCGCAGATATTGGATTGCCTGCTGGAGGAGGAAGTCAGCGGCAGCATCAGCACCGTGCCGCTTTCCTATAAGGCCTGGATAGCTGGCGAAGATGACTGGCGGCTGATGGTGGAGAACCTGGCTGAGCTGGTCTGCCGGCTGAGCAAGCTTCCCCATCTGGTAACGCTTGCACTGGAGAGCGAACCCGACTGCCTTATCGAGAGCACCGCCGAAGTTGTCGAGTTCTTCAGACAATGGACGCCCGCCGCCCGCGACGCCATCGCTTCCAAGCTTTCATGCGGCATTGCGGCGGCAGATCGACTCTGGCGGCGACATGTTGGCGTGTGCTTCGATACAGCTCATGCAGCCGTTGAATTCGAGGACCTGCCCCGCTCGCTGGAGGCATTAGCGGCAGCCGGTATCGCAGTGAACAAGATTCAGCTCAGCTCGGCATTGCGTTTGCCCTGCACGGGCCAAGCATTGCAGCAGCTTCGTGCTTTTGTCGATCCGGTCTATCTGCACCAGGTCAAGGCCAGGGACAAGTGCGGACAGATCATCTCGTTTCCTGATCTGCCGCAACTGCTGGCGTGTGAGAGGCTGGCGGAGCTTGATGAACTGCGTGTACACTTCCACGTGCCGCTGTTTTTTGAGTCGCATGGCGAGCTTGCCTCGACCAGCCATCTGCTTGCTGGCCGATTTGCGGAGCGACTCGTCGCGGGCGCCAGCCCGCACCTGGAGATCGAAACGTATACCTTCGATGTTTTGCCGGCCTTCCTCCGCAATGGCCAATACCGCGATATCGTAAACTGCATCGCGGCTGAATTTGAATGGATGAAAGGAATCCTGAAGTATGACCAACGCAGGCAATAAACGTGATGAGGCAAGCTTCGGCCCCTGCCGGGCCGAGTTCACCGGCGATGAACTGGTTATAGGCAATGATGTCATCCAGCGGTGCTGGCACGTCCGCGACGGCCGGCTGGTGGCCAGCAGCCTGAAGGACCTGCGGTCGGGTTTTGAATGGCTTGCCATCCCCTCCAACCGTCCTGCGCCGGTGGAGGCCTCGCCGCGTGAGGGAGCATCGTCGCTGCGCTTCGCTGCTGAACCCGCCAGGCCGGCGGCAGTTTCTCAGGAAGGTCTTTCCGTAATGCTGGCCGCTGAGGATGGCTCGGTGACATACCGCTTCATGATCTTCCCTGGCTCAGCCGGTGTAACAATGCAACTTCTTGCTCAAGGCGCAGCGGACGGCGCCCAGGCTTCGTCGGCGGCAAAGGACGAAGCCAGCGGCATCGAGACCATCCAGGCTGCCCAGCGCGACCGCCTGCCTGAAGCCGACGTTCTTGAACGATTGGAATTGTCACCAAAGCACCTGCAGTTGACGCAAGTCGAGTTGGTCGACCAGACCGACATCAACAATGAACTGGTGCATGAGAAGTCCTGGCTGCTTCACCCCAGCCAGTCGCTTGAGCTCCAAGGCAACTTGTTCTTCCTCGAAGAGCCTGTGGGCGGAAATGGCTTGATCTTCATCAAGCTCGCCCCGCT
>CAYQJH010000046.1:0-22851 GCA_964417755.1 uncultured Planctomycetaceae bacterium
GCGGCCTTTGGTCCGCGTGGTTGCTCCCGCTGCGCGTCCGCAAACCACGGCACCCGGCATCTCTGAAGAGAGAGAAAATGACAAGGCGCAGAAATGGTGAGTGTGTGGTTATGCAAGGACAACTCTATGAGTTCTCTGCAAGTCGGTGGCTTGCGACAGTCCGGGGGAGAGTGAGGGCAATTGATGCCCTTGATGCCCAACGACGGCTTCTCCGGAGAGGCTATCATCGGCCAGATGTGTGGCGGCTTGATAGAATGCAAGCTTGGCGCAGTACAAGGAATACTTGGGGATCAAATGCATTACCGGGGTTGAAGGTTGCGTTACGGCAAGAGGGATATCTGGTGTGCGGAAGAAATTCTCTATGTTTTGTTGTGCCTGGTGCAGCCATCATTGCTCTCGGTGCTGTCATGAGCTGGTTTGCGAAGGCCAACTGGTTTTTCCTAGGACTGGGATGTGCGTTCTGCTTGCTGGGACTGTTCCTTGTTCTTGAAAAGTACTCGCTAGTTGTGGACCGGGCACGTGCCACCATGACACTGCAATCGTCAGTGTTCTTCTGGAGAATCAAGTTTGATATACCCACAGCAAATGCTGTGGCGATTGTTTTGGATCGCAAAGATTTCAGGTACGAGAACGCGGTTGCTTTCATGTACGTTGTAAGTCTCGAAACGAGCGAAGGCGAACAATGGCCAATTGATTCCAGCAGCTTCCATGCGACAGAGCGTGAGTTGGCAGAAGCCATAGCTATGACTCTGAGTGTGCCGCTACGGGATTATGGCAAGGGATCTTCACCATAAGGTATGTTGGTATGTTGGCCCATCGGATAACTGGTAAACAGGGGCGCGTCCCGAATGGCCCGGTGCCATGCTTCCGCGTGGTTGCGGAAGCATGTCTTGGTCGTTTTGACGGGAAACAGAACATGTTTCCGCATACACCAACAACGCGGAAACATGGCACCCGGCTCTCTCCATCGGCCGGCAGAATGGCTGTCGGAAAGAAGACGAATAGGACTGTCCATGACTGTCCCGGTTTACCTGAACGAGAATGTCTGATACATTGACATTCAGGCTTCGTTTTCATATTGTTGGTCTCAAGGAACTGATGCTGCAATGTAAGGAATAAGTGACACTATCTGCGTCGTCCAGAGTCTGCCAACCTGCCGAGGCAAGCTGTAACGGCGGCGGCCTCGACTATCCAATTGCAGAAGGTTGTTACTTATGGCCCGGTTCCTAACATTCCAGGACGTTTTGTTCACATACGACAGTCTCGGCCAGGATCTCATCGCCGGCCTTACCGCAGAATTCCCAATTGGATGGACCGGCATCGTCGGGCCCAACGGCAGCGGCAAGACGACGATCCTGCGCTTGGCGGCGGGCGAGATCGAGCCTCAGGCCGGCCAGATTCATCGCCCCGGGTCGGTCATCTACTGCCCGCAGCGGACCGACGTGCCGCCGGCGAGCCTGGGGGAGATGATCTCTTCGGATGACGCGTCTGCACGAGAGCTGTGCGGCCGGCTGGGCGTGAGGGAAGACTACCTCCAAAGATGGGCCACATTGAGCCATGGCGAGCGCAAGAGGGCGCAGATCGCCGTGGCGTTATGGCTGCAGCCCGCGGCACTGGCTGTCGATGAACCTTCCAACCATGTCGATGCCGCCGCGCGGGACCTGCTGGTTGAGCGTCTGGCGGACTACGGCGGAGTCGGCCTGCTGGTCAGTCATGACAGGAGCATGCTGGATCGCCTCTGCGGGGCGTGCATGTTCGTCGATCCGCCGACGATGGTGCTTCGTCCGGGCAATTACACGCATGCATCCGCGCAGCATGAGAAGGACCTGGAATGCCTGCGCAAGATTCGCGATGAAGCAGGCCGGCAGGTTCATCGTCTCAGGCGTGAGATGATCCAGCGGCGCGAGACAGCTTCGCGCGAGCACAAGGTCCGATCCAAGCGAGGCCTGGCGCCCAAGGATCACGATGCCAAGGAGAAGATCGACAGGGCAAGAGTCGCCGACTCCAAGTCAGGCGCCTCATTGCGGCAGTTGAAGGGACGCATGGAGCAGGCGTTGGCGAAGTTGGCGGACCTGGTGGTGAAGAACAAGTCGGAGACGGGCATCTTCCTGCCGCAATGCCGCAGCCAGCGAGATTACTTATTCCGCCTTCAGGCTGGAAGCATAGAACTTGGTGGCCAGCGCAGGACGCCTGACACTCTTCGCACTCTGGAATTTCCCGATATCGAGATGCGCCCCGCCGACCGCATCGCTCTGACCGGACCCAACGGAGTTGGAAAGAGCACACTCATTGAATACATCTTTCAGTGTGTCAACCTGCCGCCCGAGAAGGTGCTGTATATGCCGCAGGAGCTCCACGCCAGCCGTGCCGCTGAGATTCTCCAGGAAACCAGATCGCTGGGACACGAGCAGCTGGGATGGGTGTTGAACATCGTCAGCCGTCTTGGATCGACGCCGCATCGCGTGCTCCAGACCGAGATGCCTTCGCCCGGCGAAGCCCGCAAGCTACTGCTGGCGATGGGAATCTCGCGGCAGGTCCATCTGATTATCATGGACGAGCCCACGAACCACCTGGACCTGCCATCGATCCAATGTCTTGAAGAGGCGCTGAGCGACTGCCCGTGCGGCCTATTGCTTGTGAGCCATGACCTCGTCTTCCTGCGGAAACTAACGCAGGTGCGATGGGATATACAACCTGATCGCCAATCCAGTCATCTTTCGCACCTGCAGGTTCTTCGAGACTGGCACTAGAGTTTCGGCTCTTACGGCCTGCGAACCGCAACATAACCACACTTTCAGCCGTCACACCGGGTGCGATTTGTGTGCACTAATCGGTACAGCCAAGGAAGACGAAACGGGGTCTGCGCGGCATTTCTAACGCATTGCGAAAACACGCTGTCTTACGGCTGGCAAAACAGTTCTGACGGCGCGACTGTTTTGTTCCACGTTTTGCGGACACGTTTGCGCGCGCAAAATGGGGCCCGGCGGGTAAGGGTAGACGGCGCAACCGGTGCGCCTAGAGACCGTGCGCGGCCGTCACGGACGCGGCGTCGAGCGAGGGCAATGCCCTCGCGTACACGCGGGCGAGACGCCCGCGCCACAAGAAGCAGGAACTGACAAAAAACCCGCTAAAAGACACTCGAACTTAGCAGAATCGAACAGAACCAAACAGGTGCGAAAGTTGCAAGTGCTTTCCAGAAAAGTAGATGCGATTTCACGATCGTCGAGGATGACACGCCCGCGCCGTCTAACTGGCGCGGTGCCTCATCGGCAAAGTGTTTCATGTTGGGTTATCCCCGCTTACAATCTCGTCAGGCGCGGCGAAGGTCGGGAGAGGGAAGCCGGCTTCTTGCCGCGGCTGTCAAGCATGGAGGCTTGGATACAGATGAATTCAACAAACCAAATGCCGGATAGTCTGGCGGGCAAGAGGATAACCGTTGTCGGCCTGGGCCGCTTCGGCGGCGGCATCGGCGTGACGCGCTGGCTGTGCGGGCAGGGCGCGAGGGTTACCGTGAGCGACCAGGCGGAGGCAGCCTCGCTGGCTGAGTCTGTGCAGGCACTGGCGGGCCTTGACGTGACGCTGCACCTGGGCGGCCATAGGCCTGCCGATTTTCTGGAGGCCGACCTGCTGGTCGTCAGCCCGGCTGTGCCGCGGGACAACCCGCAGTTTGTAGCCGCCCGCGGCGCGCGAGTGCCCTGGACGACAGAGATCAATCTCTTCCTCCAGCGCTGTGGCGGCCGGGTGATCGGCATCACCGGCAGCGTGGGCAAGAGCACGACGACGGCCATGATCGGCGACATTCTCAGCCGGAAGTTCCACACGCTGGTCGGCGGGAACATCGGCAAGAGCCTGCTGGACGACCTGCCGCGGATTGATGCGCAGAGCGTGGTCGTGCTGGAGCTTTCGAGCTTCCAATTGGAAGACCTGCCGCAGGTGGGCATCAGCCCCGGCGTGGCCGTGGTAACAAACCTCACGCCCAATCATCTCGATCGGCACGGCACGATGGAGGCCTATGGCCAGGCCAAGAAGAACATCTTCCGATTCCAGCATGCGCAGGACTGCCTGGTGCTGAACTCATCTTGCCCGATTACCTCCGCCTGGGCCAAGGAAGCCCGAGGCAAAGTTGCGTTCTTCGACGGACGAGCGGATGCAGGCGGAGTTTGTGGTGCAGGCGTCTCGTCTGCAATGTCTAACGCTGGCCAAGCATGGCGGCAAACGACGGCTGCCATGCCACCCCAATTGCAGCCTTTCTCGCTTTGTCTGCC
Organism: uncultured Planctomycetaceae bacterium; assembly: GCA_964417755.1. GTDB lineage: Bacteria > Planctomycetota > Phycisphaerae > SM23-33 > SM23-33 > CAYQJH01. Next base: position 4,266 of record CAYQJH010000046.1, read on the forward strand.
GGGCGGGCATAATCAGGCCAATGCCCAGGCGGCCTGGGCTGCGGTGCGTGAACTGGGCATCTCGCGCGAGGAGGCCGCCGCCGCTCTTGCGAAATTTGCCGGCCTGCCCCACCGGCTGCAATTCGTCTGCGAAAGGCGAGGCGTGAAGTACTTCAACGATTCCAAGTGCACCACGCCCGAAGGCTGCATCGTGGCGGTGAATTCCTTTCCGGCGCGGACCGCGGTGGTGCTTGTGGGCGGCTATGACAAGCACGTCAGTTTCGATGTGATGGGCAAGGTGCTGGCTGAGAAGGCCAAGGCGGTCGTCGCCCTCGGCGCGACGCGCGATTCCATCCTGGCCGCCATCGAGGCCCACCGCTGCGACAGCCTGCCGCGGGTGCAGGCGGCGGATGATTTCGCGGCAGCCGTCGCGGCAGCCGTCGAGATGGCCGACAGCGGCGATAACGTTCTGCTATCGCCAGCCTGCGCCAGCTATGACATGTTCGTCAACTACGAGCAGCGCGGGCAGCGATTCATCGACCTGCTCACGAGGCTCGCTTGAACTGGCGCACGCTTATATCGCCGCCGGGCAGATGGGCAATGATCTCCAACTGCCCGCCCAAGGCCTCGATCAGCCGGCGCAACGTGCTGATCTGCATGTCGTCCTGGTTCTCCAGCTTCGAGAGGCTCGGCTGGGTGATGCCCATGGCGGCAGCCAACTCCTCCTGGGTCAGCCCCGCCAGCTTGCGCAGCTCAGCCAGGAGCATCTCGGCAAGGATCTTCTTTGCTTTTTGTTCAGCCCGGGCTCTGGACGCCGCAGGCATCTTTTTCTCAAGTTCTCGGAAGTTGCGCGCCACTATATCAACCTCCTCTTGCGAAGATTCTGAAGGTGTTCATCGTATATTCGATCAGCCAATGGAATCATCCGGTCGTAAAAGTGAGCATCGCCAGTCTTGTCGCCGCCGATCAACAGGATCGCTTTGCGCTGCGGATCGAACGCGAACAATGTTCGAAGCGGCCTGCCCTTGTGTTGTGTTCGCAATTCCTTCATATTCGAGTGTCGCGAGCCGTTCACCGTGTCAGCATACGGACGGCCTAAGAGCGGTCCCAACTGCCGCAACAGATGCACGCCGATCAGGATTGATTCCTGCTCTGCGGCATTCAGACTGCCCCACCACCGATCAAACGCACTGCTGTATTCCACTTCCCACATGATAATTATAACCTATAGGCCATATTCGTCAAGAGCTATATGTAAGAAGATACGGCTAGTCCTGCCGTCGCGTCTCCTCCGCCGCCGCGGCCGCCTTCAGGGCGGACATCTTCTGCTCGAAGTTGGCCCGGTTGATTTGTCCGCTCTTGATCTTCTTCTTCAGGTCGTTAGTCAGGCCAATGTATCGCCGCAGGCTCTTTTGCGTGTATGCGGCATCGTGCTTGTAGCTGCTGACACGCTGGCGCGGCGGCACCTCCTTCTGGTGCGGCGCGACAAACCAGTGCCCCTTGACCTCGCAGATGACGTACTGCTTGTCGAAAGGAGTCGACTGTCCGCCGACCATTACAGCCAGGCACCCGCCCTCGTCCAGCACGCGGACAATGTCCCAATCCACCCCTTGCTCCTTGACCGCACCCTCCAGCGGCGAGGGGAACAGCCCGCTATAGACCCGCTGCGCCTGCTGGCGGAATCGCTCAGCCGCCTGGGGGCCAAGCTTTTCCTCAACCGTTGCAGCCAGGCTCTCCAGCGCAGTAACGTAGTCCCGCCCGGCCATCACCACCGAGCGGTACGGCCCGCGGAAGGCCCCATCCATTGCCTGCACCATCGCGCCGTAGTCCCTCTTGGCGATGGCCTCATCCAGCGAAACCAGCAGCAGCCGTTGCGAGGTATGATCGATCATCACGCCCGGCCCGGCGGCGTCGCCACGGCCGGCGCAACCGGCTGCGAATACGCCGGCAAACAAGACCAATCCGATACCTGGACGAAGCAAGTTGTGATTCATCTTCCTGGTTCCTTGTTAAGCCGCAAGCGAATCGATGTCAGGCAGTGTAGATTCCCGACGGGATACAAGACAATGCCTTTGAAGGCAGCCCCCTTCGGAAAGCAGGGGGATCCCTGCACTATGACGATATTCTGCTTAAGCAACATGAAAATGCAAACCCCAACTGAGCCATGCCCGCGTGCGGCTTAGAATACAGCAGGAGCAAGGATGGCCAAACAGCAGCGAATGGTCAGATTCATCGGGGACGTTCAGGGCGTGGGCTTTCGCTACACCGCCTGCCAGATCGCTCGCGGATACGACATCACCGGCTATGTCCGCAACATGGCTGACGGCAGCGTGGAATGCCTGGCTGAGGGCGACTCAAAAGAGATAGATGCCTTCATCGCGGAGCTCACGCAGCAGATGTCATATTACATCCGCCGAACCACCAGCCAGATAGCCCCCTACAGCGGTGCGCACAGGGCATTCGAGGTCAGGTACTGATGCCTGCAACTGTCGCTGCCATCGGTAATCGACGGGCGCCATGCTTTCGCGTCGTCCGCAGAAGCATGTCTTCATTCTTTATCGCTCATCGTGCCTTTGCGACTGCCGTGCACCATCGGCGCAAAGCCTCGGCGGAAGGGCTTCTTCGCCTCCAGCACCTTGCGGATGAAATCGCGGAATCGGCAGGCCGGTGCGCCCCAGTCTTTGCAGGCGTCCATGGCCGCCAGCGCCTCAGCCGGCTGAAGGCCGCTGCGATAGGTCAGCCGAAATGCCTCCTTGATCTGTCGGCGGTCTTCATCGCTAAAATCGGCGCGGCGGCGAAGCCCGACCCGGTTGAGGCTGTGAATGCGATTGATTCCGAACGCCACCATGCAGTACGGCGGGATATGCATGCTCATGCCGGCGTAGCCCTGCGTCATCACCATCTCTCCCACCCAGCAGAATTGGTGCACGCCGGCTCCGGCGGACAGGATGGCTCGACGGCCGACGGAAGCGTGACCCGCCACTGCGGCATGATTGCCCAGAATCACCTCGTCCTCGATGTGCGAATCGTGCCCGGCGTGCGAGCAGGTCATCCAGTATGTCTTGTTGCCGACGGTGGTCGCGCCGCCCTCAGCCGTTGCGCGCGAGATCGTCACGCCCTCGCGAAACGTGTTGTTGTCTCCGACGTGCAGGTACGTAACCGTTTGCGGGTTGAACTTGAGGTCTTGGGGCAGGCCGCCCAGGGTCACATTGGCGTCCAGAAAATTTCCTTGTCCCAGTCGCGTGTAACGGCGGATGATGCAATGCTCTCCGACTACGCTTGCGGCGCCGACTTCCACGTCGGCCTCGATAATGGCGTATGGGCGAACCTCGACATCATCGGCCAGTCTGGCCGCCGCATGAACAATAGCTGTGGGATGGATATTGGCCATCTATTCAGTTTCCAGAAACTGCCTTGCCCTTCGACCGTCCTTCCAGGGGGCAAGGTGAGGGATTATAGCTTCGCCTGCGCCCATACGCCATATCAACCGAATAACCACAGTGTTATCGGCAGGACAATCACCAGGTACATCAGCGTGTTGACGATGAACAGCAGGGACGCCCGCCGCGGCTCGAGGCTAAACAGGCTGGACACCACCACCATCGTGACGGCAGTTGGAACAAAGGCCTCGATCAGGAACACGCTGCGATCAAGGCGATTCATCGGCCAAGGCCCCAAGGCTGCCAAGCCCACCAGTATCAGCCCAACCAGCGGGCCTGCAACAAATCGCAGGCCGGCCAGGGCGGCGATCATCTTTCGCCCGGCAGCCAGGTCCGACGCGTGCAGGCGCAGACCAATCGCGAAGTATGCCAGTGGGGTTATGGTGAAGACGAGGGCATCGATGACGTGATAGTCCGCGATGGCTGCCGGACGAGGGACATCGGCATAACCCAGCGCCAGGCCCGCCAATGTGACGGGCAGGCCGACGGATCGCCAGTCGAATATGCTCCTGAGCATGAGCATGCCCAGCGGCTGGCGTGGGCCATCCTGCGCGAAATGCCTGGCGATGGGATAAAAGATCAGCACGGTTGTCGGCGTCCAGGCCAGGCCGTACACCGTCACCAGGCCCAGCCCCGCCTCGCCGAAGAGCAGGTAGATGACGAACCCGCCCATTGTAAAGCCGTTGTTGCCGGCTCCGCTGGCGATGGAGAGCAGGCCCTGCAAAGGGCGCTCTTTCAGCAGCGTCTTTGCCAGGGCCAGTCCCAAGCCACACAGGATCGCGACGTGCGCGGTTGCCAGCACGGGCAGCCAGAACGCCGATCCGGCTGGGCGAAGTTGCCAGATCGTCAGAAACCCGACGACAGAGTAGCCCGCCACGCCAACGAACGTCATGATCCATCCAGCCACGCGATCAGCAGGAAATCGCGTACGGCGAAGCAGGTAGCCACAGAGCATCGAGACGATGATCAGGCTGAGGGTGAGGATGAGTTTTTCGCTAATCTCAGACATGACGGAAGGAAAATAGCATCAACTGGTTGAACGGGAATTGGCGATGTTGTTCATATCCTTCTCAGGATAGTCACAGCGCGATGGCCGTTGCAGACGCCCAGGCGGCCGATGAATTTTGGAATGCCCGCCACGCGTAGGATTACTTCGCCGCCGGCTGGGCTGTCGGTGGTGAGAATATCGCCGATCTCCAGGCCAGCCAAGTCCGCGGCCTCCACCGGCGTCTGCACAAGGACGGCTGAGACTTCCAGTGGAGAATCCTTGCGCCCGGGCTGGTCAACGGGCGACGCCACAGCCGGGGCCGACTGGGCATCCAGGCACAGCCGAAGCATTCCCGCCTGGCGATCCAGCGCCAGCTCGAAAGTAGCCGAAACCACCAGTTCGTCGCCCTGGGCCTGTGGCGGAAGCTCAATCGGCTGGATGGTCAGTTGCGCCTGTGCATCCAGGCCAGGCAGAACCGCCTGAAGGCTTTGCGCTATCACGTCCATCGTGCGGGAAAGCACCCGCCGCTCGATGGCTGTCAAAGGCCGGCGGGGGATAAACGCGTCATCGCTCGAACCGCCCATAAGGCAGTTGATGATCGGGAAGGCAATCGAAGCCGTCATCTCCATATAGACGCTCTGGATTGATCCCGAAGGGCCGCCCCACTGCATGCAATAGCAGCAGCTATTAGTCTCTACCGAGGCGGCAAATTCCGCTCGGCTGAGAACCGACGCCCCGGACAGGCGTACATGCAGCGCTCCCCGCAGCATGGCCCGCATGGCCGGCAAGAGTTGATTGACGAAATCTTCCCGCAGCCATTGCAGAGCCAGCGTCTGCTCGCCGTATACACAGCGACTGCCCGGCGGAAAAGGAAGCGGCAGCGTCGCCCCAGCGGGATGCTGCTGCGAGGAGGCCTCAACGGCGCCTGGATGTTCCGGCTCGACTTGCTGGCTCAAAATGAAGACCTCCTTGTCATTGCACCTGGCGGTTTTCATCCTCGTGCCGCGCGTGCTCAGCCTGGCTGCGATTCTCATCCTGCCGGCGATGGTTGATCTTCAGCTTCTTGCCATATAGACGATAGATGTCCTGGCTGTCCAGCCCCAGGAGCTGGCAGATGCTGATCCAGAAGAACAGCATGTCGATGGCCTCGACGCGGGCGTTCTGCAAGTCCTTCAACTCGTGCTGCCGGCCTTGCTTGGCCTCCTGATACCAGTGCTTCCACGAGAGGCAGTCCTGCAGCTCGTGGCATTCCGAGAGCATGGCGTCGATGTAATTCTTGATGGCCTTGCCTACCTGGAGGCGAACGGCTGAATCAGCCTCGATGCGTCCGGTGGATTCAGCCACCTTCAGCAGATGGCCCAGACCGGCGGTGTCCAGGCCTGACCTTTTATTCAGTTCAGCCTGCAACGGCCAGATGTCTTCTAACGAAGCGATCTTCTCATCCATGAGGTAGTCTCCTTGGCGCGAGGCATTATAACAACAAGAGGCTTCAGGCTCCAGAAGACAACGAACGGCTCCGGGCTTCGGGCTCCCGGCTTCCGGCGCGACAACGGCAACGACAACAACAAGAGGCTGCAGGCTCCAGACTTCAGACTTCAGGTACAACAACGGCAACGACAACAACAGGCTCCAGGCGCAACAACGACAACATAATGGCCTGTCCGGGTTCCGGAACCTGATCGATGCGACAGCGCAGCGCCGGGAGTCGGGAGCCCGAAGCCCGGAGCCGGCTGTTCGTGGTTCTCCCACTTTATTTGCCTCAGGCGATCAGAAAATGTACCTTAGTGTTGTGGCATTGGATCGGCGCGAGCCCCGGTTGTCGCCGGCGCGCCCATCTTCCAGGAGATACCCGTGCTGGCATTTTCGCTGACCGACTATATCAATCCAATGAGATTCCCCTGGCAAACGCCCCTGCTGTTGGGCGCTATGTTGGCTTGGCTGCTGGCTGCGCCTTTGCTGCTGCGATGGCAGTTGCGGCGAAAGAACCTGCTGGGCAAGCTCAAGTTCCGCAACATGGTCATTGACATGGTTGTCGCCGGCCTGGGCGCCATCTTTGTCGGCGGAGCAATCTTCAGCCTGATCATCACCATCGGCAAGGCCAGAGAGGAACCGGTTTCCCTGACCATGCCGGCGGCCATTATGACTTTGCCTCTGGCTTTGATAACAGCCTATGTCGTTCTCTTCGCCATGCTCAACCTGCCTTTCAAGAAAGTCCTGGTCGTCGGCGCTTTGCCTCTGGTCTGCACGATAGCCGGCGGGGCCGGTGCGGTCGCGCTGTGCGCATTTCCGGTCGCCGGAGTCCTCCAGGAACAGCGCAATCAAGAAATGTGCTTGAACAATCTTCGCAGCATAAGCGATCGCCTGAGGTTCTTGCGTCCGCCGCAGGAGCTGGCCGGCGCGGTAGATGGCAAGACGCTCATGGAAGAACAACTCCTCTGTCCCTCCGCCGGTGAAGCAGTAAGCTATTACTATCTGCCAACCTGGAGCGTTCGCAACGCCACCAGCGAGGGAAACAAGGAGCTTCGTTTGTGTGATCTGCATCCGCACCAGGGCGGCAAGAGCCGAAATGTCGCCTTCCGCGATTGCCGGGCTCGAACAGTCAGCGATGATGAGTTCAAGGCCTTGCTGGCCCTGCCGGAAAATGAGGCCTTTGCCAAAGGACTGGCTGAGGCGGAGAAGAAGAATCCGGATTAGTTTTTTGTTCCTCGTGAGATGATGGACAGGGCGCCGTGGTTTGCGGAGCGAAGCTGAGCAACCACGCCTTGTCTTCCTGAAAATCGGATCACGGCTAGATCTTTGAGCGAAGAATGAGTTCGTCAATGTCAGCCAGCTCAAAAGGCTTGGCCAGGTAGTCGTTCGCGTCCGGCGCCAGCCGTTTGCCATCTTCAAGAAATGCCCGCCCAACCATCAGGACAACATACAAGCCCGGGTTCCAGCTCTTGACCTTCTGGCAAATCTGATATCCGTCCAGCCTGGGCATCATCCAGGCCAGTATGGCCATCTTGACCGACGCATCATTGCGGAGCACGTCTAAGGCTTGCTCTCCATCGGCAACACAGGTAACGCGACCCAGACGCGCCAAGTTCCTTCTGAGCAAGTCCTGACTGCTCAAGTCATCATCAGCTACCAATATGCCAATCATTTTTCTCACGACTCTGAGCCTTTGCCGCAAGAACCTCGCAGGCCTTGCGAGAGGCATCATCTCCAGAAAGAGGCAACCAATGCGCGCAGCGCGACTCTTGGTGTGATTTGTCAACCTGCTAGATATGGGGCAACCGAAGACGAGCTTCAAAACCCGTATTCGACCGCTTCCTCCGAGGGATGATCCTTCAAGCCTCGTGCTGCTGGCATCTCTGCCAGATGTGGCTGATGGCCATCGTCATCAACGATATGAATCATCCGGCATAATGCCAAATCCGTCAAGTAGCAAAATGCCGAAATCAACGAAAGTAGCGAAGTGCACCCCCATGCCTGAATCGAACAGCCGTCTAAGTTGGAGCACTAAGACACGGCTGGATCTGCTGGCAGAGGCCGTCCATTCTCTCCTGTCAGGCGATGGCCTTCCACCCGGACATGAGTTCCTCCAGAACTTTGATAACGTCGTTCATCATCTGCGTGTCCTTCTTCAGGCTGGCCATGTTGAGATGGCGCGTCATGAAGGAGTAGAGTTTGCGCAGGTTCTGGGCGATTTCGCCGCCTGATTCGACGTCTAATGAGCAGTTCAGTTCGAAGATGATGTCCAAGGCCTTGGTGACGTACATGCCCTTCTTGGCGTAGTCGCCCGTGGTCATTGCCTCGATCGCCAGCTTGATGTTCTTGATCGCGCCCTCGTACAGCAGCACGACGATCCTGCCCCGGTCTTGTGTGACGACTGACAATTCCTTGTAAGCTGCAATTCCGCTCATAATTCGATCCCTTCGAGCACCCGGCCGGTGCTATTAATCCTTCTTGCTGCTCTCCAGGGCCTTCATCATCGAGTCGATCGCGCCCTTCTGCGAGTCCAGGCTAGCCAGCAGCGCCTCCAGGCGAGCGTACTTGGCCTGAAGCACAACCCGCCTGTTTTCCAGCAGCCGCTCCTTGAGCTCGATGTTCTTGTCAATCGCGTCCATCATGCTGTCGTATTCGTCCGTCTTGGACTTCACGATGCCGTCGGCTGGGTCGGTCAAAGACTTGATCGTCTCGAAGAGTCCGCCCGCCATGCCCTGCTGAAGATGGACGGTGGCCGTTGTCGTGTAAGCGCCGCGCTGCGAATCCCAGTTGATCGTCAGCGACATGCCTTGCTCGGCGTTGCCGAACTTGCCGGTCAGGCTGTTGCCCACGACGGTCATCTCGCGCCAGGAGTTGTTCTGTCCCTGCACCCAGGCCTGTGCATTGCCGCTGGCATCATAGGTCACCTTCACCAGGTAGTCGCCTGCCTTGGTGGTGTCCATCGCGGAGGCGAACTTGATCTCCTCGCTGTTCGTCTCGCCAATGCCGCTTGCGCTGAAGAGCCTTGCCACCGACTCATAGTCTCTGCTCAGGGCATCTGCAAGTTTTGTGTCATCCAGGGAAAGCTGACCATCCTTGTCAAGACTAAAGCCGATGTCCGCCAGCGTCGTATATGCGTCCAGGCCTACGGTGAACCCCGCCGCCTTCGAGGTGAAGGCTGAGCGAATCGGGCTGATCATCATGTTCACGATGTTGTCGCCCTGGAGCAGCCCGGCCAGCTTATTCTCCTCGTCATAGCCGGTATACTCCTGCACCTTGGCCATGATGCCGTTGTAGATGGCCACCAGGTTGCCCAGGTCGGTCTTGAACTGCTTGTTGTCGCGGCTGACGGCGACGTTGGCGCTGCCTGAGCCCTGCAGGTTCAGCGTCACGCCTGGCAAGACATCGTCAATGGTGTTCGTCGAGCGCGTCATCCAGGCGTCGTCCTGCGGATAGCCGTCGACCCGCAGCCGTGCATCCTGGGCTGCCTGCACCACGCTGAAACTGCTGGAGCGGAAGTCCATCGTGCCATTTGCACCGTTGAGGCTGGTGGCAGCGTCGTTGATTGCTATGCCCTTGTCCGACCCAGTGTCCTTGCCGGTCAGAACCAGATGCAGGGCCTTGCCGTCGCCGCTGTCGTACTGCAGCAGGCTGGCCGAGATGCCCGGATTGGAGGCGTCCTTGTTGATCAAGTCCCGAAGGCCCGCCAGGGTGGTGCTGGCTGTGGTCAGAATCGTCCGTGTGACGCCCTTGTAGCTATAGACGAACTGCCCCGCGCCAACCAGCGAATTCTCGCTCACCAGGCCGCCCTGGGTCGTCCGCGTGAAGTCGCTCGTGCCATTCAAGGCCGCCACCGAATCATCGTTGCTGATCGTCAAGGCCGCCGCCCCGCCGGCATTGGCCTGCAGACGCAGGCTGAACTGGCCGTCTAGGCTGACAGCGGATGCCGCCGTGTAGCCCGCAACCTCGTTGATCTTGTTGACCAGATCGTTGAGGGTGGCGCCCGTCTCAGCGTACTGGGACAGATCGACGCTGACAGCCGCCTCAGTGCCGAACTGAAAGTTGAACTTGAAACTGCCGCCGCTGGCGTCGGAAATGTCGTCGGCAGAGATGTATTGCGTCTCAGGGGTTGCCACCGCCAGGCTGTGCGTCCAAGTCTCCACCAGCGGGGCGATTCCGCCGTGAATCTTGCGCTCGGATGTGGCCAGGCGGTCGATCTCGATCTTGTGGTTGCCCAGGCTCGACGCCGACGTGCCTGAGACCGTGACGATCTTGGTGTCGGCGCTGCTGGCGGCGACGGAGGCGAGCTTGCTTGCATCCTTGAGCTTCTTGGCCAGGTCCTGGAGGGCGGCCAGCCGGCTGGAAAGCTCGTTGATGGCGCCCTGCTTCTTCTGCAGGTCGCTCTTTTGGGTGTTGAGGCGATTGATGGGGATCTGGTAGGCCTTGAGCGAGTCGGTGATCAGGACGCTGCTGTCGATGCCGCTGAAGACGCCCGACATCGCCGATCCGCCGCTCATTGTGCTCATGCTGGCCATCGCAAGCTCCATTGTTTCCGGTGCTACATCCTTAGTTATCGATGGCGCGTGAGCGAACTAAAGGCGCAAAACCCCTCTTGAGCGAAAAAAGTGAATGACAGAAAGCCCGTGCATTGCCCGGGCTTGCTCATCGCTCGTTGCTTCTCTTGCTTCGGCGACGTCCTCGAAGAGCAGCCCCGCCTTGTCGGAGTTTGGGTGCGGTCGGTTGGAGCGGGGCCGCCTCTTCGAGACGTCTGGCGTTTCTTCAGGTCCCCGGCCATGCCGGCCGGGGACCTGAAGCTTATCGTCCTTCAATTATCCCAGCAGCTTCATGGCCATCTGCGGCATCTGGTTGGCCTGGGCCAGCATGCTGATGCCGGCCTGCGCCAGCACCTGGTTGCGAGTCATGGCCGCCATCTCAGTGGCCACGTCAACGTCGCTGATGCGGCTTTCTGCCGTCGAGAGGTTCTCGGCCTGGATGTCCAGGATGCTGACGGCCGACTCAAGACGGTTCATGTAGTAGCCGAGCTGAGCCCGGTATTCATCCTTGGTCTTGATCGCCAGGGTGACCTGATTAATGACATCCGGGGCCTTGGTGATGTCTGTGAGATCGATGTTGCCCGCTGCCACGCCGCCAGTGATAGTTACTTTACCTGCGCCTTCCATGACAGCCACAGTGCCTGCAGTGGCCACATCCAGGGCGTTATCGGCGCCGGCGTTGTCTGCCTCGACCTTGAGCTGGTAGCCCTGCATTGTGTCATTCCACACGGCCGTGGCGAGCGCTTCGCCGTTTGCGGCGGCATTGATCTCTTCGACCAACTTGTTGAGGCTGATGCCGGTGGCAGCGTATGCTCCAACGTCAACCGTGAAATCGGTATTGGCGTTTGCGCCCGTGAAGTCGAAGCTGAGGATATCACCGGTGCCGGCGGTAATTTCGCCGACTTCAAGGTAATTGTCGCTGGCAGAGGCCACCGTGCGGTTGTATAGAGCTGTCGTCTTGGTTGCGCCGCTTTGCAGTAAGCTTCCATTGTTGGCAATCTGCGCCGCCCGCATATCATCGGTGGTGAAGCTGATCGTCGAATTGTTGCCCGCACCGAGGTGGAACGACACCGTCGCATAGTTCGCGTCGCCGTTGAGCAGACTGATGCCATTGAACGTCGTCGAATCAGCAATGCGCGTCAGTTCGGTCGCCAGTTGCGTGTACTCTGACGACATGATGCCGCGCTGTTCGTCTGAGTAAGATCCGGTTGAGGCCTGCTCGGCCAGCTCCTTCATGCGGACCAGGATGTTGTCCATGACGGCCATCGCGCCTTCAGCCGTCTGCAGCATGCTGACGGCGTCCTGCGCGTTGCGGCTGGCCTGGCGAAGCTGGGCCACATCGGCCCGCATCAGTTCGCGGACGGCCAGGCCGGCGGCATCGTCCTTGCTGCTGTTGATGCGCAGGCCGGACGAGAGACGCTCGACCGACTTCGACAATGAAGCGTAGCTCGAACCCAGGTGCCGTGCAGCGTTGTCAGCCATCAGATTGTTCTTAATCGTCAGCATTGCTTCTCCCTTTATATGTGTTCCTTGCTCTAGGCCACTAGGCCTGACTGTCCCATACCTTGCCACGTCTCCAGTACGCGGCGACGTTGGGCAAGACAAACCTGAACTGCCTCTACGCCCAGTTATCGAGAGACTTCAAAGGAACTTAAGGGTTTCCCCGACGCTTAAGATCAAATCGAGGAATTCATCGGCTGAGGAAGCGACGTTCCACGCTATGCACGGGAAAGATGAACCATCTTTGCGATGTACGTAAGGCCATGTCTTCGAAAGTGTTATGTTATAGATAGCACTCTTCACCATGTTGCTCCCAGCCGTTAGGTGCGCGAAGGAACACGGAAGTGGAACATGAAGGAAGAATCTGAAAAATCGTCAGAAATGCCAGACGATCAGCCCGGTCTCCTAGTGGATTCCCCTGAAAAAAAATCCCGCCTTGCGGGCGGGATTGGATAATCAACGGCAGGATAGTGCAGAATTACAGACCGAGATCAACCATCTTTCTGGCGGCTGCCTGAATGGCCGCAGGCGTATCAAGCTGTCCGGCGGCCAGCAGCTTGCGGGCTTCTTCAACCGCCTGCATGTTGACTTCCTCGCAGGCCAGCGCAGACTTGACGTAAGGCAACTCCATCGGGTTGATGCCTTCGGTCTCACCGAAGGCCGCCCCCTGGGCGCTCTGCGGCGATTTGCCAAGAGCCGGCGGCAATCCTTTGCCATCAACCCCACGAGGGTCTATGGGGCTATGTCCTTCAATTCTCACGATTTAGCTCCAGGAAGAAGGCCTCAGGCTACAGGCTCTAGACTTCAGGAACGACCACAACAACTATCCTTACCTATTGTCGCATTATTCGGCACAAACGTAAGGGGCAAGTTACTCTTTTTTTGCTTATGGCTCCGTCTCTTGACCCAGTTCTCAATCTAGAAGTCCTGCGTCGCCTGCTTGACGGCCTTCTTTACATCTTCCATCTTGTCGTGCTGCGTGGGCAGGGCCTTCGAGTTGTCCGGCAGCGTCTGGGCGATCTCGAAGGCGACAAACTTCCCGAAGGCCTGCGAACTGACCTGCACCAGCCGCGGCCCCATCGGCGAAGCTCCCTCGGTCATCTGCCGGCTATAATAATCCTCGATCCGCCCGCTGAGACTCTTGTCGACGGTGTCCCAGCTTTCGTCGATGCCCCAGAGCAGTTTCCCGCGGCGCAGGTCTACCAGGCAGAGGCGCAGGCTCACTCGCATCCGCGGATACGCCTGAAAGTCGCTTATCGAGCCGTAGAGGACGGCATCGCAATGAAGCGCCTGCCTCAGCGCCGCCATCTGCGGCAGCGTCATCGGCTGGTGCGAGCTGAAGTCGATGTCCTTGCAGGCGGGCTCATCCGCCGACACCACGTCAACCTGGAACATCCGCCGGCCTTGGATCGCCTGGAACAAAGCCTGCGTCAGCTCATCTGCATTGGGCTGGGCTTCCTGCGTAGCCACAATCGGCACAAAGGCCACCTGGTGAATCTTCGCCAGGTCCTCCGCCCCAGCAAGGAAGAAGCTCACGGGGTGAGGCTTCATTATTATTTCCTGGCGGTGGCAACCTGCAAGCATTGCCATCGCCATCAGCAAGGCAATCGCAGAGCAATACCACAGGCGCGTGGCTCGCCCGTTCGTATGGCGCGTGTCGGGGGCATCCGTTCGACACGTGTCGCGGGCGTCTCGCCCGCGCGTACCGAGGGCATCTTGCCCTCGCAAATCACCGCTGAGTGTATCGCTATGGCGCCGCATGCGAGGCCTCTTTGGCCGACGGACGCGACTCCGCCGCGCTGATAGTCACCCCTGCCGGCACTACGCCCCCGCCCGCCGAGCCGGCCGCCGACTTCGCCGGCGCAATAGTTGCACCTGCCGGCGCGGGCGAAGGCGCCGCGGGTGCCGCAGCGGCAGGGGCAGACGGCCCGGCGGGCAGTTCACTGCTAAGCAGGCGAAGCACCTTGGCCAGGGCATCCATCTGGGCCTTCTGGGCCTCGCGCATCTCGTCGCGGAAGCCAAGCACGTCCTTCTTCCATTTCTCAAGTTCGCTGCGCATGTCCTGCAACATCGCGTTGGCGTCTTTCAACTGCGTCTGGGCCGCCGTCAGCTCGCCCTGAAGACGGGCAACCTGCTCCTGCGTCTTCTGCTGCTTTTCGAGCAACTCACGTTTTTCCTGCTGGAGCACAGCCAGCTTCTCGCTGGCCTCGCGATATTGGGCCGCCCACTGGAGGGCGTTCTCGACAGCCGTCTCGCTGGACTTGGCCGGCTCGACCTGCACCGAGGTGCGAGGCAGATAATCGGCGTCGCCTGCCGGGCCCGCAGCCACGGGCCTGCTAGTAGCCGCAGCCGGCTGGGCCTGCGGCGTTGTTCCCAGGGCCTGGCAACCGGCCGAGACGATAATCCCCAGCAAGGCCAGCAAGGATGTGATCTTTCGCATGGTCAGGTTCTCCTTGTAGAGACTCAACGTAATGGCTCTGCCGCGTCGCCCTTCAGGCCGGCGGATTGCGAGGCCATTTCACATTGAATCTGAATCGTGTTTCCACATGAGCAAATTACTTCAATGATCGTTGCCGCCTGCGTCTGCTGAATGATCCTCGCTGCCGGCCTGCAGAGGGACTGTGTTGCACCGCCGCCATGCATAGCGGCTGTGCCTTGGGCCTGGGCATTGCCTTGCGACGCAAGCTTTTCCACCGGCCGCGACGTGCCGCTCCCGCCGCGTGATGACAAATTTATCACGCCGCCGCTGGGCCGAATCATGTCCTTCTTGATTACAGACGGCAGTCTCGAAACCATGTCAATCCTCTCCCGCCGGCGAAGACGAGGGCGCCAAGGCCTTCATCTTCATGCTCAGCTTCAGTAGCGCGCTGGCGTGCAATTGGCTCACGCGCGACTCGGTGACATTCAGCACGGCTGCCACCTCCTTCATCGTCAGGTCGCGCTCGTAGTACAGCAAAATGATCTGTCGATCTCGCGCAGGCAGCAGCGTGATAGCCGAGGCCAGATTCTCCATCAGCTCCTTTCGCTCAGCCTGCCGGTCGGGCGATGGCGCCTTGTCCAGCGGCATCAGGCCGCTGAACATCGATTGCTCTTCGCTGAAGCCGTGGATGTACAGGAAGTGCTGCCGCCGGCCTTCCTCAAGCGCGGTGTAGAGTTCCTGGCTTGTCAGGCCGGCCTCGGAGGCGAGTTCTTCATCCGTGGGC
Source organism: uncultured Planctomycetaceae bacterium (assembly GCA_964417755.1). Lineage (GTDB taxonomy): Bacteria > Planctomycetota > Phycisphaerae > SM23-33 > SM23-33 > CAYQJH01. The sequence goes on from CAYQJH010000046.1 coordinate 19,396, forward strand.
GGCCGGCCATTGACCGTCGAGAAATGCGTGTAGGCCTGCTGAACCGAACGAATCTGGTTGTGTACGCTGGGCGGGACGAATGATCGCCCGCGAAGCTCATCGATCATCGCGCCGCGAATGCGTATGTAAGCGTAGGTCTTGAACTCCGCGTCGCGCGAAGGATCAAACGCCCGGGCAGCCTTTACCAGCCCCAGCGTGCCGGCTGAGATCAGCTCCTCGCGGTCGGCATGGCGGGAAAGCTGAGAGGCCACCTTCTGCGCGATGTGGCGGACCAGCGGCAGGCACTGGAGGATCCACTGCTCTTCCTGCGCGGAGCGGCTGTTGGAGGCATACGCCTGGCTCATCCGTGCAGCCAGCGCCTTGGGCGGCGCCTCACCAGCATCCATGCCATCGACACTCACGACTTGCCTTCCCTGGCTTGGTCAGAAGATCGGGACTTGATCACCGCGTCGACCATGACGGCGAGGATCAGTCGGCCTGCTACCTTTACTATAACGTATAATACCGCGGCCCCCGCCAAGGCCCGCATTGAACAGACAAAGACGGGCAGGCCACTGCACCAGCCCACCAGGGCCAAAAGGAAGAAACCCACGACCGAAATGGAGACAGCAATGTTACGCATGGCCACACCTGTGGAATGACGAATCACGAAGCTCGAATGGCGAATCACTGACGAATGACCAAATGACGAACAACCATGCGACTGCTTCGTCATTCGAGTTTCTGATTTGATTCGTCATTCTGGTTTCGTCATTCGTCATTGGGTTTCCACCAACTCCTCCCCGGCTGCCACTTCTATTGCCAGCTTCACCGTCCCAATCGACTGCACCTTCGTGCCGTGGGCAATCTCGTCGTATGCCAGCACCGCCAGGCGCGGAATCTGCCGCGAGAGCATGACCGCCAGCGGCAGGCGGAGACGGCTGTCGCACAGCAGAACCGCCCTGTCGTAGCCCTGCTCCATCGCCTGCTTCCACTGCTCGGCGATCTGCCGCAGCAGTTCCGTTGCGCGCTGCGGAGAGATGGCCAGCACCTCGGCTTCGCCTTCCTTTCGCAAGGCGCTTCGCAAATCTAATTCGATTGTCGGCTCCAGCACCAAGGCAGTGATCTGCCCGAAACTGTCGGTGTACTGCTCGGTAATAGTGCGAACCAGGGCCTTGCGGGCGTATTCGGTAAGGAGAATCGGGTCCTTGGTTCTGCCCGCGTGATCACCAAGCGTCTCGATGATCTGCACCAGGTCGCGGATCGGCAGGCCGTCGCGGAGGATGTTCTGCAGAACTCGATGCAGCAGGCCCACGCTGACCAGCTCGCCTATTGCGCTGGCGATCAAGGTCGGCTGCTTCTGCTTGAGATGATCGATGAGCTTCTGAACATCGTCACGGCTGATCAGTTCATACGCATGCTGCTTGAGGATTTCCGAAAGGTGCGTAATGAGCACCGATTCCGGGTCAACCACCGTATAACCGGCCAGCTCCGCCTGCTCTTTGGCCTCGGCAGCGATCCACAAGGCCGGCAGGTTAAAGACCGGCTCCCGGCCGGGTAGGCCCTGCACGGGTTTGGTTACGCCGCCTCCATCCATAGCCAGGAACATCTCCGGTTCAAGCTTACCGGTGCTGATGATGTGGTTGAACAGGCGAATCTCATAGGTATTGGGATCAAGCGCCACGTTATCGCGTAGGCGCACCAGCGGCAGGATGAACCCGTATTGCTGGACGAATTTGCGCCGCAGGGGCACGATGCGGTTGGACAGGCTGTTCTTTCGCCGCGGATCGACCGTCTTTATGAGCCTTGCCCCCACGTGGATGGAGATCTTGTCCACCTCCAGCAATTCCTCCGGAGGGGCCTGCTCGGCGTCGGAGTCGGCTTTGGGCTTTCCCTTGGCGGCGGCCTGCTGCTGCTTTTCGTGACGCGCCAGCATTCGACCCAGGATGCCCGTGCCCAGAGCGACAATCGCGAAAGGAATCGGCGGAAAGCCCGGCACGAAGACCATTGCGCCGAATAGAAACGATGCGATCGTCAGCGGCCTGCTGCGGGCGAGCATCTGCGCAACGAGGTCCTGGCTGAGGCTGGTCTGCGTGGAGGTCTTGGAGATGAGGAAGCCTGATGCCGTTGCCACGATCACGGCCGGGATTTGCGAGACCAGTCCGTCGCCGATGGCCAGGATGGAGTAGGCCTTGATGGCCTCGCCCGCGGTCATGTTCTTGGTCATGCCGACGATAAAGCCGCCCACAAGGTTGACAGCCACTATGAGCAGCCCAGCGATGGCGTCGCCCCGGATGAACTTGCTGGCGCCGTCCATCGCGCCGAAGAATTCGCTCTCGCGGACGATCTTTTGGCGGCGGGCCCTGGCCTCTTCCTCGCCGATTGAGCCCGCGCCCAGGTCCGCGTCGATGGCCATCTGCTTGCCGGGCATCGCGTCGAGGTTGAAGCGGGCAGCCACCTCGCTGATGCGCTCGGCGCCTTTGGTGATGACCACGAACTGGATGACCACCAGGATCAGGAACACCACCAGGCCGATGACCAACTGCCCGCCGACCACGAAGTTGCCGAAGGTGTTGATGATATCGCCGGCATTGCCCCGCAGCAGAATCGAGCGCGTCGAGGCGACGTTGATGCTCAGGCGGAAAAGCGTCAGGAACAGCAGCAGCGATGGAAAGGTCGAGAACTCGATGGACTCGCGGGCTGAGAGCACTATCACCAGCGTCGCCAGCGAAACCGAGATGCTTATCGCCAGAAGCAGGTCGATCAGGTACGTCGGCAGCGGGATGAGCAACGTCGCCAGCACAGCCGCAATGCCAAAGGCAAAGACCGTGTCGTTATGGCGCAGCAGCCTGCCCATCGGCGAATTGCCGGTGCCGGCTAGTGAAGGCGAGGGGAGCTTGTTGGTGTCCTGTGTCATCTACAGTCTTGCCATGTATCAATTGTGGATTGTGGATTGTGGATTGCGGATTTCCTCCTAGCGCTCGGTAAAAAATCAATCAATGGGTGCCGTGGTTTGCGAAGTCCCAAAGGGACGAAGCAACCACGCTTGTGCGCGGGGCGTGGTTGCTTCGCTTCGCTCCGCAAACCACGGCACCCTGTCGTTTCGTGTACCAGCGGCAGCGTCGCGCTATTGCGTCTTCCATCGCCACAGAACGCCGGCGGCGAGAAATCCGCAATCCGAATTCCGCAATCCGCAATGTCCTCTAAGCGCGGCCGCATTTTCACCATCCGCATCCTTCTCGTTAATTGAGCCTTCTACGGCGAAGCCGATACACCATCGCCAGCACCTCAGCCACCGCCACGAACAGATCCTCGCTTATCGTCTGGCCTTCCTTGCACGACGCGTAGAGCGCCCTGGCCAGTTCCGGCCGCTCGATAATCGGCACGTTGTGCTTGCCGGCGATGTCCTTGATCGTCTGGCAGAGGAAGTCGGCGCCCTTTGCGACAACCTTTGGCGCATCCATCCTCGAATGGTCG
>CAYQJH010000047.1:0-22827 GCA_964417755.1 uncultured Planctomycetaceae bacterium
CGGCGAGACGATGGCTGTAATTATGGTTGCCGGCAACATGTCTGCCTTGCCCGACAGCATCCTCGACCCCGTGCGGACGCTCACCAGCAACATTGCCCTGGAGATGTCTTACGCCTCGGACGAACCATTCAACAACATGCCCGGCGTCAGCCATCAGAAGGCGCTCTTTGCCACCGGAGTGACGCTGTTCGTCATCATTATGATTCTCAATAGCGTCGCCCTGGCCATCTCGGCCCGAGGCTCGCGCCGGAGGACCAAGCGATGAGGCTCGCCCCCAGGACGACGCACAAGATGGCTGTGATCGGCTTGTGGTGCCTGACCGTGCTGACCCTTGGCATCCTGCTGTTCATCATTGCATACATTCTGGCCAGGGGAATGCCGCACGTCACGTGGCAGTTCCTGAGTGAATCGCCGCGATCCATGGGCCGAGAGGGCGGCGTGCAGCCGATGATCGTCGGCACGCTGTGGGTGACGGGGTTGGCCACCCTCATCGCCGCCCCGGTCGGCGTGGCGACGGCTGTCTACCTCACCGAGTACACCCGCGAGGGCAAGATCACGGCTGTCATCCGTTTCGGCGCCGACTGCCTGGCCGGCATACCTTCCATTGTGTTTGGCCTGTTCGGGTTCGTCTTCTTCGTAATGACCTTGGGCATGGGCCTATCAATCGTCTCAGGCGCACTTACGCTTGCGCTCATGGTCCTGCCGACCATCATCCGCACCAGCGAGGAAGCCATCCGCGCGGTGCCCACCATGTATCGCGACGTAGGCTATGGCCTGGGCAGCACGCGATGGCAGACGGTAACGCGAATCGTGCTGCGAAGCGCCTTGCCGGGCATCGGCACGGGCATAGTGCTCTCGGTTGGGCGGTGCATCAGCGAGACGGCAGTGCTGATGCTGACGGCTGGGGCGGCCTTGAACCTGCCACGGTCGGTTTTCGACTCGTCGCGGACGCTCGCGTTGCACTTTTACACGCTGTCGATGGAGAACATCTCGATGCCAAAAGCGTACGCAACGGCGTCAATACTGATTCTTTCGATCCTGGGCGTGAACATGCTGGCGTACTGGTTCATGCGGCGATTCATAGCCAAGACGAGGTAGAAAGAATGCGGATTGCGGATTGCCGATTTGAAGAAGAGAAGCAGCGGCCGCAGAGTCGCAGAGAACGCTGAGAAAAGAGATTCGAACTGACGAAAGGCCCCTGCGGAAGCAGGGGGATCCCCCGCGTCCCGGCGGGGGCTTGCTGCTTCGCCACGTTCTTGTTGCAGGTTGCTGATTTGAAGAAGAAGCATTGCAGCAGATTCGCATCGCAATTAAGCAGTTGAGGCAGATATGGATAGTGGCTCTGGCAATATGAATAGTGCATCGCCCGCGGCGGCCAAGATCGCGCTGCGGAAGTTCTGCGCCTTCTTTGGCGAGACGCGCGTGCTGGCCAATGTCACGCTGGAGGTCTTTCCTAATGAGCGCCTGGCGATCATCGGCCCGGCCAGCAGCGGCAAGACAACCCTGCTGCGCAGTCTCAATCGCCTGAATGACCTGGAGGTGGCGTTTGACCATAGCGGCGAGATTCTGCTCGATGGGCATGATATCTTCGCCAGGGATTTCGACGTTACCAGCCTGCGGCGGCGCGTGGGAATGGTCTACGCGGTTCCCAATCCGCTGCCATGGAGCATCTACGAGAATCTGGCGTACGGCCCGAAGCTGGCCGGCGTGCGAGGGCGGAGCAGCCTGGATGAAATCGTCGAACGAAGCCTGCGGCAGGCGTTCCTGTGGGACGAGGTAAAGGACCGCCTGAGAATGCTGGCGACGGATCTGTCCGGCGGGCAGCAGCAGCGGCTTTGCCTGGCCAGAGTGCTGGCGCTGGAGCCCGAGGTGCTTCTGCTGGACGAGCCGTGCAGCGGCTTGGACCCGATCTCGACGGCCAAGATCGAGGATGCGCTGCTGGAACTGAAATCGAAGTTCTCCATCGTCCTGGTGACCAACAACACCAAGCAGGCGGCCAGGGCCTCCGAGAGGACCGCCTTCTTCCTGATGGGCGAACTGATTGAATGTGCGCCCACGAGGCAATTGTTCACCAACCCCGCGCACAATCGCACCAGCGATTACATCACCGGACATTTTGGATAGGGCCAGCACGTGGACTTGAAGATTCAATCCTTCGACCTGAACCTTTACTACGGCGGCTACCATGCCCTCAAGGGCATCAATATCGCCATTCGCCCCAGAATGATCACGGCCATCATCGGTCCTTCCGGCTGCGGCAAGAGCACGTTGTTGCGATGCTTCAACAGGATGAATGAGTTGATCGGCGGCGTCCGCATCACCGGCAAGATCAACCTCGATGGGCAGGATATCTATCGGCCGGGCAATGACCTGACCCAGCTTCGCAAGAAGGTGGGCATGGTGTTCCAGCGCCCAAATCCGTTCCCGTTGTCTGTGTTCGACAACATCGCGTATGGCCTGCGCATCCACGGCCTGGCCGGCAGCAGGAGCAAGCTGAATGAAGTCGTCCGCGCCAGCCTGGAGGCGACGCTGCTGTGGGAAGGCTTGAAGGACAAGCTGAACATGTCGGCACTGGACCTCTCGCCGGAGCAGCAGCAGCGGCTGTGCATATCGCGGCTGCTGGCCGTCGAGCCGGAGGTGCTGCTGATGGACGAGCCGTGCTCGGCGCTGGACCCGATTGCCACCGAGCGCATCGAGGAACTGATGCGGGAGCTTAGCCAGCGCTACACCATCATTATCGTGACGCACAACATGCAGCAGGCTGCCCGCGTCTCGCAGGAGACCGGGTTCATGCTCCTGGGCGACCTGGTGGAATTCGGCGCGACGCAGAAGATTTTCACAAGACCTGACGACAAGCGGACCGAAGATTATGTAACCGGCCGGTATGGGTAATTCCTGGCCGGGCGGTTGATGATAGCGCACGCATGGCGGATATTAAGTTGTCGCCGTGCATGGCTTCTATAATTAGCAGCCAGAGGGCCGGTGGCATGACGGATTTCGGTGAACTTGCCGGACCGCCATAGTCTGCCGCCATGCAGGACCTAGTGCATGAGCATCGAGGAGCCAACGTGGACAGGCATGAAAGAAAATTCGACAAGGACCTGGGCGGCCTGAAGAAGAAGCTTATTCACATGGCCGCCATCGCCGAGACCATGATCGACAAGGCCATCGGCGAACTGGTCAATCGCGACGAGCGGATCGCCGAGCAGGTGCCGCAGTTCGAGCAGGAACTCAATCGCTACGAGATCGAGATCGATGAGGATGCCGTCACGCTGCTGGCCACGCAGCAGCCTGTGGCGATTGACCTGCGATTCATCATCGCAGCCTCCAAGATCAACAGCGAGCTGGAGCGAATCGGCGACCTCGTGATAAATATCACCGAGAACGTCCACGTGCTGGTGCAGCAGCCGGCAATTAAGCCGCTGATCGATATTCCGCGGATGGCCGACCTGGCGCGCAAGATGGTCCGCGACAGCCTGGAAAGCTTTGTCCGCGAGGACGTGCTATTGGCCCAGTCCGTCATCAGCACCGACGATCAGGTTGATTCCCTCAAAGAGCAGGTGATCCGCGAGCTGATGACGTACATGAAGGCAGACTCGCAGACCATCGAGCGGGCACTGGCCCTGATCCTGATCGCGCGGCACCTGGAGAGGATTGCCGACCACGCCACCAATATAGCGCAGGACGTAATCTACCTCGTCCAGGCACGCGACGTCCGCCATCCCGGCCTTAAGCGGCAGGAATGATGCGGATGCTGCGAGAGCTACCCGCGGCTAAGGCGTCTTCTTTTCCTCTTCGCTGACCTGGCCGAGATCCTTGGAGACCACCTTCTCGTTGACGAACTTGACGGTGATGACTTCCTTGCCTTTTGTCCAGGTCATTGTGCTCCCGGTGGCCCCGACGCCCAGCACCTCAGCCCCGCCCGTCTTCACGTTGGTGGGCTCGCCAAGGATGTCCTTGACCTCCTTGATCGTCATGTCCGTCTGAATACGGTCGTACTTTTCCTTGTTGCTCTGCGTGGCGGTCGTTTCGGCCCGATTGCATCCGGCAAACACGAATGCCCCTACCGCCAATACCGCAAGTGCCAGCATAATCTTCGACATGTTCATGGCCCCATTGTTGTTCAATCATCCCGCTTCCCCTTTGTCTTGACGCCCAATTGTAGGCACCATAGCCTACTTCGCCTCCATCCAGTTCTTGCCGACGCCGACGTCCACCTTCAGCGGCACGCGCAGCTTGATGGCGGAGGACATCTCATGAACCACCATTTCCCGCTCGGCCTCGATGGCCTCCTGCGGCACCTCGAACACCAGCTCGTCATGAATCTGCAAGAGCATGCGGGAGGGGCGGTCTTGGGCCTTTATGCGCCTGGCAATGTTCACCATCGCTTGCTTTATCAGGTCGGCCGCCGAGCCCTGCACCACGGAGTTAATCGCCAAACGCTCAGCCAGCGCCCGCCGCTGTGGGTTGGCGGTTGAGATCTCGGCGATCCGCCGCCGCCGGCCGAAGATCGTCTCCACGTACCCGTTGGCCTTCGCGAAGCGGATGCACGATTGCAGGAACTCTTCGATCCTGGGAAATCGCCGGCGATATCGCTCGATGAAGTCCTTGGCCTCGGTGCGCGGAATCCGCAGCACAAGTGACAGGCCGTAAGCCGTCTGCCCGTAGATGATGCCGAAGTTGACGGTCTTGGCCCTGCCGCGCTGCTGGGCTGTCACGTCCGCAACCGGCACGCCGAAGACCTCCGCCGCCACGATGCGATGAATGTCCTGGTCGTTTTGGAAGGCAGCCATCAACGTCGGGTCCTGGCAAAGATGCGCCAGCACGCGCAGCTCAACCTGCGAGTAATCCGCCGACATCAGCATGAATCCATCGTCGGCGACGAAGGCTGAGCGAATCCGCCTGCCTTCTTCGCTGCGAATCGGAATATTCTGCAGGTTCGGGTCGCTGCTGGACAGCCTGCCCGTGGCAGCCCCGGTCTGGTGGAAGTCGGTATGCACGCGCCCTGTCCGCGGATGGATGCACGTGCCCAGCGATGCAAGGTATGTGCCGATGAGCTTGGTCAGCCGGCGATAGTCCAGTACGAGTCCCGGCAGTTCGTGCACGATGGCAAGCTGCTCCAGCACCTCGCTGTCGGTGCTTGCGCCGGTCTTGCCGTGCCGCGCGATGGGCAGTTTCAGATCCTCGAAGAGCACCTGGGCCAGTTGCCTGGGCGAGTCGGGATTGAACGGCCGGCCGGCGGCAAGCACGATCCGCTCGCGAAGGGCCTGCGCCTGTGCCGAAAGCTGTGTCTCCATGCGCTTCAGGACGTTGATATCCACGAAGATGCCAGTCTGCTCCATCTCGGCCAGAACCGGCAGCAGCGGCATTTCCAGGTCGTTGAACAGGCGCGTCAGGCCTTGCTCAGCCAGTTGGCCCTCGAACATGTCCGCCAGGCGCAATGCCATGTCGGCATCCTCGCAGGCATGGGTGGAAACTGGCCCGCAAGCCACCAGGTCCATCGTGATCTGCTTCTTTCCACGCCCGATGAGCTGGTCGATGGTCAGGCATTTGTGCTTGAGCAGCTCAGCCGAAAGCACGCTGAGGGCGTAGCTCATCCTCGTTGAATCCAGCACGTGGGCAGCCACCAGCGTGTCGAAGAATGGCCCGCTCAAGTCCATGCCGGCTGTCTTCAGCGAGATCAGGTCGTACTTGATGTTATGCCCGATCTTCAAGACATTGGGGTCGGCCAGCACCGGGCCGATGATCCGGCGAACATCTTCCAGGTTGAGCACACACGAGCCGAGCGGACCCTTAACGGGGATGTAGACGGCTGAGCATCGCTTCCATGAGAGCGAGATGCCCACCAGTTGGCACCACATTGGTTGAGGGCAGGTGGTCTCGGTATCGACCGCCAGCCGGCAGACGCCGGCGAGTTCCTTCGCGACAGCCTGCAGGTCTTCCAAGGTGTCGACGCACCTGTAGTTGAAGTCCGCGGCTGTGGTCAGGCCCGGATGCGCGGGAAGGGCGGTTTCGTCTTCCACGACCATCCCCTGCCTTCCGGCAGGGGCTTCCTGCACGGCCGTCTCCTGTCTTCCGGCAGGGGCTTCCTTGACGGGTGCCGTGGCCGCGGCGTTTGCGGCCACGATGTCCGGCCCGCCCGCTGACTCTTGTTCATGCGCCTGATCAAATAGTCCGCCAATACTTGCCTTACCTGGTCGCCGAGCCCCTTTGGCTGCTGGCGGCGGGGGAGTCGCCGAGGCCGGGTGGGCAGACTCATCTGCCAGACACTGCATCTTGTCCAACTGGTCCAGCATGCGGTTGAATCCCAGTTCGGCAAAGACCCTTCGCAGCACGCTGGCACGCAGGCCGGGGAATCTCATCTTTTCAAGGTCAAGCTCTATCGGAACATTGTGCTCCAGCGTGACCAACTGCCGGGCGATCTTCAGATTGCCCGCATGCGCAAGCACGTTGTCTCGCAGCTTGGGCGTCAGCTCGGCGGCGTGCTCGACCACGCCCTCAGCCGTGCCGTATTGCATGATGAGCTTGGCTGCCGTCTTTGGCCCAACGCCCGGAATGCCAGGGATGTTGTCGATCGCGTCGCCCATCAGCGTCTGAACCTCGACGGCCTTTTCCGGCGGATAACCCTTTTGCGCCAGCACGCCGGCTGCATCAATCGTCTCATCCTTCATTGGGTCGTACATCGTCACATAGGGCGAGAGAATCTGGTCGAGGTCCTTGTCGCGGCTGATAGCCACAACGTGCCGGTCCGGCGATGCGAATCGTGAAGCCGCCGTCGCGATGATATCGTCAGCCTCATAGCCGGGGGCTTCGAGAATGGGAATCCCCAGTGCCTTCACGATGCTGATGATTCGCTTGATCTGCACCGGCAGGTCATCGGGCATGGCTGAGCGGGTGAGCTTGTAGTCGGCAAAGACGCCCTCGCGTATCTGGCCTGAGGATGGTCCGTCGATGGCCATCGCCAATAGCGCCGGCCGGCGGTCGGCGACGAACTTCATCAGCATGGAGCAGAAGACGTAGGTTGCCCGCGTCGGCTCGCCGGTGGAACTGGTCAGGTCGCGGAAGGGGGCGTAGTAGGCGCGGTAGATCTGCGAATGCCCGTCGATGATGTAAAGGGTCTCAGCCATGATGCCTTCGTATTCTACGGACCGCGAGCCAGGAATTACACTGGGTAGACCAATGCTTGTGGGTCCTTCCGACGGCGGCTCCAGACCCACAGCGGGCTGCAGGCTTCAGACCTCAGGCTCCAGGCGCGGCGGTTGACGCCTATGACTGAAGCCCTCATTATGGTCATGGTCGTTGCTGTTGTCGTTCCTGAAGCCTGAAGCCTGAAGCCTGTTTCCGCTTTTTCGTTGCATTCCCCGGCGCCGATATTGCCTAATTAGGCTTTCGCGCATCTGCAGCCTGTGCGCATTGCGAAAGGCGTGACAATGGCTTGGTTGTATTTGTGTTTAACTATTCTCTGTTTTGCGATTCTGGGATTGGTCTGCAAGCTGGGCAGCCAGCGAGGCGCAAGTTCGCTGGGCCTGGTGACGATGCTGTATTCAACATCGACCTTGGCGTCATTGGCCTGGTTCCTTGCCGAAGGCCGGAGTATCACGTTAGATGCCGTCCTGCTTGGCGGCGGTTGTGGATTGACGGGCTGCCTGGGCTTTCTCTTGTTCGTCAAGTCGATGGAGATCGGCCACTACGCCTTCAGCGGCTCGATCTTCAACTCGGCATTCCTCGTCTCTACCCTGTACGCCGGCCTGTTCAGCGTTGCGGGACTGAGCAGGCCCCAGGTTGTTGGGGTGTTGCTTCTGCTGGGGGCGATCTTCCTGATTACCTTTTCCGGAAGCTCCAGCCCGCAGGCTGCCCAGCAGCGAAAATCGTGGGGCAAATGGGCACTGCTGATCTTCATGGCCTTCCTGTTCAATGGTATTGCGCTGATTTTTGCAGGTGAAGGCAGAGATCGGGGCGTGCCCATCTCCGTCTTTCTCTTCATGCTGTATCTCTCCGGCATGGTGATGATGATTGCCCTGACGGTCCGCGGCAGGTCGGCCCGCCGCAGCACGATCATTTTCGGGCTGCTCGCAGCCTCGGCCAGTTTCATCGGCAACGTGCTGAGCCTCGTGTGCGTCACCTTGATGTCGTACTCCACCGTCTTTCCGATCACGCTCAGCGGCACGGTGCTGATGGCTGTGATGCTGTCGCTAGTAGTGCTGAAGGAGCGGATCAACAACATCGGCTATGTCGGCATCGCCTGCGAGATAGTGGGGATCGTAATCGTTTACAACGAGAAGATTCTTCAGCAGGCTATGCAGCATCTGCGCGCGTGGATAACATAGCGTTGCGCCGAGTGGCAGAAATAATGGCCACGACTGAAAGCCGCCTGCACTTGAGGCCGATATCCGCCGAAGAAGGGAGTTGACCCCGCGATGAACGATTTTCGCAAGCAGAAGCTGGCAGACTTTGTCGCATGGACCGCCCAGCACATCCGCGGGGACGAGAAGGGTGAGGCCCAGATATTCCTCGACCGGCTCTTTCAAGCCTTCGCCCAGGGCGGCATCAGGGAGGCCGGCGCAACCCTTGAAATGCGCGTCCGCCAGGCCGACAGCAAAGGCACCGCCTTCGCCGACCTTGTCTGGAAGCCTATCGTCCTCATCGAGATGAAGAAGCGCGGCGAAGACCTTGCCCGCCACTACCGCCAGGCCTTCGACTACTGGACGCAGTTGGTCCCCAACCGTCCGCGCTATGTCATCCTCTGCAACTTCGACGAATTCTGGGTCTTCGACTTCGAGACTCAGATGGATACGCCTGTCGACGTCGTCAGCCTGGCTGATCTGCCGGATCGCTATGGCCCGCTGAACTTCCTGTTTCCCACGCAGGAGCGGCCCGTCTTCGGCAACGATCAGGAGGCCGTCACACGAGATGCCGCCGACAAGCTGGCTACCTGCTTCAACAAGCTCGTCGCTCGCGGCGTTGAGCGGCCGCTGGCGCAGAAGTTCACGCTGCAAATGCTAGTGGCCTTGTTCGCCGAGGATATCGGCCTGTTGGAGAAGTACTTCGTCACCCGCCTGCTGGAGGACTGCCAAAGCCCCACCGAAAGCTATGACCTGCTGGGTGGGCTCTTCGAGGCCATGAACAGCCCGGCAGCCCGTACGGGCGGGCGATTCAGGGGCGTGCCGTACTTCAACGGCGGCCTGTTCGCCGCGCCGGCCCGCCTGGAACTCTACGACGACGAGCTCAACCAGCTCCGCCAGGCTGCCAGAGGCGACTGGTCCAAGGTCCGCCCCGAAATCTTTGGCACGCTCTTTGAGCATTCGCTGGACAAGGCCGACCGCCACGCGTTCGGCCAGCACTTCACCAGCCCCGTGGACATCATGAAGATCGTCACGCCGACCATCGTCCAGCCGTGGCGCGAGCAGATCGAGCAGGCCAGGACACTGCGCCGCCTGCGTGACCTGCACCAGCGGATGCAGGCTTATACGGTGCTGGACCCGGCCTGCGGCAGCGGGAACTTCCTCTACATCGCTTACCGCGAACTCAAGCGCCTGGAGGCGAGCCTTTTGGAGCGCATCGCTGAGCAGTCAGCCCGCGGCGACCGGGAACAACTGGCCTTTGGCTTCGTGACGGCCAGGCAGTTCTATGGCATGGACATCAGCCCCTTTGCCTGCGAACTAGCCAAGGTAACGATGATGATCGCCCGCAAGTTCGCCATCGACGAACTGCACGTTACCGAACAGCCGCTGCCCTTGGACAACCTCGACGCGAACTTCATCGTCGGCGACGCACTGATCGATTGTGGTGCCGGCGTCTCGCCGGCAAGGCCCACCCTCTGGCCCAAGGCCGACGCCATCATCGGCAATCCGCCATTCCTCGGCGCCAAGCGTCTCAAGCCGGAGCGCGGGGCCGATTATGTCAACGCCGTTCGCCGGGCATACCCCGACGTGCCGGGCATGGCGGATTATTGCGTGTACTGGCTGCGAAAGGCCAACGACCTCCTCGAGCCCTGCACGGCTGGCGACCCGCTCGCCGGGCGAGCCGGGCTGGTCGGCACGCAGAACATACGCAACAACCAGTCGCGAGTCGGCGGGCTGGATGCGATTGTCAAAACCGGCACGATCGTCGAAGCAGTGGACAATCAGCCGTGGTCGGGAGAGGCCAACGTTCACGTCTCGATAGTCAACTGGGTCAAGACACATGATGCTGCGCTGCTTCCGCCCAAGCGCCGGCTGTATAGTTTGATCGACAAGAGGTCGACGCGCAGTTTGGTTTGCGGCACAAACGGGCACCAGATGAGGCTACCAGAATTGCAGTCCCAATTAACTGAATTCATTAGCTCAACTCTCAGCAGTGGGATCGACATCAGTTCTCGCCGCCGGCTCACATGCAACTCGCATCCAAAGCGGGCGTTTCAAGGCAAGATACTCGGATATGACGGTTTTCTGCTCGACGAACCCCAGGCGAATTGCTTGGCCAGAGACTCCGCACCTGTCGTGGTTCCCTTCCTGACAGGACGCGAGATGCTCGACAACTTTCACATTCGTCGCTGGGTCATCGATTTCGGAAATCGGTCTCTCGAAGAGGCTGCGATGTTTCGAAGTGCCTTTGATTATTGCCGCGAACATGTTCTCCCAGCAATTCGACGTTCTCTAGGCAATTGCGAGTCCATCGGCAGTGAAATGGTTGGTCCCAGAATGGAGCACCTGAATCGATGGTGGCAATTCTGGAACCGGCGCGATGAACTTACCCGGCAACTGCAAAGGCTCACGCGGTACATCGCATGTTCACGTGTGACACGTCGCCCCATCATGGTGTTTGTTGATACCCGTATCTGCCCCAGTGATGCTCTTCAGGTCTTTGCACTAGATGATGACTATTCGTTTGGAATTCTACAGAGCAGCCTCCATTTCGAATGGTTCCGCACGTCATCTCGGCTTAAGGCTGAGTCAGACCTGCGATATTCATCCCGCGAAATCTTCGATACGTTTCCTTGGCCTCAGGCGGTTGCCCCGGCAGATGTTATGGATGTCGCTGAGAGCGCTCGTCATCTCCGCCGCTTGCGTCAGTCGTTAACCAAGAGCCTTTCCTGCGGCCTTCGAGATCTCTACCGTCTAATTGAATCGCCCGGCAGAAGTGAACTGAAAGATGCCCACGCCGTGCTAGATGAAGCAGTGCTTCGTGCATACGGGTTCTCCCGGCAAAAGCAACCTCTTCTGCAGCTCATGAATCTCAACAAAGAAGCTTCATTACTTCTTGACCAAGGAAGGTCGGTCAATGGTCCCGGAATTCCAGCGATTGGACTGCCGAATTTGCAGCTTATGTCGGACGACAAATATGAATCGCCGAATCTTCAGAATGTGCCTTGATAGGAGAGCCTATGCTAAAGACCTTTTATGTGACGCAACCAGAAAACCAAGTTAATTACCTGGAACTTTTTAAGATTGCTTTGGGGCAAGCAACCTTCAAAGAGCTAGATGTGGCCGTTGCTTATGCCACAATGCGAGGTGTAATTGATTTCGAGTCGCCTTTCTCATCGACAGGCAAGAATCTATTGGAGCAGCTGCAAAAACGATGGCTTGTTGGCATCGACTGGTGCCGCAGCGAGCCATTGGCACTCAAACGGCTATCAAACCTTAAGAACTCTCACGTGAAGATTCCGAATGGGAAGCAGACCGTGAAGCGTCGAGGATGCACGCCGAAACTCCCCTTCCATCCAAAGGCATTCATCCTGAGGGGGCCGGACGCTTTAGCTATTATCAGTGGATCGGGCAACATGTCGCGGAACGGTCTGACGCGAGGGCATGAGTGCGGAAGCCTCTTGATCTTTCAAGAACCGCTGACACAAGCAGAGTTCGCGGTTCGCGAGAGAATCCTTCATGTGAACAAGTGGTTTGATGGCCTTTGGCAGAATGCCGATGCTCTCGATACCATTGTCAAATCCTATAGCGACATGTATGAAGAGGCCTCGAATATGCACTCACCAATGCCGACAGACGATGATGCAACGGAGGCAGATGCGCCAACTCGCAAGCGACGAGGTGCTATTTCTTCCATGCAGCTCAGGCAACTTCGCGCGGCACGATTTCTGTGGATTGAGTTTTGGGAGAACAAGACTCGTGGTGAGGATAAGCCCGGGGACCAGCTAAATATGACGCGCATGACTCGCGTCTTCTTCGGCTACGATGCTGAAGTGCCCAAGAATGCGCCCAGTGTAATAGTTCCGGTGATCTACAAGTCAAAGAGATACGATCGGCCACTTAGGTTCAATAGTAATGGGATGGATGTACTAACGCTGCCGCTTCCAGAACCTGGCGGCCCGCCTCCTTACGATGATGAGTTTCTCCTGTTCGAGAAGCATCCTGACGGCACCTTCCACTTGAAATTCGGAACGGCAGCCGAAGCTCGCACCTGGCGCAGGCAAAGTAAGCGAATCGACGCCTATTTTGAAATGAAAAGGGACCGCCGCAGGCCGAAACGACGCGAATGGGGCATCTTTTAGAATGCCGTGGAACTGCTCGGGGCCAATCCGCTAAGGGACGCTAGAAAGCTCATCAGCGAAGATTGCGTCCGCCCGGCATAGTTGACTGATTCGCTCCATAGTGGCGCGGGCCTAGCGCGAACGTGGCGCGGGCGTCTGGTCCGCGATTGCCGAGCGCATCTTGCCCTCGGCTACGGTCTTCCGGTATCCGGCCTTCCTGCCGTTTCACCGACTGGAACCAGCCGAAGCACCAGGTCATCGCCGACATGTTTTGATCCGCGTTTATCGCGGTTGGACGTGGTGAGGTAGAGGTATCCATCAGGCCCCTGGGCCACTGCGCGAAGGCGGCCAAAGACGCCCTTCAGGCCTTCGCTTACGCGGACAACCTTCACGTCGGCCGGCATCCTGTCCTTGCCCTCGGATTGCATGTTTATGTCCAGCGTTGCGCACAACAGCGCTTCGCCTCGCAGCGCGGCGAAGAAGAATTTGCCCTTCCACTTGGGAAATCTGTCACCGCTGTAGAATGCCGCGCCGGCCGGCGCGATGGCTGGGTCGCCCCATACCTTCAGCGGGTCCATGAAGCCTTCCTTCTTGGCGAATATCTCGTTGCGGTAGGTGGGCCAGCCATAGTTCATCCCCGGCCGCACCCAATTGAGCTCATCTCCGCCGCTCCAGGGCTCAGCCCCCAGCGAAGGCCCGTGTTCGGCAGCTATCAGCACGCCGCTGGCCTGCTGCCAATCGAACCCCTGGCAGTTGCGATGGCCCAGCGACCAGATTGGCGAGCCCGGAAACGGGTTGTCAGCCGGGATGCTGCCGTCGCCATTCATGCGGAGGAACTTGCCCAGCAGGCTGGCGTTGTCCTGGGCCTTGGCACGCTGGCCGGCATCGCCGGTTGAGGCATAAAGCTTACCGTCGGCGCCAAACTTCAGCGGCAGGCCATCATGGTAATCATGCGCGGGAATGTCATCCACCAGCACCTTCGATTCCTTCAACCCGCCGTCATCCAGGGTGAACCGCACGATGCGGTTCCTGGACCGGCCGTCCAGCTTCGCGACATAGCTGAGGTAGATGAAGCGATCCTTGGCAAACTGCGGGGAGACGGCCACGCTCATCAGCCCTCCCTCGCCTACGGCATCGACGTGCGGGACGTTTGCAACCAGGCTGACCCGCCCGGTTTCGGGATCGATGGCGCTTAGCTGCCCGGGGCGTTGCGTGACGAGGATCCTGCCATCGCCCGGCCAGGCGAGCGCCCAGGGCACGACAAGGTCGCGGGCGACGACCTGGACAAAGAACCTCTCGCCCTCGAGTTCGTAAACGTTCTCTTCCGGCGGCAGGGGGCGTTGGCCGGGCGAACAGGCCGTCATGGACATGAGGAGTACGCCGGCCAGGCCGCATATTCGCAGAGGCAGAGCTGACATGGGTTTACCCTTTCCGGTCGAATTATAGGCCTGCGGCGCGATTTGCAGGCTATTGTGGCAAAAGGTTCAAATTGCCTGCAAAAATGTGGCATTCGACAGGAGGCACATTTATAATCTGGCGCGTCGGGGCAATTCCCGGTTTCGTTCATTATCTGTAAGACGTCAGAAAACAGAATATCTCCCTCGTCGGGGTTACTTGAGTGCCGGCGAGGATACGTGCAGTTCTTTTAAGGGAAGGGGCTTTTTATGACCTCTCAAGAACGTTCGACGCTTCGCAGCATGAGCCTTTGCCAACTGGAAGCTCTCGAGCCGCGGATGCTGCTGGCTGCGGTCGGCGAAGCACTATTGACGATCTCCGATAGCACAGGCAACAGCCTGGATCGGCTGGTGAGCTTTGCCCAGACGTTGGTCGGCAATACGGCCCAGACGGCTACGTTCACGCTTGCCAATACGAGCCAGCAGGATGTAGCCATCAGCGGCCTGTCGCAGGCAGCCGGCCTTAATGCCGGCGACTTTTCCCTAACGGTTAAGGATGATGGCGGCAATGTCGTGGCAGGCGACAGCTTCGCCATTCCGGCTGCGACGGACTACACGCTCGAGGTGGTTTTTACTCCGCAGGCGATGGGAACCCGCGCCAGCAACATCATGTTCGACACGGATGACCCAGCCAACCAGGCGGTGACGTTGAATATTGTCGGCTCGGGTATTGCGCCCAGGCTCTTCGTTACGGACGACATCAGCGGCGTCAACGACTGTACGCTGGACTTCCCGGAAACTGTGGCAGGCGTTGAGTCAGCTAAGGGCACATTCACTATCGCCAACACCGGCACCAGCCCGCTGACGATCTCCAATCTGGACGTGAGCGGCCTGGACATGCCCGACTTTGTTGTGCAGGTGTTCAGTGACACGGCCGAGGCGGTCGATGAAGACACCTTCACCATTCAGCCCGGCAGGAGCTATTCAATCGAGGTAACGTATGTCCCGAGTTTCGCGGGATACATATTGGATTCCATCACCTTCGAGACGGACGACACCACCTGGTCATCCGTCTCGTTGTATATGGACGGCACCAGCGTAGAGAGCCCGTGGATCGCCATCGAGGATTCTTTCGGGGACAAATACGATCGCGATATCTTCTTCGGCTTGCAGAAGATCGGCACCACGTCCTTGAGGCAGGTTTTCACGCTGACGAATCGTGACTGGGGGCAACTGGAGGCTGAGCTTCCGGCCCTGGAGCTTCAGATAACGAACTTCCACGTAGAGACGCCTGATGATGCCAACGATTTCCTTGTGACGATCAAGGACGACCAGGGGGCAGTAGTCGCAGGACCTGATTTCGTAATTCCATTCGGCAAGACGTACAGCCTTGTGGTTTCTTTCCATCCCACCGACCTGGGCGACCGCAGCACCAGCATTGTCTTCAACACCAATGATGTTCTGGACGAAACCGTCACGTTGACACTGAGCGGCCAGAGCCAGGCCAGCGCGCTTGTGATCAGCGACGACAGCGGCATTGCCAGCGACCGGATAATCAGCTTCGACGACGCGTCAATACTCGAGGAATCCCTGCCCGCGATCCTCACGCTGGACAACACGGGCGAAGATCCCATCGTGATCAGTAGTTTTGCGAAGTTGCAGCAGGGCAATCCGGGGGACTTCACCGTGGTCGTCTACGACGACAGCGGCGAGGTTGTCCAAAATGACAGCAACTTCACTATCCCAGGCGGCGTCAGCTACACAGCCGAGATCACTTTCGCCCCGACAACCGTCGGCCAGCGCAGCGGCAGGCTTGCCTTCAATACCAGCGACAGCCAGCAGCCTTTCGTCCTGGTGAACTTCTCGGGCCTCAGCGAAGGTGAGTCTGAAGGCTTCTTCGGGACCGTCAACGGCCGGAAGGGCCAAAAATTGATCCTGACCGACTTTGACGGGACGATTGTCACGTTCAGCCTCAGCGGCGCTGGCAGCGGCCAGGTGGTCAATCTTGATGGCGAGCGTCACCTGATCTTTACCAACACGAATGCTGCAAGCAATGTCAAGATCGCGACCAAGAGCAACAAGCAGGCCGGCGACGATGGCTTGTTCGAGATCCAGTCGGTCAACGTGCATGGCGGGCTGGGGTCGCTTGCAGCCGCCACCACCAGCCTGCTGGGCGACTTCACCAGCGATAGCAGCGTCAAGACGCTAATCCTGGACAATGCCGTCAATGGAAGCACAATCAGCATCGGCCGGCGGGCGCGGGGCGACATCAAAACGAAACTGAACCTGAGCATCAATGAGGTTCAGGATCTAATGCTGACCTCGCTGACGCCGATTGGCTCACTCACTGTTGACCGATGGTATGACGAGGATGTCGAGACGGTCATCCAGGCCCCATCAATCGACAAGCTCACCGTAACTGGCAACGATGCCCAGGCCATTCCCGGCGACTTCTACGCAGACTTGATTCTTACGGGCGAACTGGTGGCCCCGGGCAAACCCACGCTTGGCAAGGCTGTCATTGCCGGCAGCCTGGCCGGGACGGACTGGAACATCACCGGCAACATGGGCGATGTAACCGTCTCGACCGAGGCAGCCGCCTGCACGCTTCGCAGCACGTGCAATATGGGCAACCTGGTCTTCGGCATGCTCACGGACATGGACATCCTGGCCGGCGTCAACCCGGCTGCTGCGCATTGTGCAGACGCCCCTGAAGATTTTGTTCGGCGCGGTGTAATCAAGTCGCTCAGCGTGGTCGGCTGGCGGGACACGCCGCCGGCTGACCTGCCCCGGCTGATCAGCAATAGCAATGTCTCTGCAAGCGCAATAGGGGCCCTGAGCCTGATCAACGGCGACTTCGCCGCCGGCCAGAAGATGATTCACCTGCTGAACAATGAAGCCAACCCGTCGATCATGCCCATAAAGAGCCTGCGTTATCTGGACACCCAGGACCCCACCGAAAGCTATTCCTGGTCCGCATCCGCGATGGCGATGCCAGAGATAATCGAGATCCTCTGACACTTCACCGCTTTTGTCAGGCATAGATAAAGCATGGCGGCGGATCAAGGCCGCCATGCAACCTACCGATGAAGAGCATGGCGGCAGAAGACGGCAGTTACGCGAAGCTCGCCGAATTCGCCATGCAATGGCACCATGAAATTGCGCACCACATGCGCCTATTTTTTGTCCGATGGACTAATTAATGGTAAACTACTTGTAGTCAGATCTGTTCGCAAAAGGCCCGGGCTTGACGTCCCGGGCATCAGTGCAAGAAGGAGTATGCTGTGAAGTACCAACACGCCTTTGGCCAGGCCGGCCGCGATGTTTTTTCCCTAATCGAACGCCTTGAACCGCGCCTTCTGATGAGCGGCAGCCTCAGCATCGTCGACAGCATCGGCAATGCATCTGACAGGGCCGTCAGCCTCAGCGACACCGTGCTGGGGGCATCCAGCACGGCCGCCACCTTCAGCCTGACCAACACGGGCGATGCGGCTGTGAATATCAGCGGCTTTTCCGCACCGGGAATCGGAAGCGACTTCGACGTGACGGTGCTCGACAATGCCTCGCAGGTCGTCTCCGGCAACGTTTTCGCCATTGCCCCTGGCGAGACCTATACGGTTCAGGTGGTATTCAATCCAGTCGGCACGACAGGCGACAAGGCCGCCGCCATTACGTTTGCAAGCGACGATCCCGGCAACGCCAACGTCAGCCTGTCTGCCTCCGGCAAGGCTTTGACGCTGGGCGCCAGCGACGCCCTGCACGTGATAGAAGTGGCCAGGCCTGTGATCGGCGGCGTTCAATATGTCACTTACGATCTCTTGATCTCCAGCACGACAGACTGGACGATGGCGCAGCTTTGGGTTGATCTTTCCAGCGGCAGCATCTATCAGAACACGTCCGCCGGCACCAGCCGCGACCCCATGTTTGGAAGCGAAATAAACGATGCGCCTCCATGGCCGAACGATCTTCTCGTGGACCCTGATGTACGCTGGGACACATACATGGCAGTGCCGGATGGATCGTTGCCTTTGTTCATCTTCGGAAGTCATACGATCTCGTCGCAACACGCGGACGTGGTCTGGTACACGATGGTGGAAAACGGCGCAATAAGTGATGTTCATATTGCGAGGGTAACTGTAACGGCGGATGCCAGCGGCAGCCTGTGGGGATATTGGAGCAATGACGCCACCGCCGGCGTCGGCATCAACTTCTACAGCACTATTCCCCTGGAGAACAACCCTGCTCTGACGGTGGACAGCGACGATGGCGGAACGTCACTACATTTCGACGATGTCCTTTGGGGCGGACCCGGCCTGACCAAGACATTCACGCTCACCAACACCGGCGCGAGCGCTTTGAACATTACCAGCTTTGCCGAGAGCGAAGACGGCAACCCAGGCGACTTCTCGGTGGTGGTCAAGAACAGCCTGGGCCAGATCGTCCCTTCGCAGAACTGGGCCAACGGCTTCGAAATTGGCCCGGCAAGCAGCTATTCGGTCGAAGTAACGTTCACGCCTCACGCACGCGGAAATCGCACCGGCAGCATCACGTTCCACACAAACGACAACAATAACGAGTCCATTACGCTCACGTTCGACGGTGTCGGCGCGGCTCCCAGCCTTTCGGTTACCGATTCTGAATACATCGCCACGGACAAGGCCATCGAATTCCCCGCCACGATTGTCGGCAGGACATCGGATCTCCATACATTCACGCTTGCTAACACCAATGCTTCACAAGCCCTTTCCATTACCAACCTCGTCAAGGCCGGCGGCAACGGCGGCGACTTCACCATGACGGTAAAGGACGCCGACGGCAACGTGGTGGCCGGTGACGATTTCGTCATCGCTGCCGGCGAAAGCTACACCATCGAAGTGGCGTTTGCGCCGACGGCTGCGGGCAACCGCGCCGGCAATATTGCCTTCAACACTGATGACCCCCAAAACGCCGCGGTGCTGCTGACCTTCACCGGCAGCGCCAACTCTGGCGGTCGCGCACAGGTCACTGACACAAGCGGCACGACGACCGACTTGACGATCAGCTTCGCTCAGCCGGTGCTGGTGGGCGCGACATCCAGCATCAGCAGGTTCACGATCACCAACGCCGGCGATCT
This sequence comes from uncultured Planctomycetaceae bacterium, assembly GCA_964417755.1. GTDB lineage: Bacteria > Planctomycetota > Phycisphaerae > SM23-33 > SM23-33 > CAYQJH01. The sequence goes on from CAYQJH010000047.1 coordinate 18,971, forward strand.
CGATCTGGACATCACGGACTTCGCCAAGACCGCCGATGGCAACCCCGGGGATTTCAACGTTGTCATCAAGGACAACCTCGGCAACGTCGTTGCAACTGATCATTTTACTATCTCCGCCGGCAAGAGCTACAAGGTTGAAGTGACCTTCAGGCCGACGGCTGCCGGGGCTCGCAGCGCCAGCATCGTCTTCAATACCAGCGATGCGGCCCATGGCTCCATTACCCTCAGCATGAACGGCACAGCCAATTCGGGGCCGGCCCTGTCGGTGGGCGATGAAAGCGGCAATGCGAGCGACCTGGCCGTTGCATTTGCGCAGACCGCGGTGGGAGCAACTTCAGCCGTCAGCACCTTTACGCTCAGCAACACCGGCGACAGGCCGCTCAATGTCACCAATTTCGTCAAGACGCTCAGCGCGATGTCCGGCGACTTCAGAATCGTGGTCAGGTCGAACACGGGCAGCGTTGTTTCAAACAGCAGTTTTATTGTCCCCGTCGGTGAGGCCTTCACGGTCGAGGTAACATTTGCTCCCAGCGAGGTTGGGCAGCGCAGCGGCAGCATCACTTTCAATACCAACGATGCCGAAAACAGCAGCGTGACGCTGAACTTCGCAGGCATTGGCGGAGAAGGCTCAGCCGGCCTGTTCGGCAACGTGGGCCTGTCAAAGCCCGCAAAGCTCATCCTGACCGACTCCGACGGCACGATCGTGACCTTCAGCCTGTCGGGCCTCGGGACCGGCGAGGTCATCAAGACGCTTGACGGCTGGCAGGTGGTCTACACCGGAACCAGCGCAAAATCGACCGCAACAATTTCCACGAAGAAGAGCAAGTTGATCGGGGACGATGGCAAGGCGAGCATCGACTCGATAACCGTCGAAGGCGCTATTAAGTCCATCTCCGCCGGTTCGGTGAACCTGACGGGTAATTTCACGGTTGATGACAGCCTGGGCACGCTGACACTGGGCAATGCCGCCGATGGCGTGTTCGACATCGGTGGCCGCCTTGAGGGCGACATCAAGACGACCCTGGCGGTAACGATGGGCCAGGTGAGCAATGTGAGCTTTACTTCGCTGACGCCAATGGCGTCGCTGACCGTGACCAACTGGCTGGATTCTGGCGAAGCAGACGTCATCAGCGCGCCATCGCTGGGCAAGCTGAGCACAAAGGTCAACAAGAAGCTGGCCATCGCGGAAAATGGCGACTTCCAGGCCGGCCTGGACCTCACGGGCGATGGCGTGCTGGCCGGCAAGAACACGCTGGGCTCAGCTTCCATCGGCGGCCGGCTCGGCGAGGCGCTGTGGGACATCACGGGCTCAGCCGGCAACATTACCGTCCGCGGCGCTGCATCCGCCAGCACCCTGCGAACCACGCTTGGCATGGCTAGCCTGAGCTTCGGCGGCATGGACACCGTTAATATCCTTGCAGGCATTGACGGCAGCATGCTCGAACATGCGTCGCAGGCAGAGGACATTACCGCCGGCATCGCCATCAAGTCGATCACGACTTCCACCTGGGTTAGCAGCCATGCATCGGCGGCCACCATTGGCAGCGTGAAACTGACGGGCGGCAGCTTCGCTGCGGATCAGACGATGATCCACGTGCTGAACAACTCGGCCACGCCCAGGATCGCCCCAATCAAGACGATCAAGACAACGAACCTTGCATGGAACTACAGCATAGTGCCTGGGCTAAGCGTACTGGAAATACTGTAAAGTTTGGAACGGCTCGGCGCGGGCATTGCCAGTTGCGCGAAGTAGCTCGCTACACAGCAAGCCTGCCCGCGCACCCATCGCCGGCGAAACACGCGTAAGCGGTTTGACCTGCTTCCTGCGCACAATGTGGGTCGCGCCCAAGACACCACACCGATCTTGTAGAGATTATTTTTCCCCTCGCCTCTAAAGGAGTTATGACTATGCGCACCGATTTTCGACCATCTTTCTGCGCGCAAGAGCGGGCGCTACACGTTAATGGGGCGCCGGCCGCTCTTCTGTGGGCACGGGGCCTCTGGCCCGCGATAGGTCCCAGGACGCGCAAGAACCGTCAAGAAACGATGCAGAGACGAACAGAATCGAACAGAACGGAACAGTACTGAACAGGCGCTACTGTTGACAACTCATGTCATAATAAGCACTTGCGAAATGGCGCGATGCGGTTGACACATCGCCGATCTTTGAGCCGCTCGAATGGCCGTTGACAGGTGGAGCATCTCTGATAAGATCAGCATATGCACTTCAAGGGAGTTCACGAACCCGGCGAAAGGGGATCACGTGAGTCATAATCCGCTGTCGCACTTTGAGCGCCTTGAGAGCCGTCTGCTGATGTCTTCTGATGCCTTGCCCGATCTTGGGCTTTACGTGGGGTGGGACACGGATTACATCATGCGCGGCGAGGCCCTCATCGGCTACGCCTGCATCGACAACCATGGCGCCGACTCAGCCAGCCAGGGCACGCTGAATCTCTATATCTGCTGGCAGGATGACGGCGGCAAGGACCATCGCCAGCGGCTAAAGTCGCAGAGGGTAAACCTGGAGCTTCAGTCCGGCGGGCAGCTCGATGTGGAAGTGAGCCTGAGCATCCCCCAAGACTTCGCCAGCCGGGACTATCGGCTCGAAAGCGAGCTTGTCATCGGTGGGGTCGATGCCAACCCAAGCGACAATCTTGACCAATGCTGGATCACATTCGACGAGTACATCGATCCCGACTCGGAGCAGGAGTTTCCAGATATCGGCATCAACGTGGAGTGGGACAATGATTACATCCAGCAGGGCCAGACGCTGACCGGCACAGCCTATTTCTGCAACTACGGCGGCAGTGCCAGCGGCAGGGGCGCTCTGCGAACCTACGCTACCTGGGAAGACGACAATGGCGTCGAGCATCGCCGGCTGCTTGCTGTGCAGGATGTCAGCCTGAGCCTCGGCACCGATGGCGAGAAGGAAGTCGCTGTGCGTTTCATCCCCCCGGACGACCTGCCGGCCGGCGACTATAAGATTTTGACCACCTTCGATTCATCTATGAAGGATGCCGACCCTGCGGACAATTGCGACTATGGCTCATGCTTTACTCTCGATGGCCCAATAGTGGACGTGGGCGTTGAATTGCGCAATGTGCAAATCGATGGCCGCAATGTGTCGGCCACCGTGTTGCTGGTGAACTATGGCAATTTCGGCAACGTGGGGAATGTGGCTTTCAGCATCTACCTCACCGCCAGCGGAGAGGTTGATGGCAGGGCTGTGCTGTTGAGCAGTTTCGTCCGCGATGTCGACTTCGGCACAGAGTACGGGCAGGTGGATTACGAGGTGAGCCTCGTTCTGCCCGATGGCGTTGAGGCCGGTGACTATTACCTTGCAGCCACGGCCACGCCGGCCGTTCAGGCTGACGCCGACCCGCAAGACAATGTGTTTGTCTCCGACGTTGTGCTGAGCGTAGATATCGAAGGGCAGCCATGTCCAGCGGCTCCGCCGGAAGTGGGGCAAGCTGCTCCTCCGGCAGAGGACGAGCCGACGCATGAGCCTGCGCCGGCTATGGCGGCTGAGCCTTACATCGCGCCAGTTTCAGAGCCGATGGAGTCGGCCGGCGTGGCGATGGCAGTTGTTTCGGCGACCGGGGAGCAGGTTGCCCCCGCCGCTATTAGTGAACTGAGCTTCACGCCTGCTGTTCTTCCGCCGCCGGAAGAATCCCATGCTGAGACTAAGCAGGAAGCCGTTCGCCTGGCCGAGCAGACCTCTGTCAGCAGGGCCGGCCTTGCTGAGCTGGCTGTGGATCTCGACGTGCTCGACCTGCTGCAACTGCCCAGCCTGGAGGTGCTGTAAGAACAACAACGACGAACAGCAGAATATCATGCAAGGGAACCGCATAATATCG
>CAYQJH010000048.1:0-22673 GCA_964417755.1 uncultured Planctomycetaceae bacterium
CTACAGTGGGATGCCAAGCCCAGGGCACATAAGCAGGCGGTTCGAACTTCAGCGACTGAAACACTACCTCTTTTGGCGTCATCGCAGTGGCCTTTCTCCATAGCAGCAAAGGCCGGGATTATACTGCCGCGATGCCGCAAAAGCACGTGAATTGATGTGACCCTCACTTAGCCATCAAGGAGGACATGTCTTTCTGTTCAGCCTGGGGGCGATCCTGCCAGGTGCATACAACGACAGCCACGGCCGCTGTTTCTCTTTTGCCTTCAGCATCCTGGCCGATGAAGCGTTCAGGTCGGCGATGGAGCATGATCAAGGCGCCAACGCCCAAAAGAGCAAGCGTAGCCGGCTCTGGCACAGGCACAGCCTGATGTGATGAACTGGCCTGCTGGCATGTTGCTCCGCCGGAGGAGGCATCGACCGCCTGGACAGAGGGGTCATGGGTTATTCTGCCCTCCGGCAGAGCCTCGGCCCGACTGTATGACGCGATCATAGCCAGCGCCACAACCGCTGCTAAGAATCCCTTCTTGAACATCCTACTCACCTCGCTACAAAGGCTCTGAAATGCCACAGACAACCAGTACTCGGAAAGAGGGCATTTCCCAGTACAAACAACGTGAGCTGGGTCTTGAGGTGAGCGGCTCTAAACCCTGTTGAGCCAAAACTGCGAGCCGTTGAACACTTGGAATATACCGCGCAAGTTTCTCTTTGTCATCATAAAAATGGACAAGAACACATCAAAAGTCGGATTTCTTGCAGGCGAGGAAACCAGTGGTTAAGAAAGAGGCATTGTTTCAGAGAATCTACGCCGCGCAGATCAAAACCGTCCGTATAATCGGCGTGCCGGATGCGCGGAAGGCCGCTCTCTGCTTTCGGGCAGAGGGAGGAAAGTCCGAGCACCGCTGAACCACGGTGGTGGGTAACGCCCACCGTTGTGCAGCCGGCCCTGGCCGGCTCGCGCAATAGGGAAAGTGCCACAGAAAACATACCGCCTGGCGGAAGTTGCATTCACAGCGCAAGCCGCGAAGCTCTGCCGCCTGGTAAGGGTGAAAAGGTGCGGTAAGAGCGCACCGCGGAAGGCGTGAGTCTTCCGGCAGGGTAAACCCCACCGGGTGTAAGGCCAAGCAGCGATAGGCCCGGTTCAGGCCGATTATCGCGGGTAGGCCGCTGGACCCCGTCCGCAAGGGCGGGGCTAGATAAATGGCCTTCATCGCTGGGCGACCGCCCGCCGCCCAGCGAAACAGAACTCGGCTTACAGCGCATCCGGCAGGGCTTCTTCTTTAGGCCAGAAAGACCGCCGCTGAGACGCGGAGAACGCAAAGAAGGACAAGTCCTGAAAGCAGAAATGAAATGATGGACAGGGGCGCCTGGCAACAAAGCATTAGCGGTAGTCAAACACGACCTTGATGGCCTTGCCTGCCCTCTTGTTCAGACACAAGGAAAACGCCTCCTTGTACTGCTCGATCCTGAACCGGTGCGTCAGCAGCGGAGAAACGTTCAGCTTTCCTTCGAGCATCAGATTGTGAACCAGCACATATGTGCTGATCGCCCGGCCGGCGAATTGCTCCACCTGCCGGCCATACGCGCCGATGATGTGCAGTTCCCTGAACCAGACGGGCGTAAGGTCAACGCCGCCACCATGGCCGGTGCCGAGCATCACCACCTGCCCGCGGGCGGCGGTCCACTTAAGGCACTCATTGACAGACTGCCTCGACCCGACGCAATCGAAGCTCACGTCGTACCCGCCGCAGAGCATGAAGTTGCGGAAGCGCGACTCCTTTACCTCCGCCCCTGTTCGCCGAGCAACAGCCTCGAACCGCCCCCGGCCATCTCGCGGAAGCTTGAGCACGCTGCTTGCCCCCAGCTTGATGGCCAACGCATCCAGATATTCGTGCCTCGCCGGCACGTCAATGCTGCCGGCATAGCCGATGGCCCGCAGGCAGGCGATGAGCCCCAGGCCCATCATGCCCGAACCATAGACCAGCACGTTGCGGGCGGATGACAGGTCGGCCCGCAACGCGGCATGCAGACTACATGCCAGTGGATCAGTCAGCACAGCCTGCTCGTCACTGATGTCCGCAGGAGGCTCGACAAGCTGACTCTGGTGCGCAACAAAGCACTGGCCAAAGCCGCCGCCCGTCCTGCTGTTGTAGCCGATGCTCGTGCCTGGCGGCAGGCCGTGCTCGCCGCCGGCAGCGAAGTTCTCGCACGCCCCATACTGCCCTGCCTGGCATCGCGGGCATAGCGGTTCGATTCCGCGCGGAATACAGCCAAGGCCCGGATCGACGCAGACCCTCTTGCCCAGCCAGGCCTTGTCAACCGCCGGGCCGACCTCCTCCACGACGGCCAGGTTCTCATGGCCCATAATCATCGGCTGGGAGCTGAAGGCCTGGAGGATGGAATTGGCCGGCTGCCTTAGTGCAATGATGCCGATGTCGGTCCCGCAGATGCCCGACAGCACGCTGCGCAAGCGAACCCAGTCGTCGCCGGGCAGGCTGGGCGACGCCGTTTCGCGCAGGCCCAGGCCGCCCAGGCGGCTCACGCGGCACGTCGGCCAGAACGGCTGAAGGATTTTGCACGCGACCCAGCCGGCCGGCTGAATATCATAGTGAATTGCGAGCATGATATAAAAGTACCCATCAGCGATCGGAATTGAAAGATGCAAGCAGAGCATTGCGAGTTGCGCTTCGACAGACTCAGGGTCCCGAGCGAAGCCGAGGGACGAATTGCGAATTGCGAATTTCCTTCGCGCAGACACTTGGACTTGCGATGGAATATGCTTTCCTCAGGCTCGCTATTCCGAGCTGAACAAGAATCCTGCCAGCCGGCACCGGTTAAAGAGAATTCGCAATTCGAACTTCGCAATTCGAAATGGAGTCTCATCGTGGCCCTATCTCTACTTTCGATCCTGTTCGGCGGGTGTTCCACCGGCGTGAACTTCCCAGCCTCCTCGCTGTCCGAGGCGGCACGCTCGGCTGGCGCACTGGCTGCCTACGATGCTGACAAAGATGGCCGGGCCGACTTTTTCCTCTTTGCCGACGAGCATGGCCGAGTGAACCGCATCGGTTACAGCCGGCCGAATGGCAGCGAAGCGGATGATATCATCAACCTCGACACGATCCCCTTCTCCCGCTGCCGCCACCTGGTGCTGATCCTGGATGGCTTCTGCTATGACGTAGTCGAGCGCTTCTATGAGCAGGGCCGCCTGCGTGTATGCCATCGCCCTTCGCGGATAATCGCCCCCTACCCCACGCTGACGGACCTGACCCTGGAGGACGAGTTGGGCTACATCCCATGCCGGGCATTCGAGGCCTTGTACTACGACCGCAAGGTCAACAAGATGGTCGGCGGGTCATGGGATTATCTGCGCGGCGTCAACGAGCCATACAATCAACTGCTGCAGTATCGGGCCAACACCATCTGGGACGCGATCGGCTATGTGGAGCCCTGGCCGGTCTTCAAGAAAGAAACGAGCGACAGCCTGCGCCTCTTCCGCAAGCGACAGACGCAGGAAGTGCTGGCCTACTACGTCAGTTCCGCCGGCGTGGGCACCAGCCAGGGGGCCGCCGGCCAGTTGCGGTGCCTGGAGCGGATAGAGCAACTGGTGAACCAGGTGCTCTGGGAGACTCGCGGCCTGGTGAAGATCACAATCATGTCCGACCACGGCCATAGCTACACGAATGCGACGCGAATCGACTTGGAGAACTACCTGGGCGGCAAAGGCTGGCGGCTTGTCGATAGTCTGCGCCGGGATCGCGATGTGGCCTATGTTCGATTTGGGTTGGTGACATATGCGGGCTTTTCGACCAATCAGCCGGCTGAGTTGGCGGCGGATCTGATCGCCGCAGACGGCGTGGACATCGCGAGCTATATTCGGCGCGACGCGGTGGTGGTGCTTGGTTCGGGGCGGGGGCAGGCTGTCATCGAAGAACGCTCCGGCAGGTTCCGCTACAGGATGATCGATGGCGGCGACCCGCTGAAGCTGAAGGAGGTTCTCGCAACGCTGGCCGCCGACGCCGAGGGCTACTACGATGCGCGGGAGTTGCTGGCAGCAACCATCAAGCACGAGTACCCCAATCCGCTCCAGCGGCTATGGCGGGCGCACTATACGCTGGCGGAGAACAAGCCCGATGTGATCGTTTCATTGCAGGACGGCTATTACAGCGGGGCCAGGGGCTTTGCATCGTGGGTCAAGCTGGCCTCCACGCACGGCAGCCTGAACAACAAGAACAGCACGGCGTTCATCATGTCATCAGCCGGCCCGCTGCCGCAGTACATGCGCGCCCTGGACGTGCCAGCCAACATGAAGGCCATGACCGGGGCGGATTTCCCGATGCGAAAATGATTGAGTGGCTTAACGGGTGGCATGGCGGCCGTAGTTTGCCGCCATGCAGGCGGCAGACTGACATTAAAGAATCGGTGCTTGGCATGGCGGGGAACAACGCCCGCCATGCCACCCACCTTGGCGTCCCATTCGGGACGCCATCCCGCGCCTCCCGGCGGGGGCTTCCTCGCTTCATTCCGCCTGCTGCGCCGCCTTTTGCTGTGCCAGCGCCTTCTTTGACCGCCGGTGGTTGCGGATGACCTTCGCCAGCCAAATCACAGCCACAATCAGACAGAGGGCAGCCAGCACATGAAAACGATAGTGCTTGAGGTTCGTTTCGAGTGCCTCGCCAATCTTGTATCCACCATAGCCGAACGCAAATGCCCAGATGGCCGCGCCGATTGCGTTGAGGATGAGGAATCGTTTGCCGCTCAGTTCGCTCATGCCCAGGGCAAAGGGCGTCACGTTCCGCAGGCCATACAAGAAGCGGAACCCCAAAAGCAGCCACGTGCTGTGCCGCTCCAGCAATCGATAGACCTTCTGTGCCTTCTGCTGCCAGAGCGGGCGCTTGGCCAGCAGCCGCTTACCCTTGAACCGCCCAACATAGAACCACGTCTGGTCGCCCGCCAGGCTGCCAGCAAACGCTGACAGAATAATCAACGCCAGGTTTGGCCGGCCGTCAGCGGCCATGCTGGCGATCAGGATGACGATTGTCTCGCCCTCGAGGAACGTGCCCACCAGGATAATCAGATAGGCCAATTCAGGATACGCATTAGCCGTTTCTGTGATCCACTGCCAGATATTCAAAGCGGCATCCTCTACAAATAGTTCCTTCGCAGCCCCAACGCTGCAAAACATGCAAACGGCATTGTAACAATCTGGCTGCGCCATCAACAGAGCTTTGAATCGCACCTTCGGTTTGGCTTTCTTGCGGTAGCCCTTCGCGATATAGTCAAAGGGCAATGCTCAGAAAGGGCGCAATATGAACCTCCTGGCGAATATGAACATCCCGATCATCCGTCAACTGGTCCCGCTGGCGATGGCGCTGGTGGTACTGCTGGTTACCGTCGAGATGATCCGCCGGCGCAAGCTCCGCGAAGAATACGCGATGCTCTGGCTGGTCACGTCGCTGGTGCTGATCGTCCTGGGCGTATTCCCCAGCCTGGTCATCTGGCTGCAGGACAAACTCAACGTCAACTACCTGACAATCGTCGTGCTGGCGATATTCCTCTTCATGGCCATGATCGTGATGCATTTCGCAATGGTCATCTCCAAGCAGGCCGAGGACATCCGCCAATTGGCGCAGCGGATGGCCCTGATCAATCAGAGGCTGGATGAGACGGACGCCAAGAAGAATAACGACGAATATTCAATATCCAACACCGAACCGCCCTTCGATGGGCTCAGGGCCCCGAGCAAGGCCGAGGGGCAGAAGTCCGAAGAAAACGACGCAACGACAGAAGTCTGAAGAAGGTTTTTAGTTCGTGCGTTTCGTGTAATTCGAGGACTCCAGGTCGTTGACCGATGATCCGAATCAATCCCAACATCTCTCTGCAGGACGAAGAGGTCCAGATTGTCTTCGTCCGCTCCGGCGGGCCTGGCGGGCAGAATGTCAATAAGGTTGCGACGGCTGCCCAGCTCCGCTTCGATGCCGCCCACAGCCCCGCATTAGCGCCGGCCGTCCACGCGCGCCTGGCGAGCCTTGCCGGCAGGAAGATGACGGCCGAGGGCGTGCTCATCATCGAGGCCAGCCGGCACCGCACGCAGAATCGCAATCGCCAGGAGGCCATCGATCGCCTGGTGGAATTGATCGCACGGGCGGCCGTCGCCCCCAAGCGCCGCCGCAAGACCGCCCCTACTGCTTCATCGCGCAGACGGCGCATAGAAGCAAAGAAACGCCGCAGCGAGGTCAAATCATTACGCAGACGAGAAGTGATCGGCGATTGAGACTGACTTAGAGTCCACGAATCACACGAAACGCACGAATCAAAACGGCTAAACGGCAATCGCTAGATACGTGTTAATACATAGATCAGCAGTGACAGCAGAACCGAGAACACGATGCTGCCCCAGATAGAAATGTACACCGTCCCGTGTTTGCCGCGAAAGGCGACAGTGCCGGGAATTCTCTTGGGGCCTACCCGGCTGCGGGCGTACATGACGCCGTAGAAAGCCCCCGCGATCAACACAACGTAGATTAGACCTTTGCTTAATGCCAGCATGCGACACCTCTGCAACTGATGCGGTAGCCATATTATAATGCCGTCTTGCCATTGCGAGGCGCGCAATTCGCTGGATTTTGCCCGCCCGCAGGCGCTAAATACTTTCATGAACGCCAAGATGGTCAAACGTATAGTATTCGGCCTGGCAATGATCGCCATTATGGCTGGCGTGTTCTATTTGGATTGGCGTCTATCCCAGGATCGCTTCAATATCTCCACCGGCTTGTGGGAGGCCTCATCGCAGGCCCTGCTGAAGGTGCGCGGCCTGCCGTTAGCCTGCCTGTTCCTCCTGCTGATCAGCCTGGCAGTATGGGAGGTCCGAAAGATGGCCGCCGCCGCGGGCCTGTCCATCCTGTCGGCCTCTTCCTTGCTCACAAGCCTCGCCCTGGCAACGCTGCCGTTCTGGTGGCAACTGGTTGCCGCCTCCGCCCCAGATGGAGGCGTGGTGCTGGCTATTCTGGGGGCGGCCATCTGCCTCATCTTTGCCGAGCAGATGCTTCGTGCCAGTTCAGCTGGGGCCTTTGGACGAATCGCCGCCAGCCTGCTGACCATGACGTACCTGGGGATTGCCGGTGGGATCGTGCTGAACATCCGCGTGCAGTTTGGCCTGGCTGCACTGATCCTGTTCCTGGCCGCAGTGAAGTGCACCGACATCGGGGCATATTTCACCGGCTCTGCCATCGGCAAGCACAAACTCATTCCTTGGCTTTCACCGGGCAAGTCGTGGGAAGGCCTGGCCGGTGGACTGGCGGTCTCGGCCATTGTCACCATCCTCATAGCTTGGGCCTTGGGCATCGAGCTGGCCGGGCACAAGATGACCATCACTCAGGCGGCCATCTTCGGAGCAATCGTTGGCCTGGTTGGCCAGTTCGGCGACCTCTGCGAAAGCCTGCTCAAACGCTCGGTGAACATAAAGGATAGCGGCCACCTGATGCCCGAGTTCGGCGGCATCCTGGACATTCTCGACTCGCCGCTACTGGCCGCCCCAGCCGCCTATGCCATGCTGGCGGTGATGGCGAGGCCATAAGTCCACGAATTACACGAAACGCACGAAGTAAACGGCGAAACGGCAACGGCGTTAACTCGTTGACTCGTTAACTCGTACTATCGCCTGAAGGGGCAGCAATGGCTGATTCGAGCGAAATCAATCAGGGCGCAAAGTCGCAGTCGCTTGACCATTCCCAACCGCCCCAAAAGAAGCCAAGAGTCGTCAAGTTCGTGCTGCTGGCCATATTGGGCCTGTGCCTCCTGCTGAAGGTAGACTCATTCATCTTCGGCCTGTACGGCTACCCGCCATACTTATTTGCATTTTTATGGGTTCCCGCGGTTCCCTTCACGCTCTTTGCCTTGATTTGGCTGGTCATCTACAAAATAGTGAAAAGACTTACACATTCTTCACAGTCACGATTCGCCGCGGCCATGCAAGTAATCGTCCTTCTGAGCTTTCTGTACCTGGTGCCTTTGCCGGCGTTTTCCCTTATGCACAGGCTTGGGTTCCGTCTATGGATTCAAGCGCAGATAGACATTCCCACGCTGGTGCAATGGACGCAGACTTATGTTCCGCCTTCAAACGCACGGCCAGACGAAATCAGTAGTGACACCTATACGGTGCCGGCAAGCGCGCTTCCAGAAAAAGCCAGAACACTCGCGGAGTTGGACTGGCATAAGGGGACGCATTGGAAAGGCCTACGACTCGGCCCACAAGTTAGTTTTCATCAAAGAACCAGGACTATCGAGTTCTGGTTTGGTGGCAGCCTGATAGGATACTGGGGCTGTACGGTCGGCAAGGACGCCGCCAGTCGCGCCAACGCCGGCGACCTCAGAATAGGCGAAGATGCTTACGTGTTTGATGCTGGCGATTAACATTTCCTGGAAACCGGCATCATGCACACCCAAAGGCGGGTGCGTCACACTCTTGAGGTAGTTGCTTGGTGGGTCTTTATGTCGTTGTGGTGAATCGCCGTTGCTTCTCAATCCAATATTCCCATCATGGTGCATATTCGCTAACATGTAGGTCTGAACTTTTGACATTCTTATCGAGAGAGAATCATGAGTAACGCCGTGTTTCAGCGATGCATCAACCCCGATTGCGGTGCGACGTTCGATGTGGCCCAGACGCTGGTTGCCTGCCCCAAGTGCGGCGAGTTGCTTGATGTCGCTTACGATTGGAGCCGGCTGAACGTGCCCAAGTCGCTCCGCGACTTCGAGGCACGCTGGGCCAGCCGGCGAAACAGCCTGGACTTCTCCGGCGTCTGGCGGTTCCGCGAATTGCTGAACTTCTGCGGCGATCAATCCAAGGTCACCATCGGCGAAGGCCAGACAATCCTTCAGCCCAACCCGAGTGTTGGCAGCTATGTCGGCCTCGCTAAGGGCCATCTCTTCCTTCAGTACGAGGGCCTGAACCCGTCCGGGTCGTTCAAGGACAACGGCATGACGGCTGCGTTCAGCCATGCCCGCATGGTCGGCGCAAAGCGCGTTGCATGTGCGTCGACCGGCAATACGTCAGCCTCCCTCGCGATGTACGCCTCTAACGTCGGCATGAAGTCGATCGTTTTCATCGGTTCCGGCCGGATTGCCTTCGGCAAGTTGGCGCAGGCGCTGGACTATGGCGCCCGCACGCTGCAGATCGCCGGCGATTTCGATGCATGCATGCGCCGCGTGAAGGAGGCCGCCCTAAAGCTCAACCTTTACCTGATGAACTCGGTTAATCCCTTCCGCCTGGAAGGTCAGAAGACCATCATGTATCGCGTGCTGGAGGCACTGGCCTGGGAGGCGCCGGACTGGATCGTCGTGCCCGGCGGCAACCTGGGCAACAGCTCAGCCTTCGGCAAGGCCTTCATGGAATTAAAGGAGTTGGGCCTGATTAGCCGCCTGCCGCGCCTGGCGGTCATCAACTCCGCCGGGGCCGACACGCTCGACCGCCTCGTAAACCAGAAGAAGCTCAAGTGGAACGCCGGCCGATATGACCGCAATGCGGTGGCTGACGACTGGGCATGGCAGGACGAAACCCATCGCCTGCCGCACACTATTGCGTCGGCCATCGAAATCTCCCGGCCGGTCAATGCCTCCAAATGCCTGCGGGCATTGGAGGTCACCGATGGCGTGGTGCGCTCGCTGCCGGATAGCGAGATAATGGATGCCAAGGCCCAGGTCGGCCGGCACGGGCTGGGCTGCGAGCCGGCCTCGGCTGCCTCCGTCGCGGGCGCCAAGCGACTGATCGCTGAGGGCGTCATCGACAAGGACGCCCGCGTCGTCTGCATCCTGACCGGCCATGCACTGAAGGACCCCGACGCAACCGTGGGCTATCACACCGGTAATTATGCCAAGGGCAAGGAAGTCGCCGGCGATCGCCCGTTCGCCAATGTGCCGATCCCAGTCGAGGACGACATCGACGCGATCTGCAAGGCCATCGAGACGGCGTGAATCAGGCCAAGCGGAAGCCCAGTTGTCAGGGCCAAAGGCCCGAAATCTGGAAGCCCAGGGCGCAGCGAAAGCGCAGCCCTGGGTAGGCCGGCCAATTCCAGCAAGCCCTGAAAGGGCGGAATAAACCACTTGGATTTCGCCCCCTCAGGGCTTCTTTTTCTTCAAGCCACGTTCACAGGCCTGCGCTTCGCTTCGGCCTGGGCGTCCTTATTCTGGCCCTTCCGGCCAGACAACTTCAGGCCAGAAACTTCCGGCCAGACAACGTCAGGCCCACTCTCGGCCAGGCACCTTCGAACCAGACGAACTCAGCTCGCCAATGTAACAGTTGCCATTTCTGCCAAACCTTTGTCCCGGCAGATTTGTCTAATGTCGCAGAGGCATTCACAAGCATCTATCCTCTACATAAGGAAGCAGATTATGAAGAGCACGTATGTGGTTCTTGGCGCTGGCGCATTGGGCTTGGCAGCCTTCCTGGCTGGCTGCGGCGATGATCATCGCCATCGTCCAGTCGTCATTCGCGAGCGGCCGGTCGAGCATCGGCGCGTTATCATCGAACAGCCACGCGAACGTGTGGTAGTGGTCGAAGAGCGGCCGCGTGATGTCATCATCGTCAAAGAGGCGCCGCCGCGTGCCCGCATAGAAGTCCGGCCAGCGCCGCCCAGCCATGAGCACGTTTGGATCGCCGGCTATTACAGCTACCACAAGGACCATCACAAGTACGTCTGGGTTTCCGGGCATTACGTCAAGCCGCCCCGCAAGGGCGCCCACTGGACGCCCGACAAGTGGGAACGTGATAAGGACGGCCATCACTACCGTCCGGGACATTGGGACTAGCAATTGCGAGTTTCGCATTGCGAATTGCGAATCTCATTCGTGAAGGTCTGCTGGCAAGCATTGATCCATTGCAGAACAGATATGTCCGTGAATGCCACCGGCCTTGGCACGAAAGTATTCGCAATTCGCAATGCTTTACGTGTTCTCGCCGGCGTTGGCGGGGCCGGAAGATGGCTTCTTTGGGCCTTTCTTCCTGGTGCCCGTGTACTGCAACCCGAATCCGATCAAGGTCGGCACGAGAACCACGAGCATCAGCAGGTGCGGGTTTGAACTGAAGGCCGTCAGCAAGCGGGCGCGAGGCATCTCGAACTTCATCAGCAGCGCCATGATGGCCCCGACCGTCAGGAAAGCTCCCTGGACGGCGGTGAATATGATGATCGTGATGCGGAAGATGATGAACGCCAGCAGGCCCAGCGTAACCAGGCCTATAAGTGCGCCGGCCCAGGCATATTGGTTCAGCCCTGGGTTTCCGGCGGCATTGCTGACGGAAGTCCAGATGAAGAAACCAAGCACGCTGCCGATCAGACCACCCATGATGCTGACGGCGAATTTCATCAACGGCCAGGCCAAGGCAGCCAGCAGCACCGCTCCGGCGACAGCGCCGAACAGGGGCATGTTCTGGCCTTGCAGCAATTGGCCTGCCTGAACTCCGAGAAATCCACCCAGGATGGCGGCGTTGACGACAATCAGAATGCGGAAGACTTTCCAGCCATACAGCAGATACACTAGCCCGCATGCCAGCAGCACGATTCCTTCAAGGATCCCCAGCGACATCAGGTAGTTGATGTACTGCTCCTGCGAGGGCATCTGCCAGTTCCGCAGTTGCTCGATGAAAGCCGACCCGTCGGCTGGCACTACTGGAACTTGCGTGTAGTTTTCATTCATGGTTGGTCGCTGTGAAGTCCGAATGACGAAGTCCGAATGACGAAACAAGCCCGAATGCCCAAATGACGAAACGATCCTATCGTTATAGTTGACGCGGACGCTCTTGTCATTGCAGTTTCGTCATTGACTCTGCTTCGCCCTGCGTAGCGGCTACGCGGAGCGGGTTCGGCATTCGGGTTTCGTCATTCGTCATCATGCCTTGATCCCCGGCACTCGGTCTTCCTTCTTCTTCTGGGCTTCCTTGGCCTTGGCTTCTTCGTCGGCCTTGCGGGCGGCCGCCATTGCGGCGGCCTCTGCGGCGCCTTGGAACACCCAGCCGATGATCGCCAGCACAAGAGCCACGCCTGCGGGGATGAGCAGCCTCATAGGCTCTTCCGGCCAGAGCGTGCTGCGCCACAAGACAGCGGCATACCATAGGCTGCCCGTCAGGCCGACCGCCCCAGCCAATGACGTGACGAAGATGCTCGCGATGCGAGGCTGGACCAGGCCCACCATCAACGGCAGCAGGCAGGCGGGAATCGTGACCATCAGCAGAGTCGTCTGGTTGTGCCCTCTAGCGACTTCCAGGCATCCCAGGGCATAGCGGCCCAACTCGGCGAGGTAGGCGGCAAAATCGGGGGCCGGCGTAAATGCTGGCCAGGGCAGGCTCGGATTGTTCTGGATGAAATACCCGACCATCAGAGCTACGGCAATTGCCTCGAAGACAGCCGCCCCAAGGAGCGCCCACAGGATCCTCGCTCCGATCACTGCAATTAAGCCCAATATCACCGCGGTGGTGATTTGCACCGTCAGCGGAGACACAGGGATATACTCTGTGAAATAGCCGGCCAGCAGGTAGCCCCCGCCCATGGCTGCCAGTGTCAGCACAATCCGGCCGAGGATTGTCCTGCCCCAAAGCAGCAAGGCGATGGACAAGATGGCAGTCGCGGCAATGCCGCCATAGATAAGACCAGGTTCGACACCTTCGGGCATAACCGGAATGGGAGGTAGCGGTATTTGCATATTAGACGTCCTTGTCTAAGTTAGTCCCAACATGTCACTCGAATGGCGTGGTTGCTCCGCTTCGCTTCAACCCACGGCACCATGCTCCGCAAACCACGGCACCAATGCCTTATCGCAACTTCGGGCTAGCACCCCCAAGCTGCGCTTGGGGGTGGCACCAGTGCTTGAGCCTGATTGTGCACCAATGCTCGGAGGCATCCTTCGTGCTTATGAAATTGCTCGCAACTCCGTGCGAGCCAAGTCCAATTTGCGCTGGTCCTGGAGGCGTTCGACAGCCTTCTGCAGGTAGTTTCGCGCCTGATCGTACTGATGTAAATATCGGCTATAGAGCAGTCCGAGCATCAGGTAGATGTCGGGGATGTGCTCGTAGCTGCCCTCGTAATGACGCAGGAAACGCTCGTATGCGTCAGCGGCGGCTGGGTGGTGCTCGGTGGCCATCAACTGGTTGGCGATGTCCAACTGCTGCTGGCGCGGCAGAACAGGGTCCTCGGCCACCTGAACCAGTTGCAGGTACTTGTCAGCCGCGCTGGTCAGATCGTGCCGGTCCAGCAACACCGAGATATCCTGGCGAAGCTGGTACTCGCGGACCTCCTCCGCAGTCGGGCTGATGGTCGTCGCGCTCGTCCTGGCCTGCCCGCGGCGAAGATGCTCGCCTACGGGCGAATACGGGTTGTAGCCGGTAGACACCATCCGGCGATAACTCTGCCGGCGGCGGAACGTGCGCAGCAGGTTCAACAGGTCGAACGGGTCGCGCGGCAGGGCCTTTATCCCCAGCAGCAGCGCCGCTACCGCGATGCCAAACGCATATCCGCTGCTGTGTGCGACATAGGCCACGCCGCCGCCTGCCTGCCCAGCCATCTCGCTGGTTACGGACAGCCAGATGTTCCAGATGAACTGAAACAGCAGGAAGTACAGGCTGGAGACCTCGAAAGGCATGATGACCCATAGCAGTAGCAGCAGCGTAACCCGAGCCCTGGGCAGCAGCACGAGATAAGCGCCCGTCACGGCGGATATCGCTCCGGAAGCGCCCAGAACCGGCATGGTCGCGCCCAGCACCAGATAGCCGATGCACGCCAGCACTCCGCCGGCCAGGTAGAAGGCAAAATAGCCCAGGTGCCCGAAGCGGTCATTCATGGCATTGCCGAAGACCCACAGAAAGAGCATGTTGCCCAGCAGGTGCGACCAGCCGGCATGCAGGAAGACCGACGTGAAGAATTGGTGCAGTTGCGGCTCGTCGGGGTGAAGGATGTAGAAGTCGATCTTGCCGCCGGCCATCCCGTTGTAGCCCAGGATGAACACCATCACGTTGATCGCGACGATGGCGTAGTTCACCCACGGGCGGTGGGACATGCGGTAGTCGGTGCGAATCGGAATTATCATTGTTGTCCTGTTGGGTCCTTGGCGTCTTCTATTACGGGCGGCTGTGCGGGGGCAGCTTCGTCATCCAGCGGCGGCACGGGCTTTGCCGGCTGGGTTGGCGGCTGGGCATTTGCAGGCTGAGTTGCGGGCGATTGAGCCATTTTCTCCGCCAGCGCGTCAGCCTCTCGATTCGTCATCCATGCATCCAGCACGACATTACCTTGACTATCTTTCTGTACCAAGCGCCGGTGCGTCGTCAGGTAGTAGATGCCGCCCACCAGCGGCGCCATTGCCAGGACAAGAATAACGACCATAACCATCGGCCAGCGCCGCCCGCGGTTTTTGTGGCGCAGCCGTCCCGCCTGCACATCCTTGGCATTGTCAGCATCCGCGGGCGACGATGCTCGCCGCTGGACAGCCTGACGGCCCTGAACGAATTCCGGGGGCGCAACAAATCCTCCCTGCAAGTGAGTCGGCCCGGGCGATGCGGGAGGCGACTCAGGCACATTGGCTGGCGATTCAGCCGAATCGCCCTGGTCGGCCTGCTGCGTGGCCTGACTGCTACCAACGAAAACTTCTCCGCAACACGTGCATCGCAGGCGGGCGTTTGTTACAGCTCTGCCCACGATCAGTTGCTGAGAGCACTTCGCGCACGTCACTATGTGCAAAGGCGTATCCATGGTTCATCGCCCAAACAGCGTGTATTATAGAAGCCGGAGACAACAACTGAAACAAGTGACTCTGGTTCCGATCCAGCGAATTTGCATTCTATTCGCGAACATTGTCGATGGGATCTGAAAGGACTTCGCATCTCATGCTGTGTGTGTCGCTTCTGCCGCCGGAGATCCACAACCTGCTGCTCTTCATTACCGTCGGCTCTGTTTCCGCCGCGCTGTCCACCATGGCCAAGGCCGGCTTCGGCGGTGGCATCGGCCTGCTGGCTACGCCGCTGATGGTCATCGCCTGCGGCGACAACGTGCCGCTGGCACTGGGAATCATGCTGCCCATGCTCGTCATCAGCGATTACGTCATCCTCACCCAGTGGTGGCGCAAATGGAACACGCAGGCAGCCATGTCATTGATGCCCGGCGCCATCCTGGGGATGCTCGCGGCCTGGTGGCTGATGGCGGCGTTGCAGCAGCAGGCCGCTATCAGTTCCGCTGCCTCATCGACCAAGACCCTGGCCAACTCCATCATGATGATTGCCATCGGCGTCATCGCGATCGCGCTGGTGATCCTTCAGGTCATCCGACAGAAGCGCGGCGAATCGCTGCCGTTTCGCCCGGTGCTGTGGCAGGCGACTTCAGTTGGCACTATCGCGGGCTTGACCTCGACAATGGCTCATGCAGCCGGGCCTATCGTCACCATGTTCCTGCTGCCGCAGAGAATGGACAAGCAGCGGTTCGTCGCCACGACGGCCCTGTTCTACTGGTTCGGCAATCAGATCAAGCTCGTGCCGTACTGGTTCCTGGGCATGCTCAGCCTTCAGACACTGGGGGCGAACCTGGTTCTGGCTCCCTCGGTCATCGCCGGGGCCTTCCTGGGAGTCTACCTCCACCACAAGCTCGATGAGCGCCAATTCCAGTGGATCGTGTATGTCCTTGTCACGCTTACGGGGCTGGACCTGATCCTCAAGCCGCTACTGCGATAGTTCCGGATTGAACGACAACGGCGATTCACCGCAACGACACAAAGAACACGAAGAATAGCAGGAAGACACACAACAGCGGCGGCAATGCGCCTCTTCATGCCGAACGCACGCGATGGGTTGACGATCTGTTTTCTTCTTGCAATTTTCTTTTGCACTTCTCATAATGTTAGTTAACACAAACTTGCGGATGCTGCTAGCGTCCATATAAGGACTTACGCAATGACTAAGGCCGAAGGCCTGTCGGAATCAATGGAAGACTACCTCGAGGCGATACTCTCGCTGGTCCGGGCCAATAAGGTCGCCCGCGTGCGGGATATCGCTGCCGCTCTCCAGGTGGCCATGCCCTCGGTGACGGCTGCGCTAAAAACGCTGGCGCAGCGAAAGCTCGTGAACTACCAGGCCTACCAGTTCGTCACCCTCACCGACCGCGGCAACGAGCTGGCCGCCCAGGTGGCACGGCGCCATAGCGATTTGAGCGACTTCCTGGTAAGCGTCCTTGGCCTTTCGGCACGTGATGCACAGGCCAATGCCTGCCGCATGGAGCACGCCATGGACGAGATCGTCCTGCGGCGGCTGAGGCAACTGGCCGACTTCATCAATCGCTGCCCCCTGGCGGGCGCAGCCTGGATCGAACAGTTTAAACGTAGTTGCCGTGACGGAATCTCCAGCAAGACGGCCTGCCGCACCTGCGGGCAACTGTCAACCAAGACCCGGGCCAAGGCCCGGCCAATAGCAAAGTAAGCACGATGGGTCGTATAAGTTCGATTCTGCAGCGAATGGTCGGCCTGAACGGCGAACTGGAAGCAAGCGCCAAGGCTGACACCACGGGCCTGCAAAAGGTCTTGCTGGTGGGCAATCCCAACGTCGGCAAGAGCGCATTGTTCAACGCGCTGACCGGCCGATATGTCACCGTCTCCAATTATCCAGGCACCACAGTGGAGGTCTCGCGCGGACGATGGCGCCTGCCAAACGGCACTTGCGGTGCAGGCGCCCCCGCTGCTTGCGGTGCAGGCGTCTCGCCTGCAGAGTCTGACAATGCCAATGATGCATTGCAGACGCCGGCGGTTCGGCGAAGCTCAGTGAAATCCGCCATGCCATCCAGTGAAGTCGAACTTATCGACACGCCCGGCATGTACAGCCTGCTGCCCATCACCGATGAGGAACGCGTCGCCCGGGCCCTGTTGCTGGAGGAGGATCCCAAGGCCGTCATTCACGTCATCGACGCCAAGAGTATCCAGCGGATGCTTGGCCTGACGCTGCAACTTATCCAGGCCGAACTGCCTGTCGTGCTGGTGCTGAACATGTCCGACGAGGCCGCCAAGGCCGGCGTGAATATCGACATCGCCAAACTCGAGCAGGCCCTCGGCATCCCGGTGGTTTCAACGATCGCAACTTCACGAAATGGGCTTGATGCGCTTAGCGAGCGAACCAGCCGAATCGGCCCACCGAGCGGCGACGGCCAACATAATTCGCGGATAGACTATGGCCCGATCATCGAGCGGGCGGTTGCCGGCATTACTCCCTTCTTGCCGCCACGGGCTGGCGCGGGCAAAAGAGCCCGGGCGCTGCTGCTTCTCCAAGGCGATGCCGACGAAGGCCGCAGCCTCAAGCAGAGCGATCCATCCGCCGCCGATGACGTCTCGCAGATCATCTGGGAGGTGCTGGGCACGCTGAAGCAGACCGTGCACTACCACACATCGATGGCCATCCAGGCCAAGGTCGATGACATTCTCGCCGGCTGCACCGTCTTCCCAGCGCGCAAGCACTCCAGCCTCGCCAGCCGGCTAAGCGACGTGCTTATGAACCCGCTGACGGGCTTTCCCATCCTGCTGCTGGTGCTTTACGTCGGGCTGTACAAATTCGTCGGCCAATTCGGCGCGGGCACCATGGTCAATTTCCTCGAAGGCACGGTCTTCCAACAGTGGATAAATCCATGGATGAACAAGGCCGTGGACATGCTGCCGTGGGCGCCGCTGAGGGAGCTCTTCGGTGGCGACTTCGGAATCGTCACTCTTGGCATCCGCTATGCGGTCGCCATCGTGCTGCCAATTGTCGGCACGTTCTTCCTGGCCTTCTCGGTGCTGGAAGACAGCGGCTATCTGCCGCGCCTGGCCATGCTCGTGGATCGAATCTTCAAGAAGATCGGCCTCAATGGCCGGGCGGTCATCCCGATGGTGTTGGGCTTCGGCTGCGATACGATGGCCACCATGGTCACTCGCACGCTGGAGACGCGTCGCGAGCGCGTTATCGCGACGTTCCTGCTGGCTCTGGCCATCCCCTGCTCGGCGCAGATGGGCGTCATCCTTGGTTTGCTGGCCGGCCATCCAGCCGCCCTCCTCGCATGGGCGGGAATCATCATCGCCGTGTTCCTTGCCGCAGGGCTGGCAGCGGCGAAGTTCCTTCCTGGCCCACGTCCCAGCTTCTATATGGAACTGCCGCCCCTTCGCCCGCCGCGCATCTCCAATGTGCTCGTCAAGACGTACACGCGAATGGTCTGGTACTTCAAGGAAATCCTGCCGCTGTTCATCGTCGCCAGCGTCCTGATCTGGATCGGCCGGATGACGGGAGTATTCGACCTGCTTGTGGATGGACTGAAACCAGTCGTGCAGATGATCGGCCTGCCGGCGGACGCCGCGACAGCATTCCTGTTCGGCTTCTTCCGGCGCGACTACGGCGTGGCCGGCTTGTACGATCTGCACCAGCAGGGCAAGCTTGCGGGCAATCAACTCCTGGTGGCAGCCGTCACTCTGACGCTCTTCCTGCCATGCGTCGCTCAACTGCTGGTGATGCACAAGGAACGCGGCCTGAAGATGACGCTGCTGATATCGGCATTCATTGCGATCTTTGCGCTGGCGATGGGTTTCCTGGTCAACATGTGCCTGGGGCTCTTGCGGGTTCAGTTATGAAGGCGATTCCAAAGGAAGCCCCGTGCGGAAGCACGGGGGTCCCCCGCCTTCCGGCGGGAGCATTGTTTACGGCCAAAAAACCGTCATAGGATGCAGTTATGATATGTAGCTTCTGTGGGAAGGAATTTGATGAGGAGGCGGCCACGCGCTCCTGCAAGGCCTGCAGCTTATTTGGCGGGTGCAAGCACGTCCGCTGCCCACATTGCGGGTATGAATCGCCGAGGGAAACCCGCCTGGTCAAGGCCATCCGAAACTGGAGAAAACGCAGAAATGATCGACCCGCGGATTGAGGAGTTGCTCGAAGAGGCGTATCTCTGCCAGGTGGAACAGGCTGTCATTCCGTCCGATGCTGCCGCCGATGTGGTCAAGGCGGCAGAGGATATGGGGTACTTTTCGCGAACTGATGCACCGGGCGTGGCCGGGCCGCTTACGCCGCTGGGATTGGAGATGGCCCGGCAGGTTGTGCGGCGGCATCGCCTGGCTGAGTGCCTGCTTCATGACGTACTGGCTGTACGGGAGGAGACAATCGATCAGGACGCCTGCCAGTTCGAGCACATTATCCGCAGCGATGTCGAGGAGAAGATTTGCAGCCTGCTTGGCCATCCCCGCCTCTGCCCGCACGGCAAGGCCATTCCGCCGGCCCCCTGCTGCGAGCACGCGCGGGCAGGTCGGATCCAGGACGTAAGCCCCCTTTGCGACGGCAAGGCCGGCGGTGAAGGCAGCGTCGCCTACCTCTCGACGCGCGACACCCGCGAGGTGCAGAAGCTGATGGCCATCGGCGTCCTGCCCGGCATGCACATCCGCCTGCTGCGGAAGTTCCCATCCTTCGTCTTCGAAGTCGGCTACAGCCAGTTCACGGTAGATCGCGAGTTGGCCGGCAAGATCGTGGTGCACTGGAAGCACGTAACCTGATCCATGATGCCGGAAACTCAGGACTAATAGATTGAATGTCCCCTTTTCTCTTGCCTCCGCTAGATGTATAATGTGTAAGAATTACACATAGGAGACATATATGTCGACGAACCTGGCCATCGATGATCGATTGCTCAACAAGGCTAAGCAGGCTGGGGGCTTCCGCACCAAGAAGGAAACTGTGACCGTGGCGCTTGAAGAATTTATCGCGCGTCGAAACCAGCGAAGAATTCTACGGGCAATGGGGACCTTTGACTTCCGCAAGGATTGGGACTACAAGAAGGAGCGACGTGAATATCGTCGTTGACACCTCGGTCTGGTCGCTGTCTCTGCGTCGAGAAGCGGTGAACGAGCATGACGTTCATGTTCAGACATTAAGGCATTGTGTGGATGCTGGTTGGGGACTGTTCCTGTTAGGGCCGATTCTTCAAGAGCTGCTGGATGGGCTTCGCTCAAAAAAGCAGTTCGACCGGCTGCTATCAATTCTGGAGCCGGTTCCTCTGTTAACTTTGCATCGAACTACGTTTGTACTTGCCGCGCAGATACGCTATGAGTGCAGAACCAGAGGCGTTCAGGCCGGGCCAGTTGATTTCCTGATTTCAGCCGCCTGCATTGAATCGGGCTTTCCACTGCTGACGGCAGACAATGATTTTACGCGTATTGCCGCCTGCACGGAGCTTGCATTGGTTCCCTTGGCTGGCAGATAAGCTGAGTCTCAGCATCAAATACGGCGATAGACGTCCTTTGCGGTGGGCATGTCTGGACGTGGCGCGGAGGTTCCTCGAACTCCTTCGAATCACTGGTAGTGAAGGCAATGCGATATCGCATGAATCACAGCCCCAACCGCTTTTTGATACAAATCAAGCTGGATCGACCAGGCCGGCCTCTTTGAACCCTGCCAGGCGGATGCGGCATGAATCGCACCGGCCGCAGGACTTGCCTGCCGCGGAAGGGTCGTAGCAGCTATGGGTCAGGGAGTAGTCGACGCCAAGCGAGACGCCCTTGCGAATGATCTGCGCCTTGGTCATGCCTACCAGCGGCGCGCGGACGCGAAACCGCCCTTTGCCCTCCACTGCGGCGGCTGTGGCCAGGTTAGCCATCTTCTCGAACGCCTCGATGAATTCCCCCCGGCAATCGGGATACCCGCTGTAGTCGATGGCATTGACGCCGATGAAGATGTCGAACGCCCCCACCACTTCGGCGTAGCCCAGGGCTATGCTAAGGAAGATCGTATTGCGGGCTGGGACGTAAGTGACCGGAATGTCCCCGCGATCCATTCGGTCCTTGGGCACCTCGATGGCGTCGGTCAACGCTGAGCGCCCGAACCCGCCCGAGGCGGAGAGGTCCAGCCTGACGATTCGATGATCAGCAGCCCCCAGGCTGCGGGCGACCTTGGCGGCTGCCTCCAATTCAAAGCGGTGCCGCTGGCCATAATCGAAGCTCAGGGCATGGCAGGTGAAGCCTTCATCCCGGGCGATGGCCAGCGTGGTCGCAGAGTCCAACCCGCCGCTGAGCAGGACGACGGCGTGCGGGCGTTTGCTAGGTCGTGTCGTAGTGAGTTCTGCCATTCAAGTCGCTTTCGTCGCTCGGTGCACCAGTCACACGGCAATCTTACAGACGAACCGCAAATCACGAAGTGACGACGAAACCGCTCGTGGTGTTCTTGTCGTTGTCGTTCGTCGTTCCTTCGATATTCGTAGATCCTTGTTGGATATTCTGCGGTCCGGTTCTTCTGTCGATTCAGGTGGCCGCCGTTCAACAAGCTCACGGCCCTGAGCAACGTCGAAGGGCACCAGTGGCCAAGACATGCTTCCGCATACGGCAACAAAGCGGAAGCACGGCGCCTGAAATCACATCGGCCAATCGCCGCTGAAGACCTCAGTCGCTGGACCTGTCATGTACACGTGATTATTGGCTTCTCGCCATTCCAGGCGAAGGTCGCCGCCAGGCAGATGAGCCAGTATCGCCCGCTCGCTCTTTTGCGTCAGCGCGCCGGCCACGCACACAGCCGACGCGCCCGTCCCGCATGCAAGCGTCACGCCGCTGCCGCGCTCCCAGGTGCGTATGGCCACTTCGGTTGGGCTGCGCACCTGCACGAAATGCACATTCACCCGCTGGGGGAAAAGCGGATTCTTTTCAATCTCCGGGCCGACCTGTTCCAGCGGCACCGCAGGCAGGTCATCCACGTAAATCACCGCGTGGGGATTGCCCATCGAGACGCACGTCATGTTATACGTGTTTCGCCCGGCCCGGATCGGGATGCCGATGGCCTGCTTCTGCGGCACCAGCACGGGAATGTCAGCCGAGGCCAGCACTGGCTCGCCCATGTCCACGGTGGCCGAAGTAACTATGCTACCTTCAATGCTCAGGTCAATCGTCTTGATGCCGGCAGCCGTCTCGACCTTCATCGGATTTCGCTGGGAGAGCTTGTGGTCGTACGCGTACTTGGCTACGCACCGGATGCCGTTGCCGCACATCTTGCCCTCGGAACCATCGGCGTTGAACATCCGCATGCGGACATCAGCGGCGCTGCTCGGCATGATCAGAATCAGCCCATCGCTGCCGATGCCGAAATGCCGGTCGCTGACCAGCCGGGCCAGTCCGACAGGGTCCGCCACCTGCTCATGGAAGCAGTCCACATAGACATAATCGTTGCCCAGGCCGTGCATCTTCGTGAAACGCATAACAATCCTTTCGAGAAACTGCATGGATTATACCGGCGGTGGAGAAGATGGCATAGCCATGAGCGGTCGAACGGTGTTGAGTTGATTGGTTGATTCGTTAACCTGGCAAGGCCGAGGCTCGGAATCTATGTCCGCGAATCGCAGCCGCGCACGCGAGACGATCAAAGCGGTTTTTAATTCCACAATCCCAAATCCACAATCCGCAATGCCTCTATCCCACCTGCAATTCCTTCTGCCGCTGCTCCAGTTGATGGTGAAGGCGTTCGAGGATGGCGGAGTGCATCTGGCTGACGCGGCTTTCGGAAAGGTCCAGCGTCTCGCCGATTTCCTTCATCGGCATCTCTTCAAAATAATACAGGATGATGATCAGCCGTTCGGCCCTGCTCAGCCCGCGCGTCACGAGTGCCTTGAGGTCCTTTCGCTGCGCAGCCCGGAACGGGTCCGCGCTGCGCTTTTCTTCCAGCACGTGTATCC
>CAYQJH010000049.1:0-22517 GCA_964417755.1 uncultured Planctomycetaceae bacterium
ATGGCGCTACAGTGGCACGTAACTTCATAGCACGAATGGTCTTCTGTTTAAGGAAATCCCCGGTTCAGAAGTGAGTGACGTGCCTAGATGTGAAAATCTTCCGTCTTTACTGAAGTTGCGGTTGCAGGCGGCCGATGGGTTATCTACGGACAATATATAGAGGAAGCGACCATGGTGATGATTAGGGACGAATGGGTAGAGTTTAGTTTCTACAGGCCACAGGCTCAGCAGGTGCATCTGGCGGGGGACTTCAACGGCTGGCGAACGAGCGAACTGCCGATGATTCGCACCGAGAAGGGCTATTGGACAGCCAAGATGCGTCTGCCCGCCGGCGAATTCAAATTCCGCTACTGCGCCGATGGCGAGTGGTTCACCGACTATGCCGCGTTTGGCGTCGAGCCGGGCACATTCGGCCTGGACAGCATCGTCCGCGTGCCGCAGCAGGCCATCCGCCTGGTTGCATCGCAGGATCAGGAACTGGATGTCGCGGCTGCATAGGTCCATCGAGAGTCCGGACTTCATCATAAGAAAGATCAATCGCCGCCGGCGCCAGAAGCGCGGGCGGCGATTGCTTTTTCATATCGTCGTTTGGCGTATGAAACAGGTCGCGTACTTGCCGGTACTAGGGTTTTCGGACACGGTTCGCTGCAGGCTGTGCCACGGCATAGGCTGTGCCGCGCCAGGTTACGGCTGCGCCCTTGCGCAGGCGGGTCAGAGACATGCCCAGGGCCACCAGGGCCATGATGGCGCCGATGGGGTATGTCCACGCCAGATGGGCCCTGGCGCCGATGAGGCTGTAGAAGCGGTAGATCGCCGTAATCTGCAGTATCGCCGCCAGCAGGCCGGCAACGCCGCATAGTCGCCATGCGCCGGCTGAAGGCAGGGCCGACGCGCCAAGCACCAAGCCGGCCGCCGCAGTGAAATATGGCAGCAGGCCCATGATGAGCATCACCATCGCCGAGACGGATAGCCGTCGTAGCGTGCCGAACGTGCCGAAGAATATCCGGCTCCACCCGCGAAGAATCTGCCTGAACGACGTGTACATGCGAACGCTGTAAAGCTTGCCCCCGCAGACCACTCGCAGGCAAAGGCCTTTTTCCTTGGTCAACCGGGCCAGGTGCATGTCTTCATTGAGGCACTGGCGGACGGCTTCGTGCGTGCCGACAGCCTCGTACGCGGAACGCTTCATCAGCATGAATGCGCCGTTGGCGTAGGCATTGGGCCTGGCGGGGCTGTTGACCTTATCGGGGTGGAACCAGATCATCATCACGCCGCTGCAGACCGGCTGGATGACGCACTCCCAGAAGCTTTTCATCTCAAGCAGCGGCAGGACGCTCAGCAGGTCGGCCTTGGTGTCCTGCGCGTACTGCATCGCCACCGACAGCGTGCGCGGCGAGGTCTGGCGGCAGTCTGCGTCGATCATGCACAGCCATTGCCCGCTGGCCAGGCGAATGCCCGTCTGCATGGCGTTGTTCTTGCCGAACCAGCCGTCCGGGAGTCTGTCGATGTTGACCAGGCGGACGCGCTTATCCTCGGCGGCGATCTGCTCGACGATGGCTGCGGTGCGATCGGTGCTGCGGTCGTTGCAGACGATGATCTCGAAGTCGCCATAGTCCTGCTGCAACATGGTCCGCAGGCAGGTCTCAATGTTGTCCTGCTCATCCTTCGCAGCGACAATGACGCTCAGGCGCGGAGCGTCGGCCGGCGGGCCCGCATAGCTGCCATCGAGCTCAAACCCCTTGCGGTTTTCAACGCTGATCATAACGTGCCGGCTGAACCAGACAGCACATGCCAGGCCCGCGAGCACGGTCAGTATGTACGCCAAAATGGTCATTGGGTAGACAGCCTCGTCCACGAATTACACGAAACGCACGAACAAGAGACGATTTCGAGATTTAAGTTCACGAACAAGATGCATTTATCCACTCTTTCGC
This sequence comes from uncultured Planctomycetaceae bacterium, assembly GCA_964417755.1. Classification (GTDB taxonomy): domain Bacteria; phylum Planctomycetota; class Phycisphaerae; order SM23-33; family SM23-33; genus CAYQJH01. The sequence continues at coordinate 1,935 of CAYQJH010000049.1, forward strand.
TGGTTGTTTCTTCTCGTGTCATTCGTGTAATTCGTGGACTCTATCTTTCATGCGCTGCTGGCATGGCGTGAGTGCTGCAGGTTCAGGATAAGTTCCACTTCTCCGACGTTCATCCGCAGGAGGCGCGCGATTTCTATGCTGTCCTTGCCTTCTTCCGCCAGGCGTTGCACTTCGCTGCCGGTGGCCTGGTTGAGGCTGATCGAAACATGCGATGCCTCATCCTGCTGTGCCATCTGCCTGTTCATCTCGGCGATGCGGGCATCGGCCTGTGCGATCGTTCGGGCCATCTCTTCAAGGCGCTGATCGATTCGTCGATCGATCTGCCCGGCCAGGCTTTCCATCTGGGCCATCAGGTCACGGATGTCGCCGGCCGCTTCGGACCGCGCGGATTCGGCTCGATGCTCCTGAGCGGCCATCCGCTTTTGGCGCACGGCGTATGCCAGCACCGCCGCCAGCAGCGCGGCGGCAGAGACGGCAGCCAGGCCAACGACAGCAATTTGTTCCCAATCGATCATCTAATCTCGCTGGTGAAGATTCGATTGCGGCGAGCTATCTGCCTGTCGGTAGAGCAACATTGCCGCTGCCATCACTTCCTTCACAGAAACGTGATGTGCCGCAGCCGCCGCTGCACAATCGGCGAACTCCGGCGAGGCTGTCACGCGCGCGCCGCCCCGCATGCCGATCTTAATTCGGATCGGACCGTAGGGCGTCTCGACATTCTGGAAGCATCGCCGCAGTTTGGCGCGGCTGCACGTGCGGCTGCGAATGCCGAAGGTAGTAGTCTCCGAAAAGATAATGCCTTGGGCGGCTGTCACGTCACGCTCGAAGCACAAGGCGCTAAGCATCCATGCCGGACGCGACTTCTTCATGATGATTGGGCAAGCCCACGCGTCAACGCAGCCGGCTGAAAGCAACTTCTCGATGGCGGCCCCAAGAAGTTCACCGGAACAGTCGTCGATGTTGGCTGAGAGCTCCACCACAGCGTCGCTGTCTCCATCATCGCTCTCGCTGCCGACGTACACGCGCAGCAAATTCGGTAACGGTCCAGCATCTCTGCTGCCGGCGCCGTAGCCGACGGCGGCAACGTCCATTGCCGGCATCGCGCCATAGCCATCAGCCAGCGTGGTAAAGATGGCAGCGGCGGTGGGGGTGGTCATCTCCTGCTTGATGTCGCATGGGGCGATGGCTGCTCCAATCATGAGTTCGGCTGTGGCCGGCGGGGGCACGGGCAGCAGGCCATGCTCGCAGGTGACGCTGCCGCTGCCCAAGGGGATCGGCGAGCAAATGATCTTCTCGATCCCCAGCAGTTCCATCGCAACGCAGGCGCCGACAATATCGGCAATGCTGTCGATCGCGCCGACCTCGTGGAAATGCACCTGCTCGATATCAACGCGATGCACCTTGGCCTCGGCCGCAGCCAGGCGGCGGAAGATGCGCCCAGCCTTGGCGGCTACGGCGGCGCTGAGTTGGGCTCGCTCGATGACGGCCAGTACATCGCTGAGGTGGCGGTGGACATGCTCATGGTGTTCGATATTGACATGAAATCTTGTTCCGGCGATTCCGCCGCGAGTAACAAGTTCCTTGCGGACGGCCAGGCCATCGACGCTGAGGCGGGCTAGTTGCTGCTGGAGCGCGGCAAAGTCCGCGCCGGCATCCAGCAGCGCGCCGACGATCATGTCTCCGCCAGCCCCGGCGAAACAATCAAAATAAGCCAGGCTCATCACATGTCCTTAGATAGGTTTCGTCTCGCAGGTTGCAGTTTAGATGGCGGCACGATGTAATGCAAGGAAGCCATCTTAGACATTACGTCAGTTCGCAGAGCTGCCGCCGAAGAAGCCAAGGCGGTCGCCGCCGAGCATGAACTCGGGTATGCCTTCCGGCCAGAAGCTTACGAAGAGCGAGGTGTCGCCCGTCCGCTTGTCAACCGCGAAAGTAAACGCTCCGTACCAGCGGGGGAACTTTCGGATGATCGAGACGCTGCTGGCCTGGTTCTGTCCGCCTTCGAAATCGAAATCGTACTGCTCGAAGAAACTCATCGAGTACTTCGGGTTGAGCTTGTAGTTCACGCCGAACGTCCCGATCGATGAACTGAGGTCGCGAATGTACCGCCAGCCGAGATAGTATCGCAGGCGCGGATCACGGGCGATGGCCAGGCCGGCATCCGCCCGGCCCACGCCGCCGGACTCGGCATCGTAATTCATGTAGCTCAGGAAGCTCGTCGCGTCCGAAATGTTCCAGACGTATTCGGTGTTGATGCTGTCGCGCGGGATGCTGTATTCCGGCCGGGAGATAAAGAACCGCCCGTCGGCGGCAGGGGTCGCCATGTCGCTGTCGAAGAAGCTGGCCACAACATTTAATCGCATCCAATCCACGTCGTGCTGGCTGCCCGCAGGGCCGCGCTTGGTCAGCAGGCGCTGATACAGGCCGATGCTTCCGCCGTTGATCTTGCCCAGGTGCTGCTCGATGTCGGGATTCATCGGGCACAAATCATTGGGCGTAACGTCTCCGTCGCCTGATGCAAACACGGCTGCCTGCGGCGTCATGATGTGCTTGAGTTTGTTGACGTCCCACAGCCGGCTGTTGGCGTTCTCAAACACGCGCCAGATGTGCGTGTTGGTCTTGAGGCCTACCTGTCCATAGGGCCGGCTATCGCTGCCGCCCTCGACGGTATCGCCCCAGTACGTGCCTCGGCCCACCGCGTACGGCACGAAGTTCATCGGCCCCAGGTGCAGCGGGGCGTTTAGTTCCTGGCGGCTGTCCGCCCGCCCCATGGCCTTGCTTGTTCGCAGTTCCTGGCCCGGCTGAGGATAGACATCCTGCGGCGTATCGTCATCGCCCATGCCGAAACGTTTGACGCCCAGGTGATTCTCGCTGAAGAACGAGAGATGGTCCTCCAGCAGCGGCTCGCCAAGGAGATAAAATCCCACGTCAGGATAGGATTCACTCTGCGACTGGAACTTGTTGAGGCGATATTGCAGCAGGCCGGTCACTGCCCAGTTGTCCTGCTGCTTCTTGAAGTACGCCAGCGTCTCCTGTTCCTTGCCGCCGTAGAACTCGGTTGGAAAGTATTTCTCGAGGAAGTTCTTGTCCGAGAGGTAGCTCAGTTCCAGCTGCATCTCGACGTCCTTGGGCAGAAGTTCCTTGTGGCGCATCAAAATGCGGCCGCGGCTATCGGGGGCGGAAATATCTTTCCGCTCTCGGCCAAAGTTATCCTCGTCGCTGCCCAGGACGCCGTAGAACTTGTCATAGCCGCTGTACTGCCGGCCGCCCGCGCGACGGGCATAGTCCAGGTTCACGCCGCCCAGGGCGCCGCTGGAATAGGCTTCGAGATCGACTGTACCCTTGACGCCTTCGGGTTGAAGCAGACCCACCAGGCGGAAGAGGTCCCATCGCGTTTGCACGCCGCTGCCGAGGTTGCCCTGGCTACCGAAAGACGCCCTTCGCAGAGCCGAGGCGTCTTCCGCCATATTGCTCTTGCTGTAGGGCCACCACAGAACGGGAACGCCGCGGATGTTGAACGTCTCGTTCTTCATCTCGGCCTGATAACTTCGCGGGCCCACCTGCTCGCCCTTTTCGTCGTAGGCGGTCTTGTCCTCAAGCTGTACCGTGCTTGCGCCAATGTGATATTCAGGGCTATAGAAATCGCTCGTTGTTACCTTGGCGTTCTTGAAGACGAACTTGCCTTCGCCGACCTGCCGGGCCTGCTCGGCGCGGATGTAGATCGGGATATTTCGCTGCTCCTGCACAGTGCGAAAGACCGGATCGAGGATGATGGCCTGAGCATTAGCGAAGTCGTAGAACCCGCGAGGGGCGCGCATCATCCTTTCGCCATGCGTAATGATGACGTCGCCTTCAAGATAGATGCCCGAGATCGCTAGGTTGTTGGCGGTCGGCAGGCCGCTTATCTGCGGAATCAGCTGCTTTCCGCCAGCCTGCTGCGGCGAAGATGGCTCAGTGAAGATGACCGCCGCCTCGCACCGAAGCTCCATCAGTTGTTTTCCGCGCGGATCTTCCTGAGAAAGATATACATTGCCTCGCGCGATGAAGACGTGGCGGTTAGCCATCTCCGCCGGCCCGTCCGGCTGAAGACTCTCTTTCATGCTGACGCTGTCCGCCCGGAAGGAGACAGGTTTGGGCGAAGGCTCTACGGGTTTGGTTGCCGTCGCCTGTGGCTTGACGGCTGACTTGCTAGCGACAGGCGCATTCAGATCGACTTCTCGCGGAGACTCCGGCGAAACCGCCGGCGCAGTTGCCGTAGAAGCGGGCGCTGTTGCCGCCTGGCGGGCAGCCTTGGCCTGGCGATAGAGCGGGTCATTGGGCGGAGCCTTACCGACCTCGTTGCTAGCGGACAACCCGCCTTGCTGATGGAGCGTGACGAGCATCACGCTATCGGTGGTGACGGTGCCGTTGGCCTCGGCTACGCGAGCATTGCCGCGTAAGTACATGACGATATCACGGCGATCGCCCTTTTGCGGAGTGATCCACAGGACTGCATCGGCTGAGCTGACTGATCTCTTCCCTATGAGCAGCCGGAATCCGCCATGAACAACCGTTACATTCTGGCCGTCATCCGTGAAGGAATACATTCGCTTGCCGGAGATGGAGGCGTCTTCGTTAATGTACTCGATGGCAGGCTCAGATGGGGCGGTGGTCGCCGGCGATGTCTCCGCAGCCATTACGCCAGACGTAATGGCCAGCACGCCAATGAACAACGTCAGGCGATATAGGTGCAGCCTGCCGCGCGGATGATCCATCATCAATGTTCTCGCAGGTTTCCAGTAAGCGACCGTTGGCCGCGATTATAAGCACGCATGGGTGCAAGTCAAAGATTCTTTGGACCTTAACGGCCATACATGTTGTATATACTGCTCTTAGGACGGCAGTTGCAGGCCGAGTATCATTGCCGTTATCAACCTCAGTGACTGAAAAGGAGACCCTGATGCCGGTTGAGATCATGAAGAACGTGTTCTGGGTGGGCGTTGTCGACTGGGGACTGCGGCATTTTCATGGCCACGAGCTATCGACTCATCGCGGCAGCGCGTACAACGCGTATCTCATCAAGGACGAGAAGACCGTGCTGGTCGACACTGTCTGGGGGCCGTTCCAGGAGGAATTCCTGGCCGGTCTTGCCGATGTGATCAACCCGGCCAAGATCGACATCGTTGTAGTCAATCACAGCGAACCGGACCACTCCGGGGCGATGCCGGCCTTGATGAAGCTTTGCCCCAATGCGCAGGTTGTGGTCTCCAAGCGCGGCCTGGAGAGCGTGCCCGGCCATTATCATCAGAAATGGAACTTCCACCCGGTCAAGACGGGCGAGAGAATCAACATCGGCTCGTGCGAGCTGGCGTTCATCGAGGCGCCAATGCTGCATTGGCCTGACAGCATGTTCACGTATGTGACCGGCAAGAATCTGCTACTGCCCAACGATGCATTTGGCCAGCACTATGCGACGGGCTTCCGATTCAATGACGAGGTTGACCAGGTGGAGCTTTACCAGGAGGCTGTAAAGTACTACGCCAATATCCTCACGCCCTTCAGCGAGCAGGTGACGCGGAAGATCCAGGAAGTGGTCGCAATGAACCTGCCGATCGACATGATCGCACCCAGCCACGGCGTTATCTGGCGGAAGGACCCGCTGCAGATTGTTCGTAAATACCAGCAGTGGGCCACCCAGGACTGCCCGCGCCAGGCGGTGATATTGTATGACACGATGTGGGAGGCCACGCGAAAGATGGCCCAGGCCATCGGCGATGGACTGTTAGAGTGCGGCGTGCCGCATAAGCTTTTTCACATGGCCGTCAGCGACCGCAACGACGTTATCACGGAGATTTTCCAGTCACGTGCGGTGATCGTCGGCTCTCCGTCGCTGAATCGCGGCGTCCTGCCAAGCATCGCGCCGATCCTCGAAGACCTGCGCGGCCTGCGATTCAAGAACAAGGTCGGGGCGGCCTTCGGCTCATACGGCTGGAGCGGCGAGTGCGTCAAGATCATCGAGCAGCACCTGGCAAACAGCGGGATTGCAGTGGCCGCTCCCGGCGTCCTGGCGAAATGGCAGCCAACGGAAGAGGACCTGGACAATTGCCGCGACCTCGGCAAGGCTGTGGCAGCGAAGATGTGAGGGTCCACGAATTACACGAATTACACGAAGGAAGCAACTTCAGGAAGCCCTTGCGGGAAGCAGGCAGGATGGTGCCATGCTTCCGCGTCGTTTGCGGAAGCATGTGTTGCTTTTCGGCGGCATGCAAGCATTGCTACATGGCTCAGATCAATTTCCGCAGGATGCTTTGCACGGCTGGCTGATCGTCTTCATTGCATGAGAAGCTGAAGCATGCTTTGGGCGTGAGGGTTACATTTGCCCGGCCGGTGGGGGCGGCGAACTTCACGCCGGCTGAGACCACCTGCTCGGCGTACTCCTCCAGGAATTCCTGGCCATGCTGGCCGTCGAGAAACTTCGGCGCGTATGGGCCGGTCATGTAGGAGTTGTGCGAATAGTCGCTGATTCGCAGACCCTTGAGCTGGAACTTCTGCGTCGTCTTCATCAGCTTGCCGATGGCGGAGGGGATATCCAACTCTACGTGCTCGGTCACGGTCGGCAGGGCCAGGCAGGACGAAAAGAATGCCCCGACCTGCTCTATGGCCGTTGCCGAGCCTGCGTATATCTCCAGCCGCTCGCTGGCGGGGCTGACGCCGAAGGGGTAGAGCGTCACCTTCTCCACAGCCTGCGAGGTCACTTCCTTCGACTGCGAGTCGAGTTTCTGCAATGCCTGGTTGGTCTTGCGGACGATCGTGCCGAAGACGCTTTCGCTGGTCGCGCTGAAGCTCAGGACGCCGAATTCCTCGCTATCGGGCAGGCCGAACTTCTCGAGCAGTTTTGCAAGGGCGGCAGGGGGCACGCAGCCCTGGATGCGGGCAAGGTTCAATTTGAATGAAGCCATTTGTACTCCTAAATCGCACGGTATCACATCCGGCACAGACGGATCATCCGCACATCTGACGGACGGTCCGCCGCGGAAGGATTCAACATGCAGGGACGGGATGATAAACCTTCGCCGGCGGAGGCTCAAGTGAATGTAGGAATATGTCCGCCGCGCTCTTGCCTGAAGTGCGGCGGAGGTTTAGACTATACGTGTCAAGTCCGCGACGTGTCAGTCGAAGCCGCCGCTGGCGGCTTCCAGGTCAGATCTTCTGGATTTCGAGTTGAAGCTTTGGCTTTGCCGGGAGGCTTAGATGCAGCAATCACAACGGCAAATAATCTGCCCAGCCTGCGGCGTCCAATTGGCCGGAATCGGGAACCTGACCGACTGCGTCATCCGCTGCGGCCGGTGCCACGCGCGGTTCCGGCTCACGCCCAGGAGCAACATTACTGAAGATGCCGTGGCCTCCTGGCTTCAGGAAGGGCGCGGCGCGAGTGATGTTGAGCGAGACATGATCGACATCGACGACATGTTTCAGCAGATCGAGCCCCCGCACTCAGGCGGCACGCACGTGATGGATGCTATCGAGCAGCCGATGCGAACAGTAAAGACTGACCGCGCCGGCGTGCTATTGGAGTTTCCGGCAGGCCGCCTCAACGAGATTCCATTCCGCTGCTCCATGCCGCGCAAGTGCCTCCAGTGCGGCAGCCGGACGCATTTGAAAGCCCACGTCATCGTCTACAGCACGAACCTGCGTGACGCGATCTCGCTGGAGGCTGAGCATTCGGCTGGTTCTATGGTCATGGCCGAGGAAGCCTTCCATGGCGCCACAGGGCTGGATATGCTGCGGATGCTGCCACACGTGCCCAACGTGCCGCATCCGGGCGACTTGCCCATGCCATACTGGCTTTGCGACATTTGCAGCGGGGCGGGGGTGCTCTCGGCTCAACTGAATGTTAATTCTGCCACCGGCAAGGGTTGGTGCAGATTGCTCTTCCGCAGCCCGCGGCGGGCGATGGAATTCATGGCCGCCTCCGGAGCAGGCTCGACCAAGGATTACGAGGACCTGGCCAAGCGAGTCTCGGCTGCCGGCGAAAACGCCTGGGAGACTCTCAGCGAGGCAGCGCAAAACCGCCTGCGTCAGTGGTTCAGGCTCAATGACGGCGAGAGTTTCATTGCTTACGTGCCTGACCGCGACCGGATGCGCACCGAGGACGGAATGGCCGGCATCGTCTTGACCAGCCACCGCCTGGTGTACCACACGCAGGTACGGCACCGCGAGGCGAGCATCAAGGACCGGATCGAAATTCAGTACGCGATGGCCGGCGTAAGGGGCGTGGTGGAGATCAAGACGCCTCATTGGGAGGTCAAGCGGATGAGCATAGATCGCGAAGGAGCCGACCGCTTCCGCCGCGGCCTGTCAGCCGGTAAATTCAACGCAGCATGGAAGTAGAGCAAGTTCAGAACGTACATCTTTCAGATTTCAGATTTGAGATCATTTGAGATTTCAAATGATTTCAAATTTGAAATATTTGAATTTCAAATCTGAGATTTCAAATTGGACGAATAAGAAGGGTCGCTGTGAGCGGCCCCTCTTATTCGCTTAACGGCTACGCATAGACGATTGTTGAGATCGTGCTTCGTGGCAATTGCAGAAAGAATCACCTTCGACGGGGGAGTAATAGAAGCACTCCGCCCGTCAACAGGATGACTATGGTTCCCGGCTCCGGGACTTCGGCGAAAGCGGTGCCATATGCCGTTCCCATGCCGCGGCCGCCATAGTTGAGGACGAAGGTCGTCGCTCCGGTTGATAGGTCGACCGAATATATCGACGTACCGGAGGCTGCATACGCTATGCCGTCTTCCTGCGCAATATCAAACCCGTAGACGTAGGGAAGGCCAAAAGAGCCGATCAGCGTGCCAATACCTGTTGTAGTGTCGAGACGAACCAGCAAGTCGTTGCCTCCCAGCGTGGGCGATGCGGCGGCCATGTACAAGGCACCGTTGCTGAATGCCAGATCACCTGCGCACGCGAAGCCCATGCTTCCGACTAATGTGGCGACGCCATTGGAAGTATCGATCTTGTAGAGTGAAGGTACCGCGACGTCGCTGCTGGTGGCGCCCCAAAGGGTGCCGTCGGGTCCGAACGTCAAGCCATTCATGCGGTCGATCGATGTCGATCCCACGAATGTCGTTTCTCCCGTAACCGGATCGACCTTGTACAGCAGCGTAGGATTGTTTGCATAGCCCAGGCCCCACAAGTCGCCGTTGGAATCGAAAGCAAGGTCCGACATCACGCCCGTGAAGCCTACGGCTACAGTGGATCCGTCAGCCAAATCCACAGATCCAAGGGTGCCGCGCGAATCGCTGACCCACAGGATAGGCGCCGCGGTGACAACGCTGCTGGACGCTGCCATAATCAACATGACTGCCAGGGCCATAAAAGATGCATGTTTGTTGAGCACATTCATTTTTGATCTCCTCTGCAATGGTTGGCCTGAACAAGAGTGGCATTCGCATGCTGGGATTTCAGGACTACTAATCCGACGAACTCTCAGCAGCTACCCCTTTTGACTCGTACCCCATCGATGGAATCGCCGCCCGCCCGGCAACGGCGAAAGCTTGAACCATTTTAGACGGATTGACTGTCAAACCATCTGGAACGCGCACAAATCAGCAATGAGCGCAGATGAAGCGCGGTTGATGTTTGATGGTGACCGGAGTGTTTCGGTCGTGTGCTTAAGTGTATGCATTAAGAACTGTCAGCAAATCGCGGCCAGTGAGGCCTCTTTTTGCTGTCAATGCACTGTGGATGCGGTTGCACCGGCCCGGGCCTTGAGCATGTCCATCTTCTGGCGCACTTCCTGGGCCATTCGCGTGTTGGGGTACTTCAGAACGATCTCCTCGCCGATGCTGGCTGCATCCGCCCATTGCTTCTCAGTCACGCGGATGGCGAATTGCACGCCCAGGTTGTGCAGCTTGGCTCGGAACATTCCGCGGGCGGATTCCTCCAAGGCTGCTCCCTCCTGCGGAGTCAGGTATAGGTCGAGTTCCTGCAGGAGTTCAATGCTGCGATCAACATTGTTCTTGCGCACAGCGTCGTCGTATGCCTGCAGTAACTGGGTCTTGTGGCCCGAGCGGGCGGCCTCCACCTGGTTTCGCAGGGCGGCGGCTTTGTCGCTTTCGGGATAGGCCTTGGCTGCGCGGTCGGCCTCGCGCATCGCGCGCGCCCACTGCCGCAGCTCGATCAATTCCTGGATCCGCTTGATGGCGGCATCTATCTTTTCCTGCTGCGTGCCTTGCTTGGATGTCTCCACCTCGGCCCGCAGCCGGGCAGCCTCGTCCAGATATCCCAAACGCGATTCCATTGATTCGATCAGGCTCAGGGCCGACTTGTAGTCCTGGCGCATGATGTCCTCATGGATGGTCTCGCGCATAGTCTCGATTTCGCGGTCGCGGAATATCAGGCTCTTGGCCTGGTCGGAGAGGCTGGCCAGGTCGCTCTGCTTGCGCTGCGACTTGGAAATATCATCCAGCAATGTCTCGATTCGGCTCAGCCGGCCGGCGATATTGTTTATCTCGCTTTCGGCGACGGCAGACAAGCTGATCGTTCCAAACCGCACAATGAGCCAGCCCATGGCAATGATCTGGACAACGACGGCAATTGCATAGGGATACAGGGCAAGCCAATGATTCTGTTGCACGTAAGCCACCGAACCGGCGGCAACCGTAAGCGCCAGGGCAATCGTCAGCAGCACCAGGCCGGCAACCAGCACGATACGCGCGCACTTCGTAACCCAGCCGAATTGATCCACTTTGCCAGACATGAACGAACTCCTTCCACTAAAGAGCGAAGGCGGAAATGGGCCTAAGGCCTCTTTCGATAATCTAGACCCAAGAGGCGTAAAAGTCAAACGTCTTTGCTTGCGCATCTGTGAGCGACCGGATCTTCTGGCGCGTGAAAAAGTGGCGGCGGGGGCACAAATCCAAAGCAATTCGCCGTTGGAATTGCTTTGGATTTTGGAAAACGCGGTGTCCGCTCGCGTGGAATGGAACGTGCTTCCTCAACGAGGTTATCTATCGAAATCAAACGACCCATCTCGATAGATAACCTGTGCTCCCGCCGCCAGTTTTTCACCCGCCAAATCGAATCCTCAGTCACGCACATCTTGCCAAAGTAGGTCCTGCCTGCGAAAATGCTATCTAAGCGGAGATCGACTTGACCCGCAGGCTTGTCAGTTTCACTTTCGTGCCGCTGACTCTTTCTTTGGTGCAGTCTTTGGATATTGGATGGATACTCAAGCTGGCCGCAATGGCGGCTATCAGCTCCTGCCTGCTTACGTTCCCAGCCAAGTGGCTGGGGCGGCGGCTGGACATTCTGGATTTTCCGGGGCATCGTTCGTCACATCAGAACCCTACGCCGCGAACGGGCGGGCTGGCGATCTTCTTTTCCATACTGCTCTGTTTAGCAGCGATGCTCTGCCTTGCTCAGCCGCGCCCGCCAGCAGTAGTTGTGCTGGAACTGGCGGGCCTGACGTTTGTGCTGGCGGCACTTGGGTTTCTCGACGACATCTTTTCGCTGCCGCCTTCAGCTCGATTCATGGTCCAGATGGTGGTGGCTGCGGCGGCGGCCTGGCTCTTTGGCGGCACGCGGTTGTTCGGAGCTGGAGGCAGCGGCGAGTTGCTCTTCTGGCCGGCGTGGGCGTTTTCCACCTTGTTCATCGTGGCGTTCGTGAACTTCTTCAACTTCATGGACGGCATCAACGGCATCGCGGCGTTTCAGGGCATTATCGGCGCGGGGGCTATTTGTCTGTATGTGCTGGTTCTTGGCGGAAATGTGCTTACAGCGGCTTTGGCGGCAGTGCTGGCCGGTGCTTGCCTGGGGTTCCTGCCGCATAATTTCCCCAAGGCCGGCATATTCATGGGCGACGGCGGCTCGATGGTCTTAGGTTTCCTGCTGGCCTTGCTGGGCCTGAAGGCAGCCGGCGAATCCGACTTGCCGTGGATTGGCTTGGTCATGCCGCTGGGTATCTTCATCTATGACCCGGTCTTCACGCTGGTTAAGAGACTTACGCGGCATGAAAACGTTGTTCAGGCGCACCGCGAGCACCACTACCAACTGCTTGTTCGCTCGGGTTGGAGCCACGCGAGCGTTACGCTTCTGCAAGGATTGCTGATGATCCTATGCTCCGCCGGAGGCGCGGCCTACATGGTGGGTGGCATAGAAGTGCGCCTGGCTGTCATTGGCGGCCTGCTGGTGACGGCAGTCGTCTACAGCATTCTTGTCCATCGTCACTTTGCCCGAAAGACGGCGGCTTCAGGCTCCAGGCCCCAGGCTTCAGGCGCGGCGGCTGACGCCGAGTAGATGAACCGGCAGGCTTCAAGGCTCTGCCACCAGTTAACAAGATAACCAGTCAACCAGTCATCGCCGTTAAGTTTACCGCGTGTCTGGTCAAAATGAACTGAACCTTCTATGCACACAGGACTACAATAGTTGCGTTTCCGCATCCTGCATACATTCTTCTATCCGGACAAGTCAGCCGTCTCGCAGATCCTGACGGACCTGGCATTTCACCTTTCACAGGCCGGCCATCGGGTCGATGTGATCTCCTCCCGCGGCGACTATGAGGGCGGCAGCACGCTACCGCCGCGCGAGAGCGTCAACGGCGTGAGCATTCGCCGCATCTGGAGCCCAAGCCTTGGCAAGAAGTCCGCCCTGGCCCGCATCGCCGACCTGGGCTCCTACGCCATCGGCAGCACGATGCGGGCGCTATTTGCCCGCCGGGCCGATTGCGTTATCGTTCTGACCAATCCTCCGATGTATGCCTTTGTCGGCATGTTGCTGCGGCTGATTCGTCGCGAGAGCTACATCTATGTCGTGATGGACCTCTACCCGGACATCGCCGTGCAGGCCGGCATGCTGGCCCGGCGGTCGCCGCTTCGATACCTGGCCGCATGGCTGACCAGACTCACGCTCAAGTTTGCCCGGAGCGTGGTCGTGCTGGGCGAATGCATGGCCGGGGCTGTCGAGAAATACGGCGTGCCGCGAGAGAAGATCGAGATCATCCGCAATTGGGGGGATGACGGCGTGCAGCCACTTGAGCCGCAGGAAAATCCTCTTCGTGCGGAACTGGGATACCGCGACGAATTCGTCGTCATGTACAGCGGTAACATGGGCATTGGGCACCGGTTTGACGATATTCTTCAGGTTGCGCTGGAATTGCGAGACAACAAAAACATCAGGTTCTTGTTCGTCGGCGGCGGCGTCCGCCGGGGAACAATCGAGAAGTTCCGGCAGGAGCACCAACTCGATAACATCATCGTGCGGAGCTATTTTCCGCGCGAGCAATTGGCCTGCAGCCTGCCCGTCGGTGATGCACATTTCGTAAGCCTTCGAGAAGGTTTTGAAGGGCTGATAGTCCCAAGCAAGCCTTACGGTGTGATGGCTGCCGGGCGGCCAATCATCTACCAGGGCAGCGCCAACGGCGAGATCGCGCGGATGCTCACGCAGCAGGGCGGCGGACAGGTTGTCGCAGAAGGCGACCACGCCGGCCTGAAGGACTTGATCGTGCGCTGGGCAGCCAACAGGGCGGAAGCCCAGGAGGTCGGCCGGCACGGCCGCGAGATATTCGATCGCCTCTATACGCGCCAGATCGGCCTGAAGCGGTATACGCAAGTTCTGGAAGGCGGCGGCAAATGAAATACCTGGTGACCGGGGCTGATGGTTTTCTCGGCAGACATTTCCTGTCGGAACTGGCCGCGCGAAAGTTGCCGACGCGGGCCATGCTGATTCCTGATGCGCCGCAGGTTCCTCTGCCGGGCGATCCGGAGATTGTGCGTGCTGACCTCCTGGATCGCTCAGCCATCGATCGGGCCATTGCCGGCGTGACGCACGTGATTCACCTGGCTGCCAGGGTCCACATGATGAACGATCCGGCGCCAGATCCGGAGAAGGCGTTTTTTCAGGTCAATGTAGAAGGAACGCGGCTGTTGGCACAGGCGGCATTGGCGGCTGGAGCTAAGCACTTTCTACTGATGAGCACCGTCAAGGCGATGGGCGAGGAGCAGGCGGGTCAGTTCGACGAGAATTCGCCGGCCCGCCCCACAAGCCCGTATGGCCGGAGCAAACTCGCCGCGGAACAGACGCTTTTCGAATTGTCTGCCGGCAGCGCAATGGCCGCCGTGGCGCTGCGTCTGCCAATGGTGTATGGTCCTGGTGCAAAGGGCAATGTGCTGCTGCTGCTACAGGCGGCGGAGACAGGAAGGCGGTTGCCATTTGGCTGCATCCGCAATCGGCGGAGCATGGTGTACGTGGGCAACGTGGTCGATGCCGCTCTGGCAGCCGTGGACAATCCCGCCGGCGCGGGTAAAGTGTACCTTGTATGCGACGAACGGCCGTACGGCACGGCTGAACTCTACAGTGAGATCTGCCGCGCAATGGGCAAGCCGCCGCTGCTGCGGAACGTGCCGCTGTGGCTTCTTCGGGCAGCCGGCAAGGCGGGCGATGTGGCCGAGACGGTTTTGCGTCGCAAGATGCCCATCGACAGCGAAGTGGTGATGCGCGTCGCTGGCGACCTATGCTTCGACAGCAGCAGGATTCGTCGCGAATTGGGATGGACGCCGAGGGTCGCGCTCAGCGAGGGAATCGCCAAGACCGTAGAATGGTATCGGCAGCAGGGCCGGATCGCCTGAAGTAGCGACTTGCGGGACCGCCAATTGGAACCGCTGGCCCAGGGAAAGTACCGGGAGCATATCGTGGCTATGGAAACAACCGCCCAGATGAGCAGGTTGTCGGTTATCGTGCCCTGTTTCAATGAAGAGCAGGTGCTCCAGTCTACACATGAGCGGCTGAGCGGGGCTTTGGCGGGCCTGGACGTCAACTACGAGATCGTGTACGTAGATGACGGCAGCACGGACCAGACCAATGCGATTCTGCATCGCCTTCAGCAGCAGGACGAGCGCGTTCGCGTGCTGGCTTTCTCGCGGAACTTCGGGCACCAGGTGGCTGTGACAGCCGGCGTGGACAACGCCGAGGGCGACGCGGTGGTTCTGATCGATGCCGACCTGCAGGACCCGCCGGAACTGATTGCCGAGATGGTCGCGCGATGGCGTGAGGGCTTCGACGTTGTGTATGGGCTGCGGACCGATCGCGAGGGCGAGACCGCTTTCAAGATATGGACGGCCAGATTGTTCTACCGGTTCATAAACGTGCTGTCGGAGGTGGCCATTCCGCTGGACACGGGCGACTTCCGGCTGATGGATCGGAAGGTAATCGAGGCCTTGCGGCGCATGCCTGAGCGGGACCGATTCGTCCGCGGGATGGTCAGTTGGCTGGGCTTTCGCCAGGTGGCGCTGCCGTACCGCCGGGCGGCGCGCGCAGCCGGGCAGACCAAGTACCCCCTCAAGAAGATGCTGCGCCTGGCATTGGACGGCATCCTGTCATTTTCCGTCATGCCGCTGCGGCTGGCTACATACGTCGGCTTGCTGTCTTTTGCGGCGGGCATATTGGCCGGCCTCTTCTCGATTGTGCGCCTGCTGATCGGCCAACCATCTGCGCCCTGGACTGGCGTGCTCATCATGGTGCTGCTGCTGGGCGGCCTGCAACTGGTCTGCACGGGGATCATCGGCGAGTACCTCGGCCGGACATACATGGAAAGCAAACGCCGGCCGCTATACATCCTGAAAGACCGTCTGGGCTTCGGCGGCGAGAAATAGGGCTTGATCGTCATTCCAGGTTTGCGTGGCGCGAGCGGAACTCGGCCAGGTCGAGTTTCAGCCGTTCGCTCAGGACGTTGAACACCGCGTCAAGGCACAGGCTGGCGGCGTGCTCGAAGACGGCGGCCCGCAGAACGATGTCGCTGTCACGGGCGGGAATCAGAACCACCTTGTCGGCGTCGCGTGCTACCGGCGAGTCCTTCTCTGCCGTCAGCACGACCACCTTCGAGCTTAGCTGCCGCGCACGCTGTGTGAAGTAATGCGTGATGCCCGTCTGGCCGGTGCAACTGATGGCCACCAGCAGGTCACCCGGCCCTGCAGCCGGCGTGATGGTCTCGCCGGGTATGTACGCCCGCAGGCCCGCGTGCATCAGCCGCATGCCGAAGCTGCGGGCCACCAGGCCGCTTCGCCCGGCCCCGGTAACAAATGTGCGCCTGGCGCGTGGCAGCATGTCTGCCAGTTCAAGGAAGCTGGGCCAATCGACCAATTCCATCACGGCTGCTATCTTCTGCAGAATCTCCTGCCCAGCCAGCTTTAATGCATCTCTGTCAGACATAGCTCAGTCTCGAAAACATCAATGTCCATAAATCACACAAACCGCTCGGAGGGGAAGACACGAGTGCGTCGCGCCGAATCAATCTTCATCGTTGCTGTTGTCGTTCAATCCGCAATCCGCAATTGGAACATCATTCTCCGCCAATGAGACGAAGTCGTGATAGTTACTCTTCGTGCAATTCGTGGACTATCATCCCACGTCTGGGCCGGCGCCCTTCTTGTCCCACCTCTGCAGGTTGAGCACTTGCGCCAGTGTGCTGTGCTGGTCGCGAATCTCCGTGCGGATGCGGTTTTCTGCCTCCAACACGTCCATTGCGCGGTTAGCCATCTCGACGGCCTTGGCCTTGGGCAGCACCATCACGCCGTCGTCGTCGGCGACGATCCAGTCGCCCGGGAAGATGCGCTGGCCGGAAATCTCGATGGGGCAGTTGATCTCGCCCAGGCCGTTAGCGTCGCCAGCATGGCTGGTAACCAGTTTCGACCATACCGGAAACTCCAAGCGGCGGATATCGGCGGTATCGCGCACCGCGCCATCTGCCACCAGGCCAGCAACGCCCTTGTTCTTGGCGCTCTCGGTGGCCAGCTCGCCCCAGACAGCCGGCGGCCGCCCTCCGGCATCAATCACGATGATGTCGCCCGCCTGCGCAGCGTCGATCGCCTGGACAGGTTTCGACCAGTCGCCGGGCATGGTGCGAACCGTAACGGCCGGCCCGCAGGCGAAACTGCCGCCCAGCAGTTGCCGCAGGCCCAGCAGGCATGCCTGACGATGCGTGCCGTCAGAGATATTGCTCGTGCGGACCTTGCTGAGAATCTCGCGCAGCTCCGCCGCTTTGCCGCGCTTGAACAGCGTTGTCCGCACGGCCTGGCCGCTGTCGATGGCCTTGCGAATCTCAGCGGTGGCTGCGCACGGGTCGATAGCCTTGGTGATCGCGCCGCCGATAATGACGACATCCGCGCCCGCGCCGGCGGCCAGGGCGGCCGTCTCGCTGTTGAGCCCGCCGGCTACCGCCAAGACCAAGTTCGTCTTTGCCCTGATTTCCTTCAGCCGCGAAAGCGGGTCTTGCCCCTGCATCTGCGCATCGATAGGGCAGTGGACATCCAGCCAGGCTATTCCAAGCTCGCTTGCCGCGGCTGCAAAGGCAGACCCGTCGGCGAGGCCCAGCAAATCCACCGCCACTTGCACGCCATAATGTTTGCCGGCCTCCACGCATTCGCGAATGGTCGCCGGCGAGGCAGAGGCCATCACGGTCACCACGTTCGCGCCGGCCTTGGCGGCGGCCTCTGTCTCGATCTTGCCGGCATCCATCGTCTTGAGGTCGGCGATTATCGTCTTGCCTGGGAACCGCTGCCGCAGTTGCCGCACGGCATCCAGGCCCTCGCTCTTGATCAGCGGCGTGCCGACTTCAAGGTAGTCCGCGCCGCCGGCCACCGCAGCCTCGGCCACAGCCAAGGCACGCGGCAGTTCAATAAAATCCAGCGCGACCTGCAGTTTCGTCTTGGTCATCTCAGCCATCTTTGTCTCATTTATCTTCAATAGTCGCGGTCGTTCAGAAAGCCCCCGCCGCAAGGCAGGGGATCCAGTGCTTTACGCACGGGTCTCAATAGTATCAACGCGGCCGCAAACGCCGCGGCCACGGCACCCAGCCACGGCACCCGGCTCCCCGTGCTTCCGCACGGGGCTTTCATGCTTTATAGGAGGGGAAGTATTCCTGCAACGGGCGGACGCCCCATGCGTGGGCGGCTGCATTGCGGTCGCCATTGCCAGCCAAGAGCGCCTCGATGGCCGTCGTGGCAGCCTTGGCGCCGGTGATGGTGGTAATCAGCGGCACGTTTCGAAGCGTCGCCAGGGCGCGAATCTTGCCTTCGTCAGTCTGCGGGCCGCGGGCACTGGGCGTGTTTATCAGCAAGTCCACCTCGCCGTTGGTGATCAAGTCAGAGATGTCAGGCCTGCCCTCGCCAAACTTGAAGACGCGCTTGGCGGGCACGCCGGCATTGTTCATCGCAATCTGGTTGCCTTCAGTGGCGAGGATTTCAAAACCCATCTCAGCCAGTCGCCGCGCCACGGGAATGACGCTCTGCTTGTCAGCATTGTTGACAGAGATGAAGATCGTGCCTGCCGTCGGCAGCGTAATGCCGGCCGCCATCTGACTCTTGGCGAACGCCAGGCCGAAGCTCATGTCCACACCCATGACCTCGCCGGTACTGCGCATCTCCGGGCCGAGAATCACGTCCACGCCAGGGAACTTGGTGAAGGGGAAGACGCTCTCCTTCACAGACGTCTGCGCCGGGCGAGGCGCCTCATGCACGCCCAGTTCGTCCAGGCTCATCCCGGTCATCACCTTGGCCGCCAGCTTGGCCCAAGGCACGCCGGTGGCCTTGGAAACAAATGGCACCGTGCGCGAGGCCCGTGGATTGACCTCCAGAATGTAGACCTCGCTATCCTTGACGGCGAATTGGATATTCATCAGGCCGCGAACCTTGAGCCGTTTGGCCAGCACCTTGGCCTGGCGCTCGATCTCGGCGACAACCGCCGGCGCCAGTGAAAACGGCGGCAGACTGCAGGCTGAGTCGCCGCTGTGGATGCCGGCCTCCTCGATGTGCTCCATCACGCCGCATACTACGGCTCGCGGGTTGGCCTCTTCGGTCCCGTCAGCCCGTGGGCCGTAATCGGCAATGGTGTCCACGTCCACTTCCGTGGCGTTGCCGAGGAAGCGGTCGATCAGGATTGGATGGTCACGCCCGACCGTCGAGGCCGTCACCGCCTTGGCAATGTAAATGTCGAGCTGCTTTTCGTTCGAGACGATCTCCATCGCCCGTCCGCCCAGCACGTAGCTTGGCCGCACGAGCACCGGGTAGCCGATCTTGTTGGCGACCTTTCGCGCGCCTTCCAGCGAGAAGGCCGTGCCGCCCGGCGGGCTCTTGAGTTTCAGTTCGTCCAGGACCTCCGCAAATCGCTTGCGGTCCTCCGCGATATCGATGGAATCAACGCTGGTGCCGATAATCGGCACTCCCGCGGCATGTAGGCCTGCTGCCAGATTCAGCGGCGTCTGCCCGCCGTACTGGACGATCACGCCGTGCAGCAGGCCGCCGCTTTGGCCCAGCGGCTTGCAGTTGAGCCGCTCGCAGATGTTCAGCACGTCCTCGTGCGTCAGCGGCTCGAAGAAGAGCATGTCGGACGTGTCATAGTCCGTGGACACTGTCTCAGGATTGGAATTGACCATGACCGCTTCGAAGCCAAGCTCTCGCGCGGCAAAGGCGGCATGCACGCAGCAGTAGTCGAACTCGATGCCCTGGCCGATGCGATTCGGCCCGCCGCCCAGGATGACGATCTTCTTCTTGGGCGTGATGCGGACCTCGTCGTCCACGAACTGCATGGCTTGTGCTGCAGGGCTGCCGCCTGAAGCACCGTTCTCCAGGTCCAGCCGCTTGATCGGCGTTTCGTACGTCGAATAATAATACGGGGTGTACGCCTCGAACTCGGCTGCGCAAGTATCCACCAGCTTGTACACAGGCTTGATGCCGTTGGCGTGGCGCATCCGCCTGATCGTCTGGTCATCGGTATTCCATGCAGTGGCGATCTGGATATCGCTGTAGCCCCACTGCTTGGCCCGCTGGAGAACTTCCATGAGATGCGGGTTGAGCTTCCAACCCGCCCCAACCGAGACCTTCTTCAACATCGTGGCGTCCGGGGCGGCGGCCATTACCTCTGCCTCGAAGTCCCCCAACTGCTTCATGTTCTCCAGGAACCACGGATCGATCTTGGACAGCTCGAAGACCTGCTCGACCGTCCAGCCCATGCGGAAGGCATATCGCACATAGTACAGCCGGCCCTGGGATGGCACGGCCAGCTTGCGGCGAAGCTTGCTCTCCTCGATTGGAAATGGCGTGTCGTCCGGCGGGGCCTTCTTGAGCAGGTGATGCGGCGCACGCACGCTCTTGAGCCATTTGTCGTTGGAGTCCAGGCCCAGGCCAAACCGCTTGACCTCCATCGAGCGAATGCCCTTCTGCAGGGCCTCCTTGAACGTCCGCCCGATGGACATCGCCTCGCCCACGCTCTTCATCTGCGTGGTAAGCGTCTCGTCGGCGTCGGGGAATTTCTCGAACGTCCAGCGCGGAATCTTCACCACGCAGTAGTCGATGGTCGGCTCGAAGCACGCCGGCGTCTCCCGCGTGATGTCATTGGGGATCTCATCCAGCGTGTAGCCCACCGCCAGCTTCGCGGCGATCTTGGCGATGGGGAAGCCGGTGGCCTTGGATGCCAGGGCTGAGCTTCGGCTGACGCGCGGGTTCATCTCGACGACGATCATCCTGCCCGTGGCAGGATCGACCGCGAACTGGATATTGCTGCCGCCGGTCTCCACGCCCACCGCGCGGATGATCGCGATGGCGGCATCCC
>CAYQJH010000050.1:0-22401 GCA_964417755.1 uncultured Planctomycetaceae bacterium
CGATCGCCCACCGAAAGATTGTGGGTAATTGCCCCGGCAGGGCCCCAACCAAGCACAGCCTGCACGCCCAGATCCTTCAGGGCATACATATTGGCCCGGCTGTTGACCTTGAACGGCGCGGGTTTGGCCATGCCCGCCTGGCAGCGCGGCATCAGGTAGTAGGGCCCATCCTGCCCATCAACCAGGAAGACTTCGCTGCTCTGGCCAAAGGGCGTGGTTCGCGCACCCAGACGCTGGCCGGCAAAACGATTGGCCTCCCATTGCCGGTAAATCTCCTCTCCGGCAATGCAGGCGATAATAGGTGACATAAACGCTCCGTCGTTGAAATTCGCATGAGTGCAAGAAAGGAATCGATGCCGTCATTATCCGAGCCCCTGCCGGCGATTCAAGATAAAACCATAGCGCGGCCGAAACCCGCAACCAAATGGCCAAGATTTCTCGGCGGACATACGTTGAACCTATCGCTAGCAAGCTCCGCACCTGATTAACGCGCGGCTCGCCGGCTGCCAGTCTTACAGCGACAAACCATTGAGTACAAAGGTTTGTTTGTATGCCCGCCGAGAAATCTTCGCACGGCGCGCAAAAGATTATGATTAGCAGTGCAGGCGGCGTGCAGCAGCAAGTGGAGATTGGAACGAAAAGAGCAGAAGCAATGGCCGGCGCGGGTACCTATGCAGCTCGCAGAGCGGCCTTCGGCACGAATTCATCTACAGAATTGCGGCTAAGTCGCGGCCGGTGCGCCCAGCAGTTTTCTGACGGCCTCGATGAGGCGTTCCATTCGAAAGGGCTTGTTGAGATATGTGTCGACGCCCAGGCTTTCGGCGTAGACCTTGTGCCGGCTGCCCAGGTTGCCGGTGATCATGATGACGCGCGGCGGGTCGGTACGCTTCTTGCCTCGCTTGATCTTCTCCATCACCAAAAAGCCGCTGCGCTTTGGCAGCATCTGGTCCAGCACCACCAGGTCGGGATTATGCTGCTCGCTCAGCGAGATGGCTTCGTTGCCGTCAGAGGCGGCAAAAAGATTCGGCCCCATGTCCGCCAGGGCAGACTGCATGGCGGACAGAATGTCCCGGTCGTCATCGACCAAAAGGATTGTCTTGCCAGCCAATTCACCTGCCATGGTTTCTCCTCTGTCTCATCCCGTTGTTCGTTGTAGTCGTCGTGTCGTAGTGGTGGATTTGTTGTCGCTTATCCCGGCGCCGGAACCACGCCGCCATCCGGCAAAGGCGGGCTGATAACAACGCCCTGGGCGGCCTTGGCCGCCTTGGCCTGCTCCTTGTCGAGCAGGTCACCGACGGTGGGCTTGTCCAGCGTCTTGCCTTCGATGATCGCCCGCACTTCCTCGCCGCTAAGCGTCTCGTACTTCAGCAGCGCCCGGGCCAATTGCTCCAGTTTCTCCCGGCTGCGCTCCAGCAGGCTGCGCGTCTCGCTGTATGCCTCATCGATGAGGGCCTTGACCTCCGAGTCGATCAGCTCAGCCGTGCGGTCGGAGTAATCCTTGCCGGCCAGCTCCGGCATCGTCAATCGCTTCTCTTCGGGCGCGTAGCTGACCAGGCCGAGTTTCTCGCTCATGCCCCAGTCGAGCACCATCTTACGCGCGATGTCGGTGGCCTGCATGATGTCGTTGGACGCGCCACTGGAAACGTCATTGCAGAAGATCAGCTCGGCAAGACGCCCGCCCAGGCACACACGCAGCAGGCCCTTGCAGTAGCCGCGCGTGTAAAGGTAACGATCCTTCTCCGGCAGCGAGAACGTCGCTCCGCCCATGCCGCCGCGAGGAATGATCGAAACCTTGTGGACCGGATCGGTCCCTGGCGTCAGCACCTGCACCAGGGCGTGGCCGGCCTCGTGATAGGCCGTAATTTCCTTTTCCTTGTCGTCGATGACGCGGCTCTTGCGGGCCCGGCCCCAACGAACCTTGTCGCGGGCCTCTTCCAGATCGGCCATCTCGATGAACGGCTTTTCCGCCATGGTGGCCGCGATGGCGCCCTCGTTGACCATGGCTGCCAGGTCTGCGCCGCTGAACATCGGCGTTCCGCGGGCCAGGCGCTGCACGTCCACGTCCGGGCCGCACTTGACGCGGTTGATGTAGATCTGCAGGATCTGGTAGCGGCCCTTGAGGTCGGGCAGCGGCACGTTGATCTGCCGGTCGAACCGGCCCGGCCGCGTCAGCGCCGGGTCAAGCACGTCGCTGCGGTTGGTGGCTGCGATGACGATAATCTGATCGCTGCTGTCGAAACCATCCATCTCGACCAGGATGGCATTGAGTGTCTGCTCGCGTTCGTCGTGTCCGCCGCCGTTGAAGCCCACGCCGCGCCGCCGGCCGACTGCATCGATTTCGTCCAGGAAGACGATGCACGGCGAGGTATCGCGGGCCTGCTTGAAAAGGTCGCGCACGCGGCTGGCGCCAACGCCGACGAACATCTCGACGAAGTCGCTGCCGGAAATCGAGAAGAACGGCACTTCCGCCTCGCCCGCGATGGCCTTGGCCAGCAGCGTCTTGCCGCAGCCGGGCTCGCCCACAAGAAGCACGCCCCGCGGCACGCGGCCGCCGAGGCGGGCAAACTTGCGCGGGTTCTTGAGGAACTCGATGATCTCGGCGACTTCGGCCTTGGCCTCGTCTATGCCGGCGACATCATTGAAGGTGATGCGGGATTGTTCCTTGGTTGCGATGCGGTGCCGCGATCGGCCGAACCCGCCCAGGAAGCCTGCTCCGCCGCCGGCTGAGCCAAGCCGCCGGAACAGGATGAACCACAGCGCTGCAAAGACCAGAACCGTGATCAGCAGGTGCGGCAGCATGCCTTCCCACCATCCGCTCTGGACGTACGTCAACTGCGCGCGACGGCCTCCCTCTATGTTGGCCTCTTCGAACTCCTGCTCGAAGTTCTGATTCATGCTATAGGAGACACGGAATTTGTGCGGTGCATCCTTGGGCAGGCCCGGCACATTCTCGTCGAGCGTGCCCTCGATGGCCCGGTCGCTGACCTTCACTTCGCCAACGACGTGCCCGTTCCTGAGATTCATCCAGAAGTCAGTGACGCTCATGTCCCGCCGTCCGGCTTCGCCGACCTTTGCCAGGACAAACATCAGCACAACAGCCAGAGCGATAATGACGACCCAGCCCATGAGCGGCCTGCCAAAGCGAGAGGGCAATTGCGGCGGCGTAGGGCCACGATTCGGTTTTTCGGGTAGGTTATTCATGAATGTTCTTATGAATTATAGCGTCAGTTCCCTTGTATCTTACGGCATTTAGGTTCACGTGCCAAGGCGGTAGTTGCGGTGCGAGGTTGAGCTGGGAGATTCAGGCGCGATCGCAGCGACGAGAACCAGCAGTAGTGACGGCGAAAATACATCATTTGCCAGAAGTATCGGATCGGAACACACCATTGAGCCGGCCGCTGCGCCTGAAGCCCAACCTCCACTTAGATACCCCAGTCGGCTTCCATTTGTTCAACAATTCTGGCAGCCGCCCGGTTAATCACGTCCTGGCTGCCTTGGAAGAAGTTTTCATTATACGGCATTTCATCGACCGATGGACCCGGATTTGTCTCCAAAGTGGTGCTGTTGGGCAGGTAGACGCCATCGATCTCCAGCTTGTCTCGTTCCACTATCACCTCGCCGCTGCGAAGGTCCTTCCACACGAAGCGAATCGTCATGCGGATTTCCTTTTCGCGCGGCAGGCCCGTATTGGTGTTGAAACTCAGCGGCCGCTGGTCGATCTTTACGATCGTCATCTCCAGCAGCGTATCCGCCTTGCCCCGGCTGGTGACCTTGTAGCGGGTGCTCAGCTCTACCTGCTTTTGCACAGCCTCCGTCAGCTGCATCTCCAATTCGCGGCGGTAGACGTCCTTGCCTCGATTGGCGATGGGAATGGCAACGGTTTTGATCCCGCCGCGATACGGTGAACGCATCGTGTAGCCAGCGCTGGGATCGCCGCTGCAGCCGGCTGCCGATAGGGCCATCGCCACAGCAAACAGTATCCTGGTAGCACAGCCTTTGGTAGCACAGCCTTTCCAGGCTGTGATAGCTGTGATAGCTGTGATGGAACTGCTCATAAGCATGCGTCCCGCTTGCACCACAAAGAATCTATGGATTCGATTCATTGGTAGTAGTTTCCTGTGTCGATGGGGCCAGTTCCTCCAACTCCCGCGGCTCTTGGACTGGAGCCTTCTCCTCGCCTGTCGGCAGGCTGCTTGGCACGCTGGCCGGCTGGCTCATCGTCGGCACGTTGGTGGCTTCAGGCGGAGCCGGCATGGCAGGCTCGCTTGCGGCCGGCACCACCGGCGCGGTGGAAGGCCGGGCCTTGGGCGGCTGGGGAGGCGAGACATTGCCCAGGCGCTTGATGGAAAGATCCGCCTTGGCGGCCCATTGCGTATCCTGGTATTGATCCCGCACCAGCTTGTAGTAGTACGCCGCGGCGGCAGGCTGGCCCGTTCGCTCGTAAAGCTCGGCCGAGGCAAACTCAGCCTCGGCCCGCTGGGAGTTGATGGCCGAGAGGATGGCCGGCACATTGTTGGCGGTGGCTGACTGCGGGTAAAGCTGGTTGAACGTCTTGTATCGCTGCTGGGCTTCGATCAGCGGCGTGATGTCGTACTGTTTGCCGCGATACGAAAGATACGTCGCGTTGGCGGCTGAGAGCGTCACATCCTTGAACTTGGCCGACTTGGGGAACAATTGCAGGAAGCGATCGTACGCAGCCGCCGCCTCTGGATATTCCTTATGATCCTCGTGATCGGCGGCCAGGCGAATCATCGCCGTCTCGGCGATAACCGAGCCCGGCGCCTGCTCGACGATGCGGTTGAGGATGTCCTGCCCTTCGCTTCGGGCGGGCAGTGGCACCACGCCGGCGACAACTCGCTTCTTGCCGCCAAGGAAGGCCTCGGCGATTTCCATTTCCTTTTGCAGCGCCCGCTCTGAGAGCCTGCCGGAGGGGAATTCGTCCCACTGCCGCTTGTACCACTCGAAGGCCTGGAAGTACCGCCCGGCGTTGAATTCCGCCAGGCCTGCCAGGTTCATTACTTCCTCGCGGGCGGGTTCGTCGGGATACTTCTTGAGAAACTTCTTGGCCTCGGCAACGGCATAGCCGGCCTCATCGTCGGCTACAAGCTTGCGGATGACGGCCAGATCGCCGGCGGGCGTACCGGCAGGCGGCGGCTGAACAATCACCCATTTGCCGTTAACGAATTCGGATTCCTGAGCAGAGCGGGCCTGGTCGCCCGCCAGTGCCAACACCGCTGCCGCCACTATCATGATGCGCGCAGCCCGCGGCATCGCCGGGGCAGTCACAAGAGCGGAATCTATCAGGCGGCTCTTCATTACATTCCTTGAGCTGGGGTGCCATGCTTCCGCGCAGTTGGCGGAAGCATGTTACCAGCAGCGCCGGCCATTATACGAATTAGCATAGAGCCCGCAAGACACCGTTGGTTTGGTATCTCTTTTAATGGCGGCTGGAAGATGGTGGCAGTTGTTGGGTGCCGTGATTTGCGGAGCGCAGCGGAGCAACCGCGACGACATGGGAGGGGAAATGCGAGGATTTCGCCCGTACAGGGCTATCTCGATATGGACACCCGCTCCCCAGGCCTGCGCTTTGCTTCGGCATGGGCCCGGCCAACTACCAGCGGCAGGGCGATGATGAACCTCGTTCCCTTGCCTACCTCGGATTCCACGCGAATGCTTCCGCCGTGCTCGCGGATAATTCGCCTCGTGGTGGGCAGCCCCAGCCCGGTGCCGCGAGCCTTGGTCGAGTAGTACACCTGGAATATCTTCGGCAGGTCCTGCGGGGCGATGCCGCAGCCGGTATCGATGACCTCGATATTCGCCTGGCCGTGGGCGGTGGAAACCTTGATGAGCAGCTCGCCGCCTTCGGGCATGGCCTGGACGGCATTGATGAGCAGGTTCAGCAGGGCCTGCTTGATGAGGTTGGGGTCGATACTGCAGCGGGCCTCGCGGTCGCCCAGCGTTGTTCGCATTACGACGTGGGCGGCCGCCGCCTGCGGGGCGAAGAAGTCGGTCAGTTCCCCCACCAGGTTTCGCAGGTCTACGACGGAGAGCGACATCTCGTACTTGCCGGCGAAGCGGAGGAAGTCGTCCAGGATGTCCTTCAGGCGAGCAATCTCGCTTTGGACGCTCTGGAGGCGCCGCAGCCATCGGCGATGGTCTTCATCCGGGCGGCGCTCCAGGTCCTCCGTGAGCAGCTTGATGTTGAGGTTGACGGTGGACAGCGGGTTCTTGATCTCGTGGGCCAGGCCGCCCGCCAACTGCCCCAGTTCGACCAGATGCTCGTACCCCTTGGTCCTGGCTGAGAGCCTGCGGGCATTCCTCCACAGCCGGCGCGTGATCCAAATGGCAACAGCAGCCCATAGCGGACCGCTGCAAACAGCGCCGATGCTGAACCAAAGCAGCCAGGAATCCATTCTCTTGAAAAACCTTTGCCACGTCAGGCGATTTCGCCGGCGTCGTCACGATTACCGAGGACTGCTCAGGATTCAGCCGTCTTGCCGGCAGGGCTTTGTCGGGCGACGTTGCGGGCCTGGAAGCCCTTCTCGCCCTTGATCATCTCGTATTCGACCATCTCGCCGTCACGCAATGCTCGAAAACCATCGCCCGCGATGGACGTGTAGTGGACGAACACGTCCTGCCCTTCGGTTCCAATGATGAAACCGTACCCCTTCTTGGGGTCAAACCACTTCACCTTGCCAGAGGGCATAGAAGTACCTCCTTTATGCCCGATGCCTTACGCTGGATGGTCGGCTCACCCACTGAGCCGGCCTGATCCAAGCAATCATAGCCGCCGGCCTGGCACTAATTAAACGGCGGATGTACGTCAGTGTGCAGCAGCACACGTCGGTTTGGCATGCAGCAACTGTCCAGGAATATGTATGAAGCTACAGCGGCGCCCGCTTGCACGAGCGTCGCCGGCAGTCGTCATACATATTCCAAAAACGCATGTCCCAAATGCGCTCCAAGCAGGGCGTAGACGCTGCGAGCGAACTACATTCCTACTTGTTCAGTTCCTTCTGGGCGGCCTTGCGCGACAGCTTGACGCGTCCCTGATCGTCTATCGATATGACCTTCACCTGAACAGTATCGCCGAGTTTCACGGCGTCGGCAACATTCTTCACGTATTTTTCGTCCAATTCGCTGACGTGGCAGAGCCCGTCCTTTCCTGGCAGAATCTCCACGAATGCACCGAACTCGCGAATTGACACGACCTTGCCTTCGTATATCCTGCCTATCTGGACTTCCTCCGTCAAGGCCTCGATTGCCCGCAGGGCCGACTCGGCGCCCGTTGAATCGCTGCAGGCGATGTAGATCGTGCCGTCGTCCTCGATGTCGATGGTGGCGCCCGTCTCGTCCTGGATCTTGTTGATCATCTTGCCGCCCGGGCCGATGACCTTGCCGATCTTCTCCGGGTTGATCTTGATGGTCAACATGCGAGGCGCCAGCGGGTTGATCTCCGGGCGAGGCGCCGCCAGGACCTTGGCCATTTCCTCAAGTATGAACAGCCGGCCTTTGCGGGCAGCCTCCAGGGCCGCAACGATGCGATCCTGGGCGATTCCGCGGGCCTTGAGGTCCACCTGGATGCCCGTGATGCCCTTGGTCGTGCCGGCGACCTTGAAGTCCATGTCGCCGTGGAAATCTTCGTCGCCGAGGATGTCCGTCAGCAGGACGTACTTATCGCCCTCGCTGACCATGCCGACGCTCATGCCCGCAACGGCGGCCTTGATCGGCACGCCCGCGTCCATTAGAGCAAGCGAACCGCCGCTGACGGCTGCCTGAGACGTCGAACCGTTAGACTCCATGATGTCGGCCACCACGCGCACGGTGTACGGGAACTTCTCAACCGGCGGCATGACTGCTTCGAGGCTCTTCTCAGCCAACGCGCCGTGGCCGATCTCGCGCCGGCCCGGGCCGCGAATGGGGCGAATCTCCCCGACGCTGAACGGCGGGAAGTTGTAGTGCAACATGAACTTCTTCTTGTACTCTTCCTGAAGCCCGTCGATGATCTGCTCGTCACGCGGCGTGCCAAGCGTGGCTGTCACCAGCGCCATCGTCTCGCCGCGGCTGAACAGGGACGACCCGTGCGTACGGGGCAGCACGCCGACCTCGATGCCCAGGGGACGAACCTCGTCGAGCTTGCGGCCGTCGGGGCGCTTGCCCTGGAGAATCAGCTCGCGCTGAATCTTGCCTTCGATCTTGTAGAAGGCTTCCTTGACCTGGCTCTTGGTGTAGGTGGTTTCCTCGACATCTTCGGGGCAAAGCTCAGCCAGCAGTTCGTCGCGCAAGGCCGACATGGCCTCGTTGCGCTCGACCTTGCCGGTGATTTGCTTGGCCTGGCGGACCTTTGCGCCGCTCTTGTCCATCACGAGTTTGACCAATTCTTCGGGCAGAGGATTAGGCGTGTACTTCTTGGGCACGCCGGCCTTGGCGGCCAGCTCGTCGATCATCTCGATGATGCTCTTGCAGATGTCATGGCCGAAGGCGATGGCATCGCCGACGACTTTTTCACTGATTTCCTTGCCGCCCAACTCGATCATGTTGACGGCCTCGCGATGCCCGCAGACGACCAGGTCCATGTCGCTGGCGTCCATCTGCTCGATGGTGGGCATGGGGATCATCTTGCCATTGCTGTAGCCGATGCGGGCTGCGCCGATGGGGCCATCGAACGGGGCATGGCTAAGGGCCAGGGCCGCCGAGGAGCCGATGACGGCCAGTATGTCCGGATCGCACTGGCTGTCGGAACTGAGGACCATGCACTGAATCTGGACTTCATCGAGGAAATCCTCCGGGAACAGCGGGCGGATGGGACGGTCGATCATCCGCATGGTGAGGATTTCCTTGGTGCTGGGGCGGCCTTCGCGCTTGAACCAGCCGCCGGGCACCTTGCCCGCGGCATAAATGTTCTCGCGATAGTCCACGTACAGCGGGAAGAAGTCGATGTCGCGCGTAGAAGGGGCCGACAGGACAGTGGCCAGGACAACGGTGTCTGCGAAGCGGACGGTGACAGCGCCGTGCGACTGCCGGGCCATCTTGCCGGTTTCGAGGATCATCTTGCGACCGACGATTTCTCTTTCAACTCTTACAATTGCCATTTCTTTCGATTCCTTACTCTTCTATGACTTTCTTTCTGTTATTTGTGATGTAAAGGCGGCGCGAAACCCGCGCCCAGCCAGCAGTCGCGCGGCAAAGGCCGTTTGAGGCGACCCCCTTTGGCTGGCTATGCTCAAGCGCAGGCCTTCATGCTGCAATCCAAAAATGAAAACAGGCAACTTCTTCGCGAGGCGCGGCTCGACAGGATCGGCGCGGGCAACGCGAAGAATACCGATCTCCATTTGCGCTCCGGCCGCCGGACACTATCCCGTCGCAACGCGGCCCAATTGGCTGTCCAACACTATTTGCGCAGGCCCAGCTTCTGAATGATCTGGCGGTAACGATCGGGGGCGTTTTGGGATAGATACTTCAGCAAGCTGTTGCGCTTGCCGACCATCATGAGCAGGCCGCGGCGGGAAGCGTGGTCCTTCTTGTGCGAGGACAGATGCCCCGTCAGGTCGTTGATGCGGGCGGTGAGAATCGCCACCTGCACCTCAACGGAGCCGGTATCACCCTCATGACGCTGGTTTTCCTGAACGATCTTCTTCTTTGAATCTGCTGTAATCGCCATAGCTGCATTCACCCGCCCGCCGAAAGGCCATTTGCCCGTAACGGCGAGCCAAAAGCTAACCACGTATCAATCCATTTCACGATAAACGATTCCATACTCTATAAGCGCCTGCTGCCTTACACAAGTCCTTTTTCCAACTTACCATCTCAAAACCTATGGCATGTATGATCCTGCCGAGGCCCCAAATCAAACGCCGCTTTAGCTATGTTCTTGACGAGGCATCAACGTGATTATCTTGCGGCTCTCGAGGGTCTGGAGGAATTGGGCAACCGCAGCTTCAGCCTGCGGCAAAGGCAGGCCATTGGCCTGGGCAAAATCCTGCGCTATTCGGTCTATGGTATGCTGGCCGTCGCAGGCTGCCAGCACCTGTTGGCCATATTTATCCAGCAGGAAGATTCGCTGCACCTTTCGCCGCCGGGTCAGCCAGCGCAACCACCGCGGCGGGTCGCACAGCGTGACGACCCTCAGGGCGCCGTCCTTTTGCATCTGCGCGCCTGCCACCGGCAACTGCCTCGGGCGGGCTGACAGATCCACAGACAATTTCTTTGGTAATCTGGAATCTTTGACCATGGCCTTACAGTGGACATGTTACGCGGCAACACGGTTCTCTGCCAGCAAATGCCAACAGCCATGGTAATGCCGGCGCGGAACTCATTCGAGATTCCGCAGTTTATCGGTTTGTCACGCGAGTCGGTGATCTGCTGTTGAACTTGCCCAATTTCGGGCGTATCTTGTCAACATCTGGAAGAACATCTTTAGCGGGACTCGAATTATGAGACGTGGCATTCTTGCCAGTCGAGAGCAGCTTATTCAACTCCGCGAGCGCATTGCTCGCCGGCCGTTCGATAAAATCCATGATTTCCTTCGCAGCCGCTGCAACCTGATCCTCCAAAGCGCGCCCCTGACTGAAGCGCAGTGGAGGCTGTCGGCCCAAGGCGGCGCCCAGGCCGCCGCGCTGCTGGCCGCCCGCACCACGCAAGGACGGATCATGGACCTGGCCATCGCCTACCACGTGGATAAAAATCCCGCCTATCGCGACCGGGCCATCGAAGAGCTTCGCAGCCTGGTCGCCTGGAGCGCCTGGCTGGACCCCAATCACGCCGGCTCGCCGGCGGACCTCTGCACGGCTGAGGCAGCTGCCGGCGCGGTCATCGCCCTTGATTGGTTGTGGGAGGAGATGACCGAGCCCGACCGCCTTCGCGTACTGCACGCGGTAAGGCACAAGGCCATCGAGCCATATGTGCAGGCGGTGCGGCAGGGGGCCTGGTGGTACAACTGCTATCACGCCTGGAACGCCGTGGTCAATAGCGGCTGCGGCCTTGCAGCCCTGGCGATGGGCGACGAGCTGCCCCTTGCGCGCGAGGCGTATCGACTTGCTCGTGCCGGCCTGAAGCACTTCTTTGACGCCCTTGGCCGCGAAGGGGGCTGGGACGAGGGCACGGGCTACTGGGGCTATGCCATGCGGTATGTCCTGCTGCTGGGCGAGGCTGCCCGTTGCCTGGATGACGATTCGAGCATCTTCCACGCCCGCGGAATGGATGCCACCGGCTACTTCCCGATCTACTTCACGCCTAACGGGCAGCCGGCAAGCCTGGGCGACATGCCCACCGTGCCGCTGCTGGGCGCGATGTATCTGCTGGTGAAACATTTTGGCGCAAAGGATATCACCTGGTGGCTGGACACGTACGCCTTCCATCGTGACGTGAGCACCGCCGATTATTCCGCCGCCGCCCTGGCGCTGCTCTGCCGCCCGGTCGATGCGGAAGTGCCCCTCCAGCCGGACCTCAAGCCGCTGAAGGTCTTCAACGAGATTGGTTGGGCGGCGATGGCTGATGCCTGGCCGCGACCTTCGCTTTACGTGGCCGCCAAGGCCGGCGATCTTTCGGCCCATCATGGTCGGCAGGATATGAACACCGTCCAGATCCAGGTCCGAGGGGAGATGCTCATTCCCGATTGCGGCTATGGGCTGCATCGGCAGGCACGCTGGCACGGCGGCACTGAAGAAGCAGTTGACCGGCCGTCGAGCCAAACGCACAACACGCTGACGGTCGGCCAGCGCGACCACCAGGTCGATGCACAGGGCAACATAGTCGAGGCGCAGGTCGGGGCAAATTTCCGCTGGCTGGCCTGCGACGCCGGCATCGCCTGCGGCGAAAACGTTCACTTCGTCCGGCACGTGGTGATGCTCGTCAATCCCGGCAATTCTCAAGGGCAGTTGATCTTGGTGCTGGATGAGATTGCCAATCCTGCCGCCGAGCGAGTCGACCTGTACTGGCATAGCCTCGCGAAGGTGGAACTGAACGCATCGACGGCCTCAGGCAGCGTCACTGGGGCCCGGGAGAAGCTGTACCTTGCCCTGGCAGCTTCCTCGGCGCTCAGCGCAAAGCTGGACAAGACTGAAGCAGACGCGGAGGAATGCGTGATACATGCCACCGTCGCGGGCGCTGGCAAGCTCCTGCTGGCCAGCATATTTTCGCCGCAGCCCATCGGCAAAGTGGAGATCAAGAAGAACAGCACGGAAGTGCGAGTCAAAACCGATCTCGCCGAGATTCACTTCAAGCTTCACCGTAAATATCTGCATCTGGACAAGGTGGTGGAGAAATGAGGTCTGTAACTTGCGTGTAATGCTGCTCAGCGTGTCGTGTCTTGTGGTCCTCGGAGCACTACCAGTAATCGGCATGACGCCTGGCACCATGCCGTCAACGTCCCGACCTGCAACTGGCGAGGTCCATACAAACAAGGCAGATATGCCCGCCAGCATGCCGAGTGGCTGGCGCGGCGATGGCAGCGGCATCTACGCTGATGCCAAACCGCCTCTTGAATGGGATTCCGACGAGAAGAAGAACATCTTGTGGAAGGTCTCCGTTGGATCGAGTTACTCCTCGCCAGTTGTCGTCGCCGGCCGTATCGTGCTGACGAGCGAAGGCGAGAAACTCACCTGCATCGATATCAAGACGCAGAAGGTCTTGTGGGAACGGACTAACACGTTTAACGACCTGCCCAAAGAGCTCGGGGCAAAAGAGAAGCGCAATCCGACCAGTTGCGGTTTCTCGACGGCCACGCCGCTCACTGACGGTGCACACGTCTGGGTATCATTCGGCACCGGTATCGTCGCCTGCTATGACCTTGAGGGCAATCGAAAATGGATTACCTGGTTCGACAATCCGCAGCAATCCGAATATGGCCGAACAGCCTCGCCGCTGTTGGTAGACGGCAAGCTCATGGTGACGGTTGGGTTCCTGATCGCGTTGGAGCCTGCCAC
The DNA here is from genome assembly GCA_964417755.1 of uncultured Planctomycetaceae bacterium. Taxonomy (GTDB): domain Bacteria; phylum Planctomycetota; class Phycisphaerae; order SM23-33; family SM23-33; genus CAYQJH01. The sequence goes on from CAYQJH010000050.1 coordinate 12,924, forward strand.
CGGAAAAATGCTTTGGACATGCAAGGAGGCGAAGGAAGGCTTCGGCACTGCCGCCATTATGCGGGTCGGCCAGTCCGCGTTGGCCATCACGAGCATGGGGGATGTGGTGCGTGTTTCGGACGGGGCGCTGGTTGAACGCACGTTGGCAACATGCACATATAACAGCCCGGTTGTTGTGGGGAACAAGGTTTACTTTGGTGATGTGAAATCCTCCGCCTTCGAGATTTCAGCCGGCGAGGGCGGCAAGATTACTTTCAAGAAGATATGGGAAGCCGAGCTTGAGGGTGAGTTTTTTGCCTCGCCCGTGATCTATGACGGCATTCTCTACGTTGCCTCCAATGAAGGCGCCTTCCATGCGCTGGATGCAGCAACGGGCACTGAGATTTACAAGCAGCAGCTAGACATTGCGTCAACCACCGTCATGCTCGGCATGTCGCCAGGCAACCTCTACCCGAGCCTTGCCGTCGCCGGAGGAAAACTTTTCGTCTCCAACGACATGGGCCAGACGGTCGTCCTCCAGCCGGGCAAGGAGTTCAAGCTACTGGCGAAGAACTATGTAGAGGATCGTTCCGGCTCGAATATCGTCTTTGACGGCCAATTTGTTTATCTCCGCGGCGGAGAGTATCTGTACTGCATTGGAAAATGAGGCAGGAAAGAAGCGATACCTGGTTTTTAAAAGGGCCTATTCCATGAAGAGAACACTCGGTGCGTTGGGCGGCGTGGTGCTGATCGCGTTGGCTGCCTGTTCGCCTGCATTGGCGCAGGAGGCAATACGAGGCTGGCGAGGCGACGGGTCCGGCATTTTCCCGAATACCAAACCATCCATCAACTGGGGGAGGATCTCGCAGACAATGAAGGGCCTGCGCACGCAGGCAGTCAAGCCCAAAAGCGACGGTCCGGGCGACGCCAAGCCAATCTTCTATGGCAGTGTTGACGACTGGCTGGTTCTCTCGCCAGTTGTTGCCGAAGGCAGCGAGAAGCAGTTGCTTGAGAAGGGAGTTCTTCCGAATGAAGCCAATCTTCAACCCGATCTGGGCGATAAGGTCGGCGAGCTTCAGTGGAAGCCGGTTCACGTTGAAGGATCGCTGCTGTACTTCAATCAGATCCTTTCCGGTTCAAAGAATCTCAAGGGCAACGCCGTCTACGCACACACCTACATTTACTCGCCACGTGCCGCCGCCGTCTTCATGCGCATGAAGGGAAGTTCGCCAGCAGTCTGGCTCAACGGTCAACTGCTTGATAAGCCAGCCGGCCGCTATAGCTGGCGGGTGACGCTCAAGGCAGGATGGAATCGGGTGCTTGCACGGGTGCTCGGTAGCCGCACGGGCGGCGAATACGACTCCACGCCGGAGGGAACGGCTTACTTCCAGCTCGAGATGTACGGCGGCGAGAAGAATGAAGAGTATGAAGAGACCGGCATCCTCTGGATGGTGGAGCCGCCCCAGGCCGGCCGGCCGAGCTGTTATCATCCGGTTGTCGTTGGCGATCGGCTTTATGTGACTTCAAGCCCCGCGTTCCTGATCTGCTACGACAAGCTGACAGGCAAGCGGCTGTGGACTCGCTATAACGGCTTTGAAGAGTTCGTGACGGCTGAAGAGCGCGAGAAGTTCCCTGACCTGTTCGCCAAGATCGATCCAAAGGCAAAGCGGTTCAAGGAACTGGCTGAGTCATACGAGGGAACCGATGAGCAACGGGCCGAGCTGCGCGGGCTTCACAACGAGCTTTCGAATCTGCTTTCCAAGGTCGACTCAGCGAAGTACGCCCAGAGGCTGACCGGCCAGGAGCCGGGCCTGGCCTCTCAGCCCATTACTGACGGGAAGTACATCTACACCTGGAGTTTTCTTGGCATAGCCGCCTGCTACGACCTCGATGGGAATCTCAAGTGGAAGAATCTCGTAAACGAGGGCCCGGCATATAAGCATGGGTACATGGAGGGCCCTATCATCGTCGGCAAGGAGGTCGTGGTTGAGATGCACAATGTCATCGGCCTGGACCGCGAGACGGGGGCGGTCAAGTGGAAGATTCCGCACCGCTGGGAGACCTACTTCCACGATGGCACGATGGAAAAGAGCGATCAGACTGATCTTGTCAACTACGACGGTTTGGGTGTTTACAAGCCGGGAGTAGGCTTCGTCCCGTGGCTGACTGGTATGCGCTCAGGCAACACTCTCTATTTGACTGACGTGCACAGCATGGTCTTCATGATGACCAAACTGCCCGATCCGCTGACCGAAGCGCCGGTTCTCAAGATGACCGAGTATAATCCGTGGTACATGCCCGATGAACATATCATGCTTCCTGGCGTCAACTGGGGAACAAACCAGGTCCTGGGCAGCCCGCTGATTCACGACGGCTTGATCTACACCATAAGCACAGGCGGCCTCCTGCGGGTGGAAGAGGAATCCCTCAAGCATGTGTATGCCAAGCTGCTTTACTTCAATCCCATCACGTGGGCATATCCGTATCCTCACGGCGCGGGGGTATGCGCCAGCCCGACGCTGGCTGGAAATAACGTCTATCTCTTTGGCAGCACGGGGACGGCGCTGGTCATCAAGCCGGGCCCGAAATACGAAGTTGTGGCCAGGAACCGCATCGAGCGTCTGCTGACCGGCCGGATGGAGGGCGCCAACGTGCTGGGCGCCGAGGATCCTGTTAAGGATCGCTATCCGGAGTTTACGGTCAGTTCGCCGGTATTCGATGGCAATCGACTCTACTATCGCGCCGAGCAGTATCTCTACTGCATCGGCCAGAAGTAAGCGGGTCGACGCCACGGCTCGTCTTCAAAAAGTGGCCAGACCCTACGCGCGTGCATCTATACTACTTAGAATGCAATTGCAGGCTGCATTCTGCGCCAGCAGCGAAAGGAATCGGACATGATCAAGCAATTCGTCGTCACGCCTTCGATGGGCAAGCGGCTTATTGGCAAGGCGATGGTTGTCCATCCAGCCATCAAGGCTGTTTTGAAGAAGGGCACGCTGGTGATCGTTGCCGGCACGACAAACGGCTACATAGCCGAGGAGGTGCTGGCGGCGGCCGGCCAGCAGATGAAGTTCGATCACAGGGGCTTCCGCCGCGGCACGGTAACTGCGCCCGGCTTCGAGCTGGGTTCGGTGAAGGCTGAGTTCCCCGGCGACGTGGTGCTGGTCGACGGCAAATGGCAAAAGGGCAAGGAGATATTCGACGTCGTCGACGACATGAAGGCCGGCGATGTGATCCTCAAGGGCGCGAACGCGCTTGATCTGGCCAGCGGTCAGACGGCTGTGCTCATCGCCCACCCGATGGGGGGTACGGTAGCGCCGGCCATTGCCTCCGTGATTGGCCGGCGAGTTCAACTCATCGTGCCGGTGGGGCTGGAAAAGCGCGTATCCGGAGACCTGGCTGACATTGCCAACAACCTCAATGCCACCACAACCGAGGGTCCGCGGATGATGCTGCTGCCGGGCAAGGCATTCACGGAACTGGATGCGATCAACCTGCTGACCGGAGCAACGGCAAGGCTTGTCGCGGCCGGCGGAGTCTATGGCGCGGAAGGTTCCTGCTGGCTGGCAATCGAAGGCGATGCGAGCGAACTAGCTGAGGCCAGCCAACTGATGAAGTCGCTGGCGAAAGAACCGCTGTGCGAACCGTAACGACAGGCCCCAGGCTCCAGACTTCAGGAGCGGCAACAACAACGGCAACAACGATGGCAATAGCTACTCTTGGGTCTTCGAATCTGGCGGCATGGCCAACAGGCGCCAGCCGCCGCGCCTGGAGTCTGAAGCCTGAAGTCTGGGGTCTTTCTTGAAGATCTACCTGAACGGCAAACTTGTTCCATCCCAAGAGGCCACCGTGTCGGTCTATGACTCGGGCTTTCTGCACGGCGCCTCGACCTTCACGACCATGCTTGCGCATAACGGCGTGGTGTTCCGCCTGGAGCGGCACCTGGACCGGCTGATGGACACGGTCAGCCTGCTGGGTCTGCGAATCGCCTGCACGCGGGAAAGTCTGACATCCGCTGTTGGAGAAGTGCTCAGCGCCAACAATCTCAGTGAGGCCCGGATGCGTATCACGCTGACCTCCGGCGACGTACATGGCGACCAGCCGGTTACGCTGGTAACGGCTGAGCCGCTGGCCGACTATCCGCGAGAATGGTACGAGAAAGGCATCAGCGTAGTGGTTTCAAGCTTCAAGGCCTTGGCGGGCGATCCGACCTTTGGCTACAAGACCGGCTGTTACCTGCCGCGCGTGCTGGCCCGCCAGGAGGCCGCCGCCAAGGGCGCTGAAGAGGCCTTGTGGTTCAACACGTCTAACCAGCTCAGCGAGGCGTGCTTCAACAATGTGTTCCTCGTGCTGGATGGGCGCGTGCTCACGCCGCCTCGCGACACGCCGTGCCTCGCGGGCATCGTGCGCCAGACCGTGCTGGAACTGTGCAAGGATATGAGCATTCCGTGCGATGTGGAGACGCCGCTATCTATAAATGAGGTGCTCTCCGCGCAGGAGATATTCCTGACCGGCTCGACAACCGGCATTCGCCCGGTAGTTCGGGTCGAGCGGCACCTTGTTGGCGATGAGAAGCCGGGCGCGGTTACGCGAAGGCTGATGGAGGCCTACCGGCAACTGCTGGATAAGGAATGCGTGCGGTGAAGCTCGCGGATTTCGGATCTCATTACCGTGTCGCGGGCGTCCCGCCCGCGCGTACGCGAGGGCATCTTGCCCTCGCAGTCTTTGGCATCTTCGCGGCCGAGACGGCCGCGGTACGCGCGGGCAAGATGCCCGCGACACGATCTATTGGCATACAAGGGCGTCAGTGATGGCACACAAAGTTGGACCGTATCGGCATGATGAAAGCATGAGCGTCGCGGACGTTTCCGCCGTGCTGGAGGCCATCGCGCCGGTCAGCCTGGCCGATGCGAAAGATAATGTTGGCCTGTTGATCGGCGAGCCATCTCGCGGCATCAGCCGGCTGATGCTGTGCATCGACCTGACCGATGCTGTGCTGGCGGAGGCCGTTGGTCACAAGGCCGGCATGGTGATGGCATACCATCCTATTATCTACAGGCCGCTGTCGCGCCTGACCAGCCAGGCAGCCCCGATTGCCTTGCAGGCTGCCCGCGCGGGCATCGCGGTCTATTCGATGCACACCGCCTTTGACGCCGCCGTCGGCGGGACGAACGACATCCTGGCTGATGCCATCGGCCTGGCCTCTCGCAGGCCAATCATGCCGGCTGTGATTGCGGGCGCCTGCAAGCTCGTCGTCTTTGTGCCGCCTGACGATCTGGCCCGCGTGGCGCAGGCTGCCTTCGATGGCGGGGCCGGCCGAGTTGGCGACTACACGGACTGCTCGTTCTTCATGCCGGGCGTGGGGACATTTCGCGGGCGGCCAGGCACGCACCCAGCCGTCGGCAAGCCCGGCCGGCACGAGGCAGTGCAGGAATTCCGTTTGGAAATCGTCTGCCCGCGCGGCAAGATCGCCGCTGTCGCCGCGGCTGTCCGCTCTGCACACAGTTATGAACAGCCGGTCGTCGATGTATATTGCCTCGATGAATATCCTGACGGCTGCGGGCAGGGGCGGATCGGAAAGTTGCATCGTCCAACAAGCCTGGCATCGCTGATCCGCCGCCTCAAGCAGGCATCCGGCGTAAAGAGAGTCAGCGTTGCAGTGGCACACGGCACGCGGGCCAAGGCAAATGCTTCCATCTCGGTTCGTCGCGTGGCCTGCCTGGCCGGCGCTGGCGGGGAGTATCTCCCGGCGGCCCTGGCGATGGGGGCGGAACTATTCGTTACGGGCGAGCTTCGCCATCACGACGCTCTGCTTGCCAATCGTTCCGGCTGCCACGTCATTTGCCTGGGCCATTCCAACTCCGAGAGATTTGCATTAAGACACCTTGCCGAACGCATCAGCCAGGCCTTGCCGAGACTGTCTGTGCTGGTATCGAAGGCCGACCGCGATCCCTTTGACATAGTCTGAAGCCAATCTCGGCTGACCATGCCACCCCGTAACATCTTGGTGCCACCCCCAAGTGCCCCTGGGGGTGTTCGCCTGATCTGGTAAACACTCCCAACAACAGCGGCACTTGGGGGCATCACCAATGACCGTAGTTCAGATGTGCATGGTCTAGAATGGCGCATGAAGTGGAACCTCACGCCGCTGGGGCCGTTTGATCTTGGGCTGACAGCCTGGGTCTTGCGCCGCGACCCCAGGAACCAGATCGATCGTTGGGATGGCCGACGGTTCCAGCGTGCAATGCTCATCGATGCCCGCGTGATCGATGTCTCGGTGACCCAGAGCGGAGCCGTCGCCTCGCCCCAATTGAACATAGCAGCCGGCCCGCGCAGGCTGACAACATCTCAGCTTGGGTCAATCAATGCCAATCTGGACAAGCTGCTGGGCCTGCAGGTGGACGTTCGGCCGTTTATGGCCTTCGCCGCACTTCATCGTCCCTTGGATAAATTGGCGGCACGATTTGTAGGACTAAAGCCGCCACGGTTTCCCTCGGTCTTCGAGGCCCTGGTCAACGCCATCTCGTGCCAGCAGTTGAGCCTGAGGGTCGGCATTGGCCTGATGAACCATCTGGCCAGGCGCTTTGGACGGGCTAACGAAGACGAGACAGCGTTCGCCTTCCCGTCGCCGGCTGACCTGCTATTGGCAAGTGCCGATGATCTCAGGGCTATCGGCTACAGCTACACCAAGGCTCGCAACATCCTTGAATTGGCCAAGGCTGCCGGCAGCGGGCATCTCGATCTTGAAGCTATCGATCATCTGGACGACGAAGAGGCCATCGCACAATTGCAGCAGCTTGGCGGGGTGGGGCGGTGGACGGCACAGTACGTTTTGCTGCGAGGGCTGCGACGGCTGCATGTTTTCCCAGCCGACGACGTGGGCGTGGCTAACAAGCTGCGCAACTGGCTGCACCTGGGCGATCGGCGGCTGGACTATGATAGCGTCAACAAGGCCATTCGGCGGTTCAGCACTTTCAAGGGATATCTGTACTTCTACATGCTGATCAATCACCTGGACGAAATTGGCGCGCTGCGGGCTGAGGCTTCCTTCGCGCAGCAAAAAGGCTGACCTCTGGAGGTCAGCCTTTTGTCGCTGATGATTAAGTGGTCATGCCCGGCTGAGGTATTCGCCGGTGCGGGTATCGACCTTGATCTTCTCGCCGATCTTGATGAACTGCGGCACCTTTATTACCGCGCCGCCTTCACAGATGGCCTCTTTGCCTACATTGGTGACCGTGGCGCCTTTGACTTCCGGCGGCGTGTCAACCACCGTCAGCTCCACGGTGTTGGGTAGCTCCGCCGTAATAGGCGCGCCATCGACCATCGCGATCATGAGTGGAATGTTCGGCTGAAGGAAGACTCGTGCATCGCCGATCAGTTCATCGGGGATCGGTATCTGCTCGTAGCTGTCGGGGTCCATGCAGATGTGGTTCTTGTTCTCCGTGAAGAGATATTCCATCGGCTTGCGGTCGAGAATCGCCTGGTCAAAGCCTTCGTCAGTGCGGAACCGTTCTTCGATCAACTGGCCGGTCTTGATGTTCTTGAGTTGAATCACCTGGTAGCTGCGCCAATTGCCCTTTGCCACCTTCTGATTATCAACGCAGACCCACAGCCCGTCCTTGTAATTGACGGCCATTCCGCGCCGAAGATCTATCGCCTTAATTGCCATAAGTAGTCATCTCCGAAATTCTCTAAAAAGACAAGACGGACATTGTAGCATCCGCAAAAAGGGAAGCAAGTACAGTTTTGACGGAACGTGGGATGGAGCAAGGTTGCGGGCTTCGGCACATTTGGTCTATAATGGCAATCGCTAAATCTATTAGCTAGAAAGCGTTTCTTCCATGCCAATCAACATCCTGTGCATCGGCGACGTGGTCGGCCGGCCTGGCCGGCTGGTCCTGGCCGAGCACCTCAAGGGCCTGATTACTTCACGGAACATCGACTTCGTCATCTGCAATGCGGAGAATGCGGCCGGCGGCAGCGGCATGACGCCGCAGATATTCAAGAAGCTCCTGAACTACGGCGTCGACGTGGTGACGATGGGCGATCACGTTTATCGTAAGAAGGACGTCATCCAGGCCCTGGAGACCTCTGACCGCATCATTCGGCCAGCCAATCTTTCGCCGGCTGCGGTGGGGCGGCGATGGACTGTCGTGCCCACCAAGAGCGGATCTTATCAGGTAGCCGTCACGTGCGTGCTGGGGCAACTTTACATGGGCTCGAATGACTCGCCCTGGGCTGCCGTTGACAAGGTCTTCAACGAGATGCCGGCTGAGGTCAAGATTCGCGTCGTGGATTTTCACGCCGAGGCCTCCAGCGAGAAGATCGCCATGGGCTGGCATCTGAACGGCCGGGCCAGCATCGTCTTCGGCACGCATACGCACGTGGCGACGGCGGACTACCGCGTGCTGGACAAGGGCACGGCGTACGTCAGCGACATAGGCATGACCGGCCCGTATGACGGCGTGCTGGGCCGGCGCAAGGACCGCGTGCTGAAAGTCCTCACGACATCGATGCCGCAGCATTTCGAGGTTGCAACCGGCGATCCGCGTATAAGCGGCGTGCTGGTGAGCCTGGAACCAAGCACCGGACGCGCGCTGGCCATCGAACGCATCGAAGTCCTCGGCTCCAGCATCCAGGGCGGGGCCTATGATGCTGATGACGGCCGGATGCAGAAGTTCGGCGAATAGAAGATAGCTTTCGAAGCCCCCTGCGGAAGCAGGGGGATAAGCCGCCAGCCACGCGATGGATGTCCCGCCAAAGCCGGAGCGAAAATGAGTGTTGAATTCAATGCCGATGAAGCCTTTGAGTTGGCCCAGCAGGTTGAAAAGCGCGCCATGGAGTTCTACCTGCAGGCGGCAGAGTCATGCGAGCAGAAGTCGCTGGCGGACATCTACCTGGAGCTTTCAGCCATGGAGGCCCAGCACGAGATGGTCTTCGCGGCGATGAAGGATATGCCTCTGATGTTTATCGCGCCGCCGGTGAAGCAAGAAGTTGCAGGGCAATATTGGCCGGTGTTGGCCGGATCTATGATCGCTGATGTGAGCATCGAACTTCCTCGGATGTTCCAGAACAAGCGGACGCCGCAAGACATACTCAAGACGGCGATGGCCTTCGAGCGCGACACTGTCGTCTTCCTGGTCGGCATCAAGGAGATGCTGGCTGATGCCAAGGAAAGATCCAGGATTGATCAGATCATCATCGAAGAGATGGGGCACCTGATTTCACTCGGCAGCCAATTGGCCAAGCTGTAGCATTTGAAGTTGTAGCACTTGAAGTTGTAGCACTGAATATGTTGTAGCATCTGAATTCATCCGAGTCGGCGCGACCTCGAATTTCAATTGGTTCTGGCCGCGATAGAACATCACAAACCGTCGCCTCGGATGTTGAATCTCGATTTATCTCGATTCTCAAATCTCAAAGCTCAAATTTGAAATTTCAGATCAGTACTGTCCGGTTATTAGTCGAATAATGATAATTGGTTACAGTTTATAGTTGC
>CAYQJH010000051.1:0-21823 GCA_964417755.1 uncultured Planctomycetaceae bacterium
TATGGCTCAGCCGCAGCCATTACTTCTACGAGACGCCCATAGTGCAAACGCTCGCACAGTGGCGCATCGTACCGGACACGATCATAATCGTCTTCGGCGCACTTCCGCTGCTGTATTTCCTGATCAGCACATTCCCAAGATTGCGAAAGGTAGGCCAGCCGAGGGAGTGATTTCCAAACATCGGTAGCCGCGGTCAAGTTGGGGTGCCGTGGTTTGTTTTACGGTGCCGTGGTTTGCGGAGCGCAGCGGAGCAACCACGCCTGGCCTGATAAAGTGCAGATCACGAAATAAGCTGCCGGCGGAACGTCGACAATGTCAGGCAGTGCACGTCCCAATCAACATCCCCACGCCCGACGATGGATATGCCGCGGTGTCATGTAGGCAGGATAGTGATGTATGAGATGAGCTGCAACGGATTCGTGCAAGTGGCTTCAATGCGGAGGGTCAGTTCCATATCAGGTTCAGCGTGGTTGCTCCGCTTCGCTCCGCAAACCACGGCACCACGCGATGCAGTCACTCTGAGTTGTACACTCCCACTCAAGATGCGAAAATGGCATCATTGGGCAGAGAACGGGTATGGGTTATCGTTCGGTTCGTGCGGTTCGCGTAATCATGGACGACAGACTCCTTTTTGCCAAACGCCGCGCTAAAGCGCGAACTTTTTCCCGCGAATCGCAACCAGTAAAGTAGAAACGATCTGCTGTGTGGGTGCGATGGATTCGACAGAACATATCTACGAGCAGGTGCTGGTGCTTCGCGCTCAGGCGGGCGATGAGGCGAGCTTTGAGCAATTGGTGAAGCGGAAATCCCCGGCGCTGAGGTACTACCTTGGGGCGATGCTCGGGCCGCAAGTCTCGGCGGAGGACGCCCTTCAGGAGGTCTGGCTTGCGGTATACCGTGGGCTGAGACGGTTGTCGGACCCCAGGGCATTCGCGGCGTGGGTGTATCGGATCGCACGGGTTCGGGCAGCGGGAGAAATCCGTAAACTGCGGAAGATGCAGCCGCTGGTGGAAGAGTCGGCAGAGGTTGTGGCCGAGACAGAAGAGGAAGACTTCACGGCGGAGGAGGTAGCGGAAGTGCATGCTGCCCTGGCGCGAATCGGTGTGCTTCACCGGGAAGTCCTGGTACTGCGGTTTATGGAAGATTGGACGTACGAGCAGATAGCGCAGGTGCTGGGTTGTCCTGTTGGAACGGTGCGGTCGCGTCTTCACCATGCCAAGATTTCGTTGCGTCGAATGATGCAGGCCTTGCATGAAAGGAAATAGCCATGAACGAAAGAGATTTGCGGGAAGCCCTGATCAATCAGGGAGCCAGCGGAGCCTCATTCTCCGGAGAGATTGCTGCACGCGTGATTGGGCGGGACCGGCGGATCGTTCGTACCCTCGCGGTGGGCACTATTCTGCTTTGGACCATCGCGGCGGCAGGCATTCTGACGTTTAACTTCGGGTTCATAACCTACGTTTTACCCACGATGCAAGCCTGGGCTAGCGGCAACGAATGGGCGGAAAACCGCTTCCCATTACTAATGGTGCGATTCATGTACATGTACACCTCGCCGGTTCTCATCGCATCGGCATGCGCGCTGTTTCTGGCGGCGATCGGCACAGTGGCGCTCATTCTGTTCTCCCGTCATGCGTCCCTGCGCCAAATCAATCAATCACTTGCGATCATCTCCGATCAGTTACGCGAGATGAGGATGGAAGCGCAGCCTTAGAGAGAGAACGGCCGGTCAGCGATGCTACCCAAAAAGCCCCATGCAACTTGACATGGAATATGTTTCGCGGTTAAGCGCGTGATCTGCCTTGTATCAGGCTCAGCGTGGTTGCTCCGCTTCGCTCCGCAAACCACGGCACCCACCAAACCACGGCACCCGGCAAATTCAGGCGCCTTTTGGCGGCGGGGCGTCATCCAGGATTTCCGCAACCGGCAGCGCGTTCGGAAGCGGCGGAGGCGTTGCCGGCCGGGTGCCGATGACCCGCTCCTCCGCCGGGCGGTTATCTATCACGTGTTCTTTCGGTATGCGATTATCAATCACTGGCTCTTCCGGCAGGCGGTTGTCTATCACGGGTTCTTCAGGCAGGCGGGTGTCGATGACCGGTTCCTTGGGCAGCGGCTGCGAATGGCGATGTTTGTGGCTATGTCGCGCATGCGGCTGATCATGGCCTGCACTGCCGGCCGGCGAGGGCGCATCATCAGGAACAATCTCGACCATGTTGGGGGTGGCAGCCGTCGGCGGCTTGGCTTCGCTTTTTCGGGAAACGTACTTGGCCACTTCCGGCTCGGTAATGGTTTCCAGCAGGCGTTTGACGATCTCGACGCTGTCGACGCCCTCGCTGCTGGCGGCGAAGTTGCAGCCGATGCGGTGCCTCAGCACGGGCAGCGCCACCTTGCGGATATCGTCAACGCTGACGGTCAGCCGGCCATCCATCGCGGCGAAGGCCTTGCCGCCCAGGATGAGGTTCTGTCCAGCGCGCGGCCCAGCGCCCCAGTCGACCATGGTCTTGATGAAGTCCGGCGCGCTTGGGTCCTTGGGCCTGGTCGCCCGCACCAGGCGAGCCACGTACTTGATGACATATTCGCTGATTGGCACAGCCGCCACCAATCGCTGCATATTCAAAATCTGCCTGGCGTTGAAGACCACGTCCAGCGAGGTGCTCTTGCCGGCGGTGGTTTCGGCGAGAATCTTTTCCTCCTCAGCCAGGCTCGGGTAGTCCACGATCACGTTGAACATGAACCGGTCCAGCTGGGCCTCGGGCAGCGGATAGGTGCCCTCTTGTTCAATCGGATTCTGCGTCGCAATCACGAAGAACGGATCGGGAAGATTGTATGTCTCCTGCCCGACGGTGACTTCACGTTCCTGCATTGCCTGGAGCATGGCTGCCTGCGTCTTGGGCGGCGTGCGGTTGATTTCGTCAGCCAGGATGATATGCGCAAACAGCGGGCCGCGCACAAAGCGGAATTCACGCTTGCCTTCGTTGTCGTCGATGACGTTGGTGCCCGTGATGTCCGTGGGCATGAGGTCGGGCGTGAACTGGATTCGCTTGAAGCTCAGGTCCATGATGCGGGCCAGGGACGAAACCATCATCGTCTTGGCCAGGCCCGGCACGCCCACCAGCAGGCAGTGCCCGCGCGAGATAATGGCTGCGAAGATCTGGTCGAGGACTTCGCGCTGGCCGATAATGACCTTGTTCAGTTCCCGCAGCATGATCAGGCGGCTGCGGGCGAATTGCTCCATCAGGTTTTCGGCGGTTTCTTTGGCCATGGCTGGTTGATTTCGTTTAAGAAGTTTATTCCCGGTCGCCTTGTGCATTACAATGTCGCGTGCAGGCCGGTGTAGCCTTGAAGGACATCATAAGGGATGAGGCCAGGAATTAACAAGCTCTCGCTGTCTTGCATCAGTCTGCTGCTCGCCGCAGCCCCGGCTGTCGCGCAGGTCGCACCGCCGTCGCCGGCGGCACACGCGCCGGAGGTCACTTCCAAGCAGGTCAGCGACGCGATCCAGCGAGGCGTGGCGATCATTCGCAGGAACATCAACCTCGCCGCCGCCGACGAAAGAAGTCAGGGCATGCTCGCCCTGCTTGTCCTGGCGCAGCTCAACGCAGGCGTCAGCCTGGATGATCCGAATCTTCGAGACGCGCTGGATGCGGTGGCTATCATCCCCAACAGCTTCACCTACACGGTCGGGCTGAAGGTCCAGGTGCTTTCCGCCGCCAGGATGATCAGCGAAGACCCGAAGCTGTACGAAGCTTCATTCAATGCAGCCGCCAAGTGGCTCTGTGATGCCCAGCAGCAAAACGGCATGTGGAGCTACGGCATGATCGGCGGGTGCGACAACTCCAACACGCAGTTTGCGCTCCTGGGCCTGCACGAGGCTGCCAAGGCCGGCTACAAGGTCCCCAAGGAAGTCTGGACGCGGTCGAAGGATCATTTCGTCAGCGAGCAGATCGAGGGTGGCTGGGGATACCGCAAGGGCGAGAAGGTTACCGGCTCGATGACGACGGCAGGCCTGGCGAGCCTCTACATCTGCGGGCAGCGGCTTAATGTCGGCGGACCAAGGGCCTTCGCCAACGGCGTGTATCCCGATTGCGGAAAGTACCAGCAGTACGCGCCAATTGCCGCCGGCCTGAAGTGGATGACGCGGAATTTCGATGTGGCTTCCAACCCGAATAACGGCAGGACGTGGCTGCATTATTACCTGTACGGCCTGGAGCGCGTTGGGATGCTCAGCGGGGCTGCCAGCTTCGGCCAGCATGACTGGTACCGCGAAGGGGCAGCCTTCCTGATCTCCACGCAGGGCGGCGCGGGCTCGTGGGCCAACGGCCAGGACAGCACGGCCTTCTCGGTCTTGTTCCTGGCCAAGGGCAACCGCCCCGTGATCATGCAGAAGCTGATGTGGCGCGACAAGACCGGCAAGGAAGGCAGGTGGAACCGGAATCTCTATGACCTGGAGAACCTGACGATCTTCCTTGGAAACAAGCTGGGCAAGCCGACGACCTGGCAGACGGCCAGCCTCGAGCAATCGCTGCAACAACTGCGGTTAAGCCCGATCCTCTACATCACCGGGCACGAGTTTCCGCTCTTCTCGCCGGCTGAGCGGGAGAAGCTGCGCCAGTACATCAATGCCGGCGGGACGCTGCTTTTCGATGCCTGCTGCAATAGCGACGCCTTCCGCGTGGGCTTCAGGACGTTTGCGAAGGAGGCGTTCCCGGAGTCGGCCTTGCGCAAACTCAATGCCGATCACCCCGTCTTTAACTGCCTGATTGACGTGAAGGGCCAGACGTATGACCTGGAGGGAATGGACGTCGGCTGCCGGACGAGCATCTTCTATTCGCCGCACCCGCTGAGCTGCCTGTGGGAATTGCAGTCGGTGCCGGAGTCGGCCCTGGCGTTCAAGATCGGCGCCAACATCGCCGCCTATGCAACCGGCCGGGAACAACTGGCCAACAAGCTCGACGTGGTTGCTCTGCCCGAGGCCGCCAAGACAGCCACTCAGCCAGCCGAGGTTCCGCGCGGCGCGGTGCGGATCGCCCGTCTGAAGCACAGCGCCGAGTACAATGCCGACCCGCACGCCCTGGTGAACCTGGCCGGCATGTTGCGGGACAAGGCCAACATCGACGTGGTGGCCAAGGATCGCGTGATAGACGCAACCGATGAGAAGCTCTATGACTACCCCGTGCTGTTCATGACGGGGCACTTCAGTTTCTCGTTAAGTGACGAGGAAGTGGCAGCCCTTCGGAAGTATCTCGACCGCGGCGGGTTCCTGGTGGCTGATGCATGTTGCGGGCAGAAGGCCTTCGACGGCAGCTTCCGCGAACTGGTGGCCAGGCTCTACCCGGACAAGCCGCTCAGGCCGCTGGAGGCAAACCATCCGATCTACACCGGCCAGGTTGGCCTGCCAATGGGCGAGCTGGCGTATCGGCAGATCCTTTCGCAAGAGGTCAAGGAGCGCGGGACGAATCGCCCGCCGCTGGAGTCGGTCGAAGTAGGCGGCCGAGCGGTGATTCTCTACAGCAAGTACGACTTCAGTTGCAGCCTGGAAGGCGATAACCCGTTCTCCTGCCGCGGCTACATCGACGCCGATGGCCAGCGCCTGGCCATCAACGTCATGCTGTATGCGATCAGCTATTGACCCGTCCCGGCCTGACAATCTCGCCACCTATCGAACTGCTTCAGGCCAATTCCAATAATAAGCCACCTGAAGCTCGCGAAGCATTTCAAATGTGTTCCGGCACGTGATGTTAAATGCTTTGCAGACATCCGGAATCTTGATGGATGTCTTGGATTGCGGGGCTGATTGTTCATGTGTAATCATCGTCAAATTCCTAGCCCTTGCACAAGCAATCAGCCATGCATCCGTATCCTGGGCAAACGACGCCTTCGCCGCGTCGAGGAGCCGAACCTGCTGCTGCGCCCATCGGATAATCTCTCCGTAAGCCGACACCACATCCGCAGTATCGGTGGAAAGGAACAGCGGCTCATCCACCTTCAACTTCCATTCATCAAGTGGATTGCCTTCCTGGAGTTCATCACGCACCCGATCAATGCTCGCAAGCACTCCCTTGGTTGCGTAATACTCGATGCTATGCCAGAAACCTGGGCACAGATCGAAAGCATAGTATCGTTTGCAGGCTTCAAGGAAGACGTTCGCATCCAGGATGTAGCGCGTTTCAGTTCCCACCTAGAGCCCAAGCCCCGCAATGTAGTTGTCAAACGTCCGTCCGCGCAAATCAGTAAGTTCGTACGCATCACGATACAGTAATCGACCCGCCCAGACAGCTTGAGCAACAGCAGCGCCAAATAATTCACCAATGCGCATACGTTGGGTCTTCCAGAAGTCTCCGCCTGTGGGTTTCACTTTTCGCGATTCCTGAATGTGTCGATCATAGAAATCGAAGAATTCGCGGCGGCTGATGTGCCGCAGATCCAGGGCGCGACGAGCAACTACCAAAGTACTGACCTTGAAAATCTTGGCCAGGCGCTCCAAGCGATCCGGATGGCCGCTCACATTAAGCCATTCAAGCTCAAATCTCACCGCTGGAACCAGGAATTCCGCGGCAATCCGGTTGCAGGCAGTCTCAACACTCTTTCCCACAGGTTCCAGGCGGTCTAGATTAGAGACTCCTTCCTGACCAATCCAAAGATGTGCGAGTTCGTGGGCCAAAGTGAACATCTGTGCGCTCTTGGCATCCTGACCGTTGACAAACACCAACGGTGCAATTGTGTCAACTAGAACGAATCCACGGAATTCATCGACGTTAAGAGGACGATGGTTATTGTTTCCCACGACGCCGTTGATGACGACCATGATGCCGCCGAGTTCAACGGCCTGCCGCAGGATGCGAAGCGCATCCGTCCAGTTGTTCGCCTGTTTGGCCCAGTCTTCATGCAAATTAAGGACTTCGCGCATGGACTGGGCTACTTTTGCCGGTGGATCATTTGCATCGCACGTGCCAACGAATGTCAATTGATGCTCTTCTTCGGAGAGAAACTCTCTCATCCAGGCTTGCCGACGTTGCATGCTCTGAACGGTTTGCAGGAGATCGGGGCTTGGACGAAGTGGCCGGCCTTCGGCAGTGCGAAAGTCCGGGATTGGCAAGCGATCGTCGGGGGGCGTTTCCAGAAGAAGAAAGCCCAACGGCGTTCGCGTCCAGTTGGCAAAGTCCTCAAGTTGACGGAGAGTTGGTGAACCCGTGCCATCCATCCATTCGGAGAATTTCGCATATCTGGCTCGCGCAGACTCCACCGTGCGCCCTGATCTACCCAGGGCCCAAGTCAGGAGTCTTGATTCCACTCTTACACGTGCCATCCACTAAATCCTAAGCATCGAGTCATTCCGACGCAATTCAAACGTCTTGATAAGCTCTGATGAAGAGTCTGGCCTGTCCAAATAAATCGGCAAGATCGTTCCAGGTTCTGCACAACATCGTCAGATGGCCTTAACCAGGGGAACAAGCTGATGGCTGGCTTTCTCTCGCCGCCACTGGGCCAGGCCCCAGAGCATTAGCATGATGTACGTTCCGCCCCAGACGCCGGCCAGGATCCCGCCGATGCGCCACGGCTGGATCGTCGAGTGCAGGCCGACATCCGGCGGCTCTTGCGTCATCGTAATCTGCGTTCCGCTCTCCAGGTCGAGCGTTTGATCTATATCCATCCGCCCGGCCAGCAGGTTCTCGTAGATGGCCACCGGCTGGGATACCCCATCCAAGGCCGGCAGCTCGGCCTTGAGTTCATACACCGCCGAGCCCGTCGGCAGCCAGCCCGAAGGCGTCTGCGGCACGGGGTAGCTGCTTTCGCACAGGCTGACATTGCGGACCTCGATAGGCCGCTCGCTGACGGTCTGCAAGATGAACCAATGCTCATTCGCCACCTGCGGCGGAGTCTGGAAGTAGTAGTCGAATGACCGCCAGGCTGTTCCGATCTCCTCGCCGCGAATCGCCAGGCCGGTCTGGTCGTATGGCAGGCCGGCGCCGTCGAACAGGCCGGCCAGTTCCGCCCGGAGCGTGAAGGCTGCCCCGCGGTCCGGTCCGCGTGCCTCCAGCGAAATCCTGTATACTCGCGACGGTTTGACCGTGATAGCCTGCATCGCCTTGGACGGCCAGAACATGAACTGCGTGCCCAGCTTGAGAGTTCCCTGCGCAAGCCCTGCCCGCTGCAATTGCCACTTCTGGCCGAGCATGTTCGGCCCGTCGGCCACTGGCGCGGAAGCGATCCTGACCGATTCGATCACATCCCGCAGCGGCCGCTGCGATGCGATGAGGTACTTCACGTTATACCGGCTGAGCTGGCTGTTTCGGCGAATAAGGTTGGGCCAGTCGCGATTGTACCCCGTGATGCCAAAGCCCAGTTCCTGCGCGTGCGCGGGCGACTGGAAGGGCCCATAGCTGTTGATGGACGAGAAGCCAAGTGGCTGGCACGTCTTGGGCAGCAGCAGCTCGGCCGGCCGGTGGAAGTAATCCTGCGCCATGCCCCAGATGCGGTAAGGTCGGTCAGTGGGAGCATTCTTGGCCAGCCACTTCGCTGCCGGCGAGACCTCCGGGTCGGCGACGATCTTGGAGGCTGGTGGAATATCCACGAACCTGGCGACGAAGAATAGATCGACCGCCAGCACAGCCACCAGTACCGCACCACGAGCGGCCGGCCCTTTGGACCAGAACCAGATCGCCAATGCACTGCCCGCGCACAAAGCCAGCGGAATGTAGACAGCCGGGTTCGTCAGCTGGCAGGCGGCCTGTGCGTCGGCTGGTTTGCCCACAAAGAACTGCCAGAAGTCGGGCATTGTCACGTAGTATGCAATCGCCGCAACTGCGGCCAGGCTCAGCAGCATCGCCATGGGCAGAATGATCATCGCACCGCGCCGGATCGCCCGCAGCAGCCGCTGCCCAAGCGGGTTGTCGCCTTGCATGGCTGCGTGTATCGCGATGCCAGCCAGGCACGCCAAGGCCAGGTCTACCAGCAGCACCATGCGAGTCGGGCACCGCACGACGTTGAGCACCGGCACCATGTGCAGCAGCCGATACGTCGGCAGGTAATACCCGAGCATCCAGATAAAGCCGCCAATCGCCAGGAACGTCCAGACGCGAACAAGGCTCTTCAACCAATCATCGGAGCGATCATCACGTGCGGCCATTTTGCGGAGTGGGCTTCCCGCCTGCACATTCTCAGCATGGTGAGGCTTTGCAGGCGAGACGCCTGCACCGCAAGACAACCTGCCCCGCCGGAACATGCAAAAGATGGCTGCCCCCGCCAGCACCAGCGTCGCCAGGCCGACGTACCCCAGCATCTCGCATTGGTGCCAAGGCCCCCACCAACTTTGCTCGAAAAAGTTGGGATTGCGATTGCCCATCAGCATCGGCATCAGGGCCAGCACGCCGGCCGGCGGAAAGAAGCTGTTCTCGCCGAAGATGACGAAGCCCAGCTTCTGCCGCGTGACCTGCTGCATCAACTCGTACGTGGAAAGGATTTGCGGACTGGCAATCAGGGTCGCCACCATCACCGACCATGCAATCACTGCCGCGGACTTCACAAACGGCCGGCCGCGAAGGGCCAGGTACACCGCCCAGATGATTCCCACGTTTAGCAATGTCGGCCAACTGCCTGCCGCGATGGCCAGGAAGACCGCCGACACCATCAGGCCGCTGGCAAGGTACGGGCGATCAGAAGGGGGAACGTCCCTAGTTTTGCGGAGCAGTTCGGTGCACAGAGGGCCCCGTGGAAGCAGCGAGGCCGTGGGGATCATCGAAAGATGCACCCGATGGCCGACCATGAAACCGCTGAACATGAAGGCGATGCTTGAAAATGTGCAGGCCGGCCGGGCCAGGCCCAGGCGGCGCATGTAGAAGTATGTGCCAAGTCCAGCCAGTTGAAAGGCCAGGAAGATCGAAATCGCGTAGGCCAACTTGGCGTCCATTACCGCGAACAGCCATGTCGGCGGGTGCATCAGCGCCGCCTGCGGGTCAGCCGCCAGCGGCCCGGAGGTGGCCTCGCGAGGATTGGTCAACGGGAATTGCCCCGCCGCCAGGGCCTGCCCCACCAGTTTTCGCAGCGGATAGTAGAAGACCACATCGTCCTCGCCGGCTGAGACGGGATTTCTCCACAGCGGATACATGATTGCCGGGGCGAGAACAAGGATCAGAATGATTGGCGTGATGGAAGACAACCATCGCGGGTTACGAATTGCGAATTGCGGATTTTCTTTGCGCATGGAATCGTCACTTTCTCGTGGTCTTTCAATACCAGAGCAGCGGCGATTCCACAAGTTTGCTTCTTCTTCGTGTCTTTGTGTCGTCGTGGTGAATGCCGTGGGTGCGGTCGGCTATGCGTGGCGGATTTTAGGCTGCCGCGTGTGCCTGTCGCTTTTGCCTGGCCATCCAGGCTGCGATGTTGGTCGGCCAGCGGCCGAACGTCTCGCTGAAGCTGCCATCCCGCACCGCACAGCGCACCCTGAGCAGTTGTTCGGCTCCGGCGCGGCTCCATCGCATGCCGGCCTGTTTACAGCGAGCCTGCACCAGCGTCTTGCACTGGGCTTCCACCTCGCCGCTGCCGATGGGCAGGCCCAGTTGTTCGTAACGTGGGTAGTCGATTCGTTGGCGATTGTTGCTGATGTACGTCACCAGTTCATGTTTGGCCTCGCGTTTGGCGGCAGATCGAGCGCGAAGGCCTTCGATCTCTCCCAACGCCTCATCCGCCAATCCCGCCCGCAATGTCCCGCATACCTTCAGGGACCAAGTTCTAGAGGCCTCGCTGCCCTCGCCAAAGAACTCCTTGGCACAGTTGCCCACGTGCTCGCAAAGGTGCCAGAAGTCCAGTATCTGCACGGCACGGCTGAATCGGCCCTGGGCCAGGTTCCACAGCCAATGGCTGCCGTCGGCAATGAAGGCTGATAACGGGGCCCGACCGTAGCCCATCTGGTGGGCCTTACGCCACAAGTCCAGCCCGAAGTCTTCCAGGCTGCACAGCCGGGCGATGCTGCTCTTATGCTGTTTGCCGTCGGCCATCTGGCTACGCACCGTGCCGACGCGGGCCTCGTGCCAGTCGCCGTCGGTGTGAACCATCACGCCGTCGGCGAAGATCAAACATTTATCCGGCTGTAACTTCGCCGCCGGAGCGGCAAAGCCCAGCCCGTTGGGACGCAAGGCTTCTCGATCCTGCTCCAGCCAGTACCTTCCAACGCTTGCCGTCATGTGAATGGCCAACTCCTTGCCGACGAAGATCGCGTGTGTCTTTCGCAAGTGCTCCACGGCCTGATCGTAGCTCCGCTCGGCCGTCTCCGCCGCCACGATCCTACCTGCCTCAGGAGTTATCGGGAAGCAAGCCACTGTGGTCGTCTGGTCCAGAGGGAAAAAAAGACGCCTTGCAGGCGTTGCACCACCACCGCGTGCGGGCCACATCCACCTGCCCGCCCACGGCCGCCGAGGTCTTCTTGACCTTCTCCTTCTGACGCAAAGCTCCGCTACAGTGCGGACAGACAGGACGCTGGCCCTTCTCGCTGGCATTGTTGATCCAAGCCTGAAGATACTTGGCCTTGATCGCATCACACGCCGCGTAAATCTTGCGCTCCATCGCGGCCATGTCTTCCAGCGCGTCAGAAGCCTCTAACGCAAACTTCTCGACCACCTGATCCATCTCACTCTTCATCTGCTGCTTAAGCTTCTCGCGATCCATCTTGCTTGTTCTCCTTGTAAGCCACAATCCGTGGCTGGAGAACAATGTAAGGTATCAGTTAGGAGCGCGCCACTTAAATCCGACCGCACCCAATGCCGTTGTCGTCACTCAACCAGCAGGCCGGCCCTTCGCAGCGTCTGGAGGATCAGGCGGTCGAACGGCACGTCGGTTGGCGCACTCACATAGGTTGCGCCGCAGGCCAGGCAAGTCCGGCGACAGGATTCAGTAAATCGCTCCCATGTGCGGGCATAGGCCTCCAGCAGCTTGGGCGAGATAGCCATCGTGCGGCGTTCGTGCGTCTCTGCCGCCTCCAGCACCACCGGCCCCGACAACTGCGGGCGGGCGTCCTGCGGGGCGAAAACGTGCAACACGATTACGTCTCGCTGCGAAGGTCTCAGCCATGCCAGCGCTTTGCCCAGCACCTGCGCGGAATCCAGCAGATCACTGATGATCAACACCGTGCCGGCGGCCGCGTACTGCCTGGCAAACCTCTGCGAACATTGCAGCAGGTCAGTCTTGCCTTCCGCCTGCAATCCGGACAGGAACTCCAGCACCGCCGGCATTGCCGCACGGTTGCGCCCGGTTCGCATCGGCTTGGCCAGGCTGGCCGCCATCGGGCAGAGAATCACGTTGTCCAGATCGCCCATGGCCAGGTACGTCAGCGCCGCCGCAGCCATGCGAGCATAGTTGAACTTCTCCTGCTGCCCAGCCGGCGCCATCGAGCCCGAGCAATCCAGCAGAATTGCCACGTCGGCCTGGCTGTGCTCGTGGAACAGCCGCAACAGCAATCGCTCCATCCGGGCGTAGTAGTGCCAGTCGAGAAAACGAGGATCGTCCCCGGGCGCATAGTCGCGGTGATCGCCGAACTCCAGGCCGTCGTCCAGCCGGCGCGACCGCCGCTGCCCGGCCAAGGACGCCCGCGCCAGGTGCTTGCCAATCAAGTGCAGCCGCTCCAGGCGGGAGAGAAATTCAGCATCGTAGAATGACGGTTTCTCGCGGTGCATAGTTCTGCTGGTTCAGCATCAGGTTAATGGTTGTCCCGGCAGAACCGCAGAATATCGATTGACGAATGTCCAATATCGAAGGAAGAAGCAACATGTCGTCGCCGTGCCTCTGGTCGTTCCTTCGATATTCTGCGGTTCTATTGCTGGATATTCTGCGGTTCGCCGTCGCGTTGTTGTCGTCGTTGCCGTTGCCGTTTTGTGGTGCAGGCGTCTCGCCTGCAGCCGTTGTTGTTGCCGTTGCTGCTGTTGTTGCCGTTCCGGTAGCCCGGAGCCCGAAGTCCGGAGCCTGTCGTTCACCGTCGTTGCCGTTCCTGAAGCCTGTAGCCTGTAGCCCGAGGCCTGTAGCCTGCCGTCACTCTCCCACCGCCGCTTCCGCCTCATACAGTAGCTCGCGCAGTTCCCCGCCCGACTCGCACTCCAGCAGGCGGTCGATCACTGCCTGGTTCTGGAGCATTCGCCCTATGCGGGCCAGCACGTGCAGATGCGTCCGGTCGTCCTTGCAGCAGATCAGGAAGAACAGGCGGGTCAGCGATCCGTCAGCCGAGCCGTAAGGAATGCCAGACGACGTCAGGCCAACCACAATGAAACTCGCGGTGATGTCGTATGGGAGCGGGTGCCGCGGGTGCGGCATCGCCACGCCGGGCACGATGGCCGTCGAGCACAATTCTTCTCGCTCGCGAACCTGCTGGATGAGCTTATCGCGGTCCAGCACCAGTTCAGCCTTGACAGCCAGCTCGACCAGCGAGCGGATGGCTGCGTCTCTGCTGGTGGCCCGAAGCGGATACACCGCGCCGGATGGCGGAATCATCGGCCAGACGAGCAGGCCTTCGTGGTCAAACCCGTGATGCGCGCTGACGCCCTTTTCGATCTGTTCCAGGCGCAATGCGTCCAGCTCGTGCATCTGCGCCTCGACCCAGTGATCGACGTCCCCCTTGGAATAGATAAACTTCCCGCGCACCTTGCGGCAGGGCAGCTTGCCGCGCGATGAGAGCTTCTGCACATCCCACAAGTCCATGTGCAGATACGCGGCCACTTGCTTTTCATTCATCTGTTCGTGTGGCATCGAACAACCCCGCCACAGGCTTGCCTGTGGCATACTCCAGCAGCACAGCGCGACTTGGCTGTACCGTGTCGCGGGCGTCTCGCCCGCGTGTACCGAGGGCATTGCCCTGCTCTACGTAGCCGCTACGCAGGGCGGAGCAGAGCTACTCTGCGAAGTAGCTTCGCTACGTAGCACGAGCTTGCCCTCGCACTTCTCGCACCAAACAACCACGCCCGACGCCCGCGGCCCGCTCGTGCGAAATGCCTGCGGCACATACCGCGCTGTGCTTCTACGCAAATGGGCATTTTCCGCCGGCGCACGAGCCGGCAGCCTGGCCGCTCATCGACGGGCACGCGCCGCCTTCACACGGGCTAACCGGGCCACCGCTATGGGCGGCGAAGGTGGAAAACTGCCGGCTGACCTTCTTCGACTTGCACTGCGGGCAGGCGGACTTCACGCTGGAACTGCTGACCAGCACCTCGAAGGCCTTGCCGCAGTCATCGCAAAGGTATTCATATATCGGCATAATCAATCTCCAAGCGGCATCGAGTATACGCCCCGCAAGCCGATTTGTTCAAGAAAACCATGGCTCCTTGAGCACTTGCCGCGATCTACTGCCGCGGCCCCCACATTTTTCTGAAATTCATTTGACTCATCTGCCGAAGAAGTATACTGTATTAGTCATCTAGTACAGTAGGACGCCTATGGCAATCAATCTCAACAGTCATACGCCGATCTACGAGCAGATCGTCGAGTACATTCGCACCGGCGTCGCATCGGGGGTATATCGCCCGGGCGAGTCTTTGCCTTCCGTACGGATGCTGGCTGTATCCTTGATGGTCAATCCCAACACGGTTCAGCGGGCCTTCGAGGAACTGCAGCGCCGGGACATCATTGCTGCCCGCAAGGGCGTTGGATTCTTCATAGCCGATGGCGGCACAGCCCTGGCGCGATCAGGGGCACAGGCAGACATCAAATCGCTCTTGGCGCAGACCATCTCGGCTGCCCGTCAAGCCGGAATGGATGACCAGCAGATCAGGGCCTTCTTCGAGAGCGAACTCAATCGCCCGCGTCCGGGCAGGAAGCGAAACGATGACAAACCCAGATGACATCGCAATCGAGTTGGCTGGTGTTAACAAGCGCTTCGGCCGGGCTGTCGCCGTGGACAACCTTTCGCTCGAGGTGCCGCACGGAACCGTTTTTGGGTTTGTCGGCCCCAACGGCGCCGGCAAGACAACTACGATCCTAATGCTCATGGGCCTGCTGCCCGCGGACGCCGGGAGGATCACTGTGCTAGGCCTGGACGCAGCCCGCGACGCTCAGGCCATTCGCACCCGCGTGGGCTACGTGCCCGAACAACATCTGATGTATCGATGGATGAGGGTCGGCGAATTGACCCGATTTTGCTCGAAGCTGTATCCGACGTGGAACGACGACCTCTGCCGCCAGCTCTTAGCCCGCTTCGAGTTGCCCCAAGGCAAGAAGGTCAAGGCCTTGTCCAAAGGCAGCCTGGCCAAGCTTTCGCTGCTGCTGGCGGTGGCGCATGATCCGGAACTGCTTGTGCTGGACGAGCCCACCGCCGGGGTCGATCCGCTTGTGCGCGAGGAATTCCTTTCCAGCGTGCTGGAGACGGCTTGCGGCCAGCGGCGCACCGTCTTGTTCTCCAGCCACACCCTCAGCGACGTGCAGCGGCTGGCCGACAATGTGGGCATCATTCACCACGGCCGGTTGCTCTGCCACGCGCCGGTGGCTGACTTGCTGAATGGAACCAAGCGCATCCGCCTGGCGATGGACACCACCGCACCGCCGGCGATGCCGCCATGGGTTATCTTCCATGCCGCCAGCGGTCGGGAATTGACCGCAACTGTAACGGGCTTCGGCCCGGACAAACTTGAGTGGTTCCAGCAATGCAAGGCATTGCAGGTAGTCCAAGTGGCCGACGTGGGACTGGAGGATGTCTTCAAGGATTACATCAAAGGGCAAAAGGTGACACCGTGACAACCACTTTCAAAGCGCTGCTATGGAAGGACTACCGCCAGAACCGGCTGTTACTTGTGGCCAGCCTCATCATGCTTGTGGCGAGTATTCCGTTTGTCTGGCTAATCGCTTGGCTCAATGACGCCAGCTTCGAACATGAAATGATGCTCGCTATGGCAATATATGGTGTCATGCCGACGTCGATCCTGGTGGTGGCTATGCTTGGAGGCACTATTATCGCGGCCGATCGGGCTGATCGCTCTGCGATATTCTTGGCATATCTTCCGCCCACTCGCAAAACGGTGCTGCTGAGCAAAGCGCTATGCGCAGGCTCAACAACTCTTGTGATTCTCATCATCAACCTTGCACTCTTGGCTTCTCTTTTTCTGTTGATCTGGACCAGTAGGCCCTGGTCTGGCCCATTTCAGTGGCAAAACTTGCTTCAGATGAATCTCGTCATGGTTGCAACGGCTTTGCTGATATTTGGCACAGCATGGTTCGCAGGGTCGCTGCTGGGAAGCCCCGCGATTGCCTCTTGTATCGGCGTAGGCATCTTCATGGTGCTTGGCAGCGCGATCTTCCTCGTGAATGCCAGACCAGGAGTGCCATATATCATTCAGCAGAACATTCCTGAGCTATACGCCGCTATCGCAGGTCTATTCGGTTTGACCTTCTTTATCGCAGGCTGTCTGCATTCGCTCTACCGCAAGTCATTGGGCTGAGGCATAGCGCCGGCAAGGCATCAGTTGCAGCAGGCAAAGATGGAAGGGGCGTTGCCGTTTTGTGGTGCAGGCGTCTCGCCTGCATACCTTTTGTTTTGATGTACTGCAGGCGAGACGCCTGCACCACAATTGGCGCGCGGGCCAGACGCCTCGCGATCATGCTAAGATAGGTTATGAGCAAGAACATCCACATGCCATTTGGGCGGGAGGGGTTGGATATTACCGTCGCCGATTCGGTTGAGATTCTTGAACCGCCGGGGGCGGCGGCGCTGGCTGACCCTGTCGCGGCGATTGAGTCAGCCTTGGAGCGGCCTATCGGCACGGCTGCCTTTCGCGAGCTACTAGCGGAAAGGAAGCCCGCAAGCGTGGCCATCACCGTCAGCGACATCACACGCCCCGTGCCGAACAAGGTCTTCCTGCCGGTAATTCTCAAGGCCCTCGATTCAGCCGGCGTAACGCGCGACAAGATCACGATCATCATCGCCAACGGCATGCATCGGCCTTCGACGCCCGCGGAACGGGCCGAACTGGTGGGCGAGGCAACCCTGTGCGCTTACAATGTCATCGACCACAATGCCCAGGATGTCTCCTCGATGCAGGAATTGCCCAGCCGGCCCGGTGTCTTCGTCAACCGCCACTTCCTGCAGGCGGACTTCCGCATCGTCACGGGGCTGATCGAGCCGCACTTCATGGCCGGCTTCAGCGGCGGGCCAAAAGGCGTCTGCCCGGGATTGGTGGATTTGCACAGCGTACGGCGTTTTCACGGCTATCACACGCTGGCCAATCCCAAGGCCGACACAGCCATCCTCGATGGCAATCCATGCCAGGAAATCGCGATGGACATTGCCCGCGCAGCCGGCGCGGACTTCCTCTTCAACGTGGCCATCACGCACGACCGCAAGTTGGCCGGCGTTTACTGCGGCCAGTTGGAGCAGGCCCATCGCGCTGGCTGCCGGGATGTCGCGAGCTGGAATACGGTCAATTTTGAAGGCCATTTCGACCTGCTGGTGACGAGCGGCGGCGGCTATCCGCTGGACGCGACGTTCTACCAAAGCGTCAAGTGCATGTGCGCGGCGCTGCCGGCCTTGGTGGAGCATTCGACGCTGCTGGTGGCCTCGCAGTGTGCCGAGGGCTTGGGCAGCAAGGCCTATATTGAACTTCTGCTCTCCTACGGCGGCGACTGGCGGCGATTTCTGCGCGACATTGCCTCCCGGCCGGACGACATCCGCCAGGGTCAGTGGCAATACCAGATGCAGTGCCGCGTCCTGGAAAGGATCGGGCAGAACCGGCTTTGGCTCATCTGCCAGGGCCTGCCACTGGACATGCAGCGTGCGGCGGCCGTTAATCCAATCATCTGCGAAGGCCAGTGCCGCGACCGGCTTCAGTTCGCCATGGACGAATTCGCGGCAGCCCAGGGTGAAGCCCGCATTGGTGTTGTGCCCGGCGGACCGTATACGATTCTGCGAGCCGGCTGACGAGCGGTTCAGACGTTTGTAGGAAGCCCTGGCCGGTAGGCCGGGGATCGTGCCTTCGCGCGCGACCATCCCTTTGCTTCGCACGACTATCCCCCAGGGGGCTTTCAAAATGCCGCCATTGCGGCGCCATTGAGAAACCTCGCCTTATCGCCTATATTTGTCTCGAATTCGCGGAGTAATTATGGATCAGGCGCCAGCCTTAATCGAGTTCGCCAAGTTGTCCGGCAGCGGAAACGACTTCATCTGCATCGACGGCCGGGATGCGCGAATCGAATTGCTTCTGGCCGACCCGTCCGCGGCGGGCCGGTTCGCCAAGGCGATCTGCAGGCGCAGCCTGGGCATCGGGGCTGACGGCGTCATCTTCGCCTGCCACAATGAAGTCGAAGGATTCGCCGATATCGCCGCCCGTCATTTCGAGCCCGATGGCAGCGAGGCGGAGCTTTGCGGCAACGGCGTGGCGTGCTTTACCCGCTGGGCCATCGAGAACGCCTTCGTCGCGCAGGACGAGCTGAAGATTCTCACCACAGCCGGCGTCGTTCGCGGCAAACGCATGGATGACAATTATGTCCGCGTCTGCATTCCGCTGCCCGAGGCGATGCAGATGGGCCTGAGCGTCGAGGCTGCCGGCAAGAGCTGGGACTGTGATTTCATCGTTACCGGTGTGCCACACCTGGTCTGCTACGTGGACGATCTCGAGAGCTTGGACATCGGCAAGCTTGGCCCGGCCTTGCGATATCACGAGCGGTTTTCTCCACGCGGCGTCAACGCGAACTTCGTCAAGGTGCTCGCGCCGGGCAAGCTGGCCATGCGCACATGGGAGTTCGGAGTCGAGGGCGAAACGCTGGCCTGCGGCACAGGCTCGGCGGCGGCGGCAATCGTGGCGGCAAGTCGCTTCGGCTGGCCGGCTGAGTTTTTCGCCGGCCAAAGCCCGGTGTGCGTCTCCGCACGCAGCGGCGACGTGCTGCGCGTGTACTTCGAGATGCCGCAGCGCGCCAAAGTCACCGATTTGTGCATCGAGACACTGGTCCGATTCATCTGTCGCGGCGTCCTGCATGACGATTTGGCCCGCACGGCCTTGGGGCGCTGATGTTCAGCATCGATCAGAATTCGCACAGCCTCTGGGACTGCCTGCCCAAGCTCCAGGCCCTTTCCGCCAAGGGCATCGCTACCTCGCATTTCATCGAGGACATCGATGTCGCCTTCACGCACCTCGGGGCCGACCTAGCCGGCGACAACCTGCGCCTGGCCCGCGAGCGATTCCATCGCAGCGGCGGCGCGGACTGGGGTGCAGCCTTGTTCTACAGCGAATTCCTCGGCCGCCTTCCGGTGGAGATACGCCACTTTGAGCCCTACACCGGCCAGAAGACGAACGTCCTTGCGAAGGAACTAGGCCGCAGCGTTGATGACCTCTACGACGAGTTTTCTCCCAGCGACAACTGGCAGTTGATCGGCCCCAGCTATGTCGGCGACCGTGAGCACCATCGTACCATTGGCGATCTGACAGCCGGCCAGACCGCTCCATTTGTGCTGGAGCTGCTGGCCAAGGCCAGGCAGAACACGCTGGAATCGTTCCCGCAGGCCGACTCGCAGCGGCGCACAAATGAATGGTTCGACCAGGAGCAGTCGCGCGTGGAGGCCTTGCTTGGCCGGCCGGGCAGCCGGCTCGTGGATGTATATCGTGATTGGCTGGGGCACTACCTTCGCGGTTCGAGCGTCGCGCTTGGCAAGACATCGGACTTCTTTTCCGTCAACGGCGGCCATCTTGCGCCGCTGGATGTTTTCGTAAGAGATTACGCCACCGCCGGCCGGCTGTACAACCAGGCCGTAGAGGAGGCGGCAGTTGGTCTGCGCCCGCTGAGGCTGTCCGAGGGCGAGTTGCCTTTCTTCGCTTCCTATGAGCATGAAGGCAGGCAGGTCCGCAGCAGCGTCTTCCTGGAAGATCAATCGATCCGCATCGCCCAGCGGCGATTCGCGCTAAAAACTAGCGGCGCATTGCCTCTGGATGAGCTTGGCTCTGCGGGCATCTGCTGCCTGGCGGGCAAGGCTGCACTGCTGGTCATCCAGGCCCGCACCGGCCAGCTTAGCCAAAGTCTGGCCCTGCCGTATCGCGGATCGATGTACATGCCGGCGGCCTATCGCCTTCAGCAACTGCTTCAGCAGCACGGCATGATCCAGCGGGATGTTCGCCCGATTGTGCGCGTGCGCTTCCACTTCCTGGATCGGATGCGTTCATGCGAGACGATCATCCGCCTGCCGCCGCACCTGCGAGGGTATTTCGGCAAGAGCGAGATCCCGGCAAGCGACCTGGGCGAGCATTATGAACAGATCGCAGCAGAGGCGGCCAGTCGCCTGGAGAAGTTCAAGGATGCATCCTATCGGCGCCAATGGCAGCAGGAGACGATGAGCGACCTGGCGGCTGAGATCGAGGCGATGGAGCGCCGGCGGCGCGAGCTGGCCAAGAGCGATCCCAAAGGCAGCGAGGTGCGGCAGATCTGGCAGGACGCCAAGCTGCGGAAGATCGAGATGCTTGACGCCCTGCTGCACCAGATTGCCAGCGATTACCAGGCAAGAGACTTGGACTACTGGGATTCGCGCGGGGCATTGCTGCCCTGGAGCATCGCCTTGGGCGGCTGGGACTTTTATAATGCGATGGTGGCCCAGGCAGAGATTTATGAGGAAGTGCCGGCATGAGTCGCAAGAAGCAGATTCGTCAACATTATGAACCTCGCATCTCGCCGTCGCGCGAGAATTACGACGTGCTGGACTGGGCATCAAGCGCGTCGCAGCAGGCGCGGTTCAAGGTGCTGGTGGACAACATCGACCTGGCCGGCAAGAGCATCCTGGACGTCGGCTGTGGGCTGGGCGACCTGTGGGAGTTCCTGCGCAGCCGCAACATCCAGGCCGACTACATCGGCGTGGATCTGCTGGAGAAGATGGTTGCCGCCGCCCAGCAGCGCCATCCAGGCGGACGGTTCGAGCAAGCCGATATCTTTACAGAAAATGCAATGGACGGCCGATGCTTTGACGTGGTGTTCTGCTCGGGCGCGTTCAACCTGAACCTGGGCAACAACCTGGAGTTTCTTCCGCAGGCCGTCATGCACATGTGCCGCCTGTCGCGGCAATACGTGGTGTTCAACCTGCTGCACCGGCGGGCGTCAGCCGAGACGCACCGCTACTTCTACTACGATCCCGCTGATGTGCGGCAGATGCTCCGCTCGCCCCAGTGCGACATCCGCATCATCGACGACTATCTGCCTAATGACTTCACCGTCATTTGCCGCAAGCCACGCACGGGTAGCACAGGCTTTCCAGCCTGTGAACGGTAGCAGGGCGCCGTGGTTTGCGGAGCGCAGCGGAGCAACCACGCCAGCCGCGAGAAGGCGTGGTTGCTTCGTCCCTTCGGGACTTCGCAAACCACGGCACCCGCTTTCCATCCTACGACCAGCTGGAAAGGCTGTGCTACCACGTCCGCCGCTGCTATTCCTTCTTGGCTGAACTCTTAGAAGAGCTCTTGCCTGCGGAAGAGTCGCTGGTGGCTGACGGCGTGCTGGCAGTAGTGCTGGCGGCTTTCTCAGTCGTCGTGCCGGTCGAGGAATCTTTCTTGGCAGCCTGCCTGTAAGACTCGCTGCGATAATCAGTCTGATAGAATCCGCTTCCCTTGAAGATGACGCCCGCGCCGGTGCCGATCAGGCGGCGAACCTTCTGCCTGCCGCATTGCGGGCACTTCTTGATCAGCGGGGCAGACATGGACTGGAATTTCTCAAAAGAGTGCCCGCAGGCATCGCACTCATAGTCATACGTAGGCATCTGGTAACCTCGTCAAGTCTGAAACTCGAAATCAAACTCGCTTCTTCTCACTGCTGCGAAGCTTCATCCGGCGCCTTGGAGACCACCACGGTGCTGGGCCGCAGTACCTTGCCCCGCAGCGTATAGCCCTTCTGC
>CAYQJH010000052.1:0-21135 GCA_964417755.1 uncultured Planctomycetaceae bacterium
GCCGTTTACTTCCGGCTGGATGATGTCCGGCACAGCGCCAACCGCGGTGCCAACCACTGGCGTGCCGCAGGCCAAGGATTCCAGCACCACATTTGGGCATCCTTCATTGTGTGACGCCAGCACGCTCAGGTCAGCGGCGCTCAGGTACAACGCAACGCGCTCTTGCGGATGGACACCCGCGAAAGAAACCCGCTCTTGCAGGCCGCTGGTCCAAACAATGCCCTGGAGCTTGCGCAAGTACCCGCCGCCATCGGTCTGGCCGCCGACGAAGACCAGGCGGATGTCGCTAGGCGTCCTTGTCAACGCCTCCAGCACGTCTTCTATTCCCTTGCGATACTTGAGGCTGGCGACGCAGACGATCAAGCGGCCGTCACGATCGAGCCCCAGCCTTGATCTTGCCTCCTCACGCGGTATCAATTCAAATGCGTCAGCATTCACGCCGTTTGGGATGACGTGGACCTTTTCGGGAGATACTCCCAGCGAAATGGCTATGTCGGCCATCTCACGACTGACGCTGATTACCGCCGCCGCTGCCTGCAGCGCCTCGGCCATTCGCCAACGAAAACAACCTATTCTATATCGCGGGATTATCGTGCCGCGAAGCGTAATCGTATAAGGCAGCTTGAGGCGCTTGGCCAGGTAGCTCACCGCAACACCGTCGGGCCACATGAAGTGTGCATCCAGTAAGTCCGTGCGGTTGCGGCGACAATAGTTGCGCACCCATCTGAGGAGCCCTGCGGCATAAAAAGAGGCGTCATAGCGTTTCAAGAGACCGGGCACATAATGAAAAGGGCGATGGTGAACCTTCAGCCCGTCCACGAATTCTGTCGGCGCAAGGGGCGTGTGGTTGCGGACCTGCCCAATCAGCGGGCAGATCGCAATAGGATGCACCACTTCCAGGGCCGCAAGTTTGGCAACCTCCGCGAGCCGATGATGCACAAATATGCCCTGCGTGGGATTGCCCCTGCTGGGAAAAGAAGATGAAAATGACAGAACCCTCACGTGCCACTCAACTTTCCGGTGCGGGGTGGCCCATTAGGAACCGCCTGGCCCACAACTCAAACATCAGGACTGCCCACAGAAGTGGCGTAAAATCGCTAAGCCGGCTTTGGTGGGCCTTCCATGCTCTTTGCACTGCATCCTGAGACAGATAATCCCGATAGCAGGCGGATGGAGATAGGATCAAATCGCCCATCATCTGGCGAAGCGGCCGACGGATCCATTCAGTCAAAGGCGGCGTAAATCCCTTCTTGGGACGATAGAGAATCCTATCGTCGACATAGGGGCGAAGGGCGGATTTGAGGATAACCTTGCCTTGCCCGCCCCGAATCTTCAGCCGCGCTGGAATGCGACGGGCAAACTCCACAAAACCCACGTCCAGCATAGGCGGACGCACTTCAAGGGAGACCGCCATGCTGGCGCGGTCAACCTTCGTGAGGATGTCGTCTACCAGGTAGGTCTTGAAGTCCACGTACATCAACTGCCCCAGATCGTCGCTTCCGCCCTTGGCCATGTATTGTCGAATGATATCGGCGGAACGATAACTACCTAATTGTGCTTGAATATCGCCCGAAAGCAGCGGCTGCTTGGTCTGGTCGTTCAGAAAACCCACGCTTCGGCAGTACGCTTCGGGGGCATCGCATGCCAGATTCTCCAAGGTTGCCTTCGCGCGGAGCGGACGAGGAAGCCAATCTGCTTTGGGATATAGCCATCCCATCGGTCCCAACAGCCCTTTCCGCAAGACTGCCGGCGTCCATCTTCGAACAGCTCTCTCAGCCAGATCGAATCGGTATCGCCGGTAGCCCGCGAAGTTCTCATCGCCTCCATCGCCTGAGAGAGCGACCGTCACATGCCGGCGCGTAGCCAGACTGACGTAGTATGTCGGAATTGCCGAATAGTCGGCAAATGGTTCGTCGTAATGCCACGAAAGTGTTTCCACGACGCGCGCAGAGTCTGGCTGAACCATCTCCTCGAAGTGTTGGGTGCAGTAGCGGTCGGCCACCTGTCGAGCATAGGGCAGCTCATTATACTGCTGTTCGTCAAAGCCTACGCTAGTGGTGATGAGCGGCTCCTGTCCAGCCAGGGCCATCATGGCCACAACCGCCGAGGAATCCACTCCACCGCTCAAAAACGCCCCTAGCGGAACATCACTGACCAACTGACTGCCAACGCTCGCGCGCAGGCGCGCTATGAGTTCCTCCTCCAATTCCGCATCGGAGCCTTCATCGCTCTGGACCGGTGGGAGATCCCAATATTGCTGAAGTTTCAGGCCGTTGGAGTCCAACTGCAGCCAATGCCCTGCCGGCAGTTTGTAGATGCCTTCAAACATGGTCTTGGGCGAAGGCACGTAAAGGAAGGTTAGATAATCCGAAAGTGCATCGGCGCGCACGCGCCGATTTATCCCGCCTCGGGCCAGGATAGCTTTTATCTCGCTGCCAAAGATGAGTTCTTCATTTTGTCGACAATAATACAGCGGCTTGATGCCTATTTGGTCGCGCACCAGGAAGAGACTGCAGCGAGGGGCGTCCCAGATGGCATACGCAAACATGCCGCGAAGTGCTGAGACACCTTCGATGCCCCGCTCCTCATAGAGGTGAACCAGCACCTCTGTATCACTGTGCGTCCGAAAACGATGCCCTCGAGCCTCCAGGTCTTGACGAAGCTCGCGATAGTTGTAGATCTCCCCATTGAAGGCGATCCACACCGTGCCGTCCTCGTTGCTCATCGGCTGGCGACCATCCGAAAGGTCGATGATGCTCAGCCGGGCGTGGCCGAAGGCTGCATGCGAATCATTCCAGAGGCCATCTTGATCAGGCCCGCGGTGGCGCAGCGTGCCAACCATACCAGGCAACAGCCTTGTTGCCTCCGGAGGCAGGCCGTTTACGTTAACTATCCCGCAGATGCCGCACATTGCTAGCCTTTTTCTGCACAACAGTTCGATTGGCGACTGAGAGATACAACTTACGATAGTCTTCTATCATTTGCGCCAAAGAATATTGTTCTTGTACGCGCGTCCGTCCAGCGGAGCCCAGATCCCGTCTGCGAGCGGCAGAACCAGCCAGGCTCGCCAAGGCCTCGGCCATTGCTTCGGCGCGGCCGTCAGGCCCCAATATGCAGCAGCGTCCCTGATCGAGCACCGCCCCGCAGCCGCCCCCGGCGCTGGAGCCGCACGGCAATCCGGCCGCCATTGCCTCCAGAAGGGCATTAGGATGTGCCTCCGTCCTGCTGGACATCACAAAAATGTCCAAAGACCGAAGAAAGGACGGAATATCACGGACATACCCCAGCAACTCGACATGGTTCTCTATTCTTAAATGCTGGGCCTGTCTTAGGAGCGATTCTCGCTGCGGGCCTTCGCCGGCTATGGCCAGATGAAATTCAATTCGGCGGTCCCGGAGCAATCCAGCCGAATGAAGCAACATGGAATGATTCTTCACCGTCGTCAGATTGCCAACCGTCCCTATTCGCAGAGCAGTGTCATCATCATGCCGGCCATCGCGCTCGTTCGAGAAACTGGATATGTCGATGCCGTTGGATATAACGTCGATCCGATCATGAGGCAAACCGATGTCAGTAATGAGCATCTTCCTGGCGGCCTGGCTGACCGTGAACATGCGTGCAGTAACCATCGCCAGCAATCGGCAGGCCAAGCGACGACGCAGGGGAATTGAGCCCGAGCCATCCGTCCCATGAAAGCTCCAGACCAGCGGCACTGATGGCCTGATCATCTTTGATGCAATTGCGGCATCGGGCCAGGCGCCCCAGTTGCGGGCATGAATCATGTCCGGGCGGATCTCCCGCAACAGTTTGGCCAGGCGAAGAAATAATGCCGGCTCTTGCGGCTTGGCGCGCAAACAATGAATTCTCACCGCAGAATCGAAAGAACCCGCTAGTTCGGCTTCTCCTTTCAAGCAGATGATGCTGTGACGAAAACTCCCCGACAATTGGCGGATAACGCGGCTCAAGGCGAATTCAATCCCACCGGGCTTTAGGCCGGGCAGGACATGAAGCACGTGGATGTCTTGATGGTCGGATCTAGCCATGGGACTCAATCGCAGTTCTGCTGATTTTTTTGTCTGACTGGCGGGAACAACCACCGCCCTCTGCAGCAGAAACTTTCGCATCCATCGCCCTTCGATGCAGACTCGATATGGCCACTCCCAAACCAATGATCCAGAACAACAAGTCCGTGCGGTCGTCTTGGTGCGTCCACAGTGCCGGTAGGATGCCTAGCATGCCGATACAGAGGCCTCGCGCCAGAACCACCCGAAATTCTGAGAATGTTGGATCGGTACGACTAATACGGAACAGGCGAACCCAGGTCAGTATGAGCATCCCCAGCCAGAGAGCCAAGCCGATCCAGCCGCGCTCAGCAAGGATCGCCAGGAATGTATTGTGGGGTGTCTTTCCCGTTTCCTGATGCAATTGTCCTGAGAAGTCAGCGTATTTCGGACTCAAATACGGGTAATTGCCGGGGCCGACCCCCATAGGATAGTCCGCACTCATTGCCCAGGAGGCTTGGTTTATGATGAACCGTGACGCAGCGGAAGCCTCCTGAGAAGGCGCAAGAATGGTCGCCGTCCAGCCCCAGTAAGTTGCAGGCGTAAGCACTGCGACAAACAGTACCGCAGTGGCAACTGCGCCGGCCGCAACCTTTAACCGATATCGCCGAGGGGCGCCGAGAATTAGGAATACGCCCCCAGCGACAAGCGCAGCAAATGCAGATCGTCTATGGAGGAACACTATGGCATCCAGCATGAATGGCACCATCAATAGGCCTGGTATGCGTTGTCGCCAGGTTCTTGCACAGACAACGACGAACAACAGGACTACCAGCAGCATCGCCGTCCATCCATCCACGAAGCCCGCGGTCAAGCCTTGGGGGGCGTATGCACCGCCCCATCGATCCAAGACCGCCTTTATGGCAAAGATGACGAAGATGGACCATGCCACAACCTTCAAATCCTTTTCCGTTGAGACGATCCGGGGAATCAGCCAGACAAACAGCGCAAGCTTGCAACCAAGCCAAGCCGATTCCCATGCCGCTGATTTCGACGCCGCCGCCCATGTGCATGCGATGACGGACCAGACCGTATAGAGTATGAAAAGCAGCAACGGGCGGCAGTCCTGCGAGTTAAGCTTTTGAAATGATCGGCGATGGATAGCATAGGTCAGCAGCAGACACAGTGAAGCGATGAACTGAAATCGAATAGATTCTAGTCCTGTGCCCCAGAGAGAAGGATTGATGGGAAACAGAAGCATATTCAAGCAGACGCCGACCAAGGGCCTGCGAAACATCCAGAGACACCCAATGACCAGCACCGCCATCCAGAAGATCAATCTCAGAGACATCATCTCGCTCGAAGTACTTCGTTGTTTTCGTGACTAGGAAGAAGAGACATTTAACCCGAGGCCTAATTTCAGCGACGGAACCAAGGATCGTGGCAACAGCGGCCATATTGAAAGAGCCTTTAGAAAATCTTTCCTAGCCAGGCGAAGATTTCCCTGCATCAGGTAATGGATGCCGCGACGCTCATAAAGCATGGCCGTTGCGCGGCGTTTCACGAAATGGCCGTCCCAGAACTCGCCAAACAGATCAGCGTGCTTTTTTAGAAGGATTTGCCCCGATTCAAATGTGGGATTTGGATCGCCGGCAAGACTGCTTGAACGTTGTTGGAGGATTACCAACGGCAGCGGAACAACAGCAAAAGCTGTCACTTGTGCAAGTCGGATCCAGAGGTCGCGATCTTCGCCGCGGCTCAAGGTAATGTCGAAACCTTTGACTTCATCGAGTAGATCTTTGCGCACCAGAACCGCGCTGGCGCTGCCCGTTATGCAGTTGCGCAGCAACAACTCTCGGCGAAGTCTTTTTTGGCTGGAGAAAAGGAAGACCGGTATTTCGTTGATCCTCCCACCTGGCGTACGCTGCTCAGCCCCGCAGTAGATCGCCCCCGCTGCCTCTGATGCAGCCAGCTTTGCCTGATGTTCGATCTTGTCGGGGTGCCAGCGATCGTCGGCATCCAGGAACGCGATCCATTCGGTGTTAGCGACGGTAATACCCTCGTTGCGCGCTGCGGATACATTCGCCCCACGCTGGCGTCGGACGACGCGGACTTTGGGGCTGCAATGTGCTGCTACCTCGCCAGTGCCGTCACTGGAGCCATCATCAACTGCAATGATCTCCTTCGGGGCCAAGGTCTGGGCTAGGGCGCTGGCAATTGCACCCTCAATGAGGGCCGCTTCGTTGCGAGCCGGAATAATGACCGTGTAATCAATCACACTTCTTCTCGATTCGATTCTTTGTTACCCTGAATACCTCTGGATCCTCAAGCCGGTTGCGGCCGCAGATGTCACGCGGCTAGTGTTTTGGCTGTTCAAGTAGACCTGGAGGATCCACTAGGCGCAGAAAGTCCAGAAGGCGCGATTTCTGAAGCAGTGCCATCTGACGCTGCTCCTGCTGGATCCGAAGCTGATCAACTAAGGCTTTGTCAATCAGTTCAACAAGAACATCTCGATTAATGCGGTCACTTCTTGGGCAACGCGACTCTGCACCGACGCTAGCCATGAAGTCTCGGACCTTCGGACGGTACTCTATTGCAATTGTCGGTATGTACGCACAGTAAGCTAGCGCGCTGGCGTGCAGTTTGAATCCAAGAAACATACTACACGATCTCACGGATTCGAAAAACGAATACGCGTTGTTCCATATGCGTTCAATTGCATTCATGCCAAGACCTAATTGGGCTGCTGCATTGCGGCATGCCCGCAGGTCTTCACGGCAGACGCAGTACAGTCGCAAGAGCCAACCTTTCTCTCTGAAGGCACAGGCTGCGCCCACGATAGCCTTGAGCACGGCCTCGTCGTTTCCGCCCCACAAGTCACCGTTGGCCCATCCAACATTAAGTCCTAGAACCGGCCGTGTTGGTAATTGCGGTAACATATCAGCACAGAAAAGAAAAATGGGATCTCCCACTACGATCGATGATATGCCATGACTTTCAAGTATCTTCTGCGAAAGCGGACCTCGCACACTCACGTGCGAGCATCTTGATAGAACCTCCTGCCATTCATTTATCCATACTGGTACATCCCGCGCCTTTCTCCAGAAGTCGGGATTCCTGACTCCGGTCCCAAATGTCCATCCCCGCAATCCGGCGTTCATGGCTTCCCGAAGGCAGGTCCAACTGCGTCCGAAAATGCGAGTTCCGCCACCCATACAGACCGATGCACAACTGCTACGGATTCCTCGGATTCGGCCCTTCATGCGATCCATTAGACTTATCGGCGGATAGACAACGGAACGCACGTGCATTGAAAATGCCTGGAACATGCTTTCGTCGCCAAGATTATTGTTCCCGAGCCAGCCAATGTATGCAGTCTTCAGCCGACGGCGGTCAAGAATGTTTAGCATAGTATCTCCCATATTCAGCCATGATATTCTCGACTGGCATGAATCTCTCGGCAAAACAGTCTTTGGCTTATGGAAGCACGCACTTCTGCAGCGAGTAACACGTACCATCCGATAGGCAAGAAGAAGAGGCCTAATGTTGCTGTCTTCAGAACAAAGAAAAACCAGCATCCTGCCGGAACGGTCACAGATATCAAGAGACAGATGCCGCCAAAACACGCCGCTGTCCGTAACCATCGCAGGAGCACTAGCTGCGCGTACTCAGCAAGTCCCAGATGGATAATGCGGCATACGACCAACGGCTTGATGATTCCGGTGACGCCAACCATCGGAATCACAGCGCCTAGGGCAACCCCAGCAAGCCCCCAGTGGAATGCATAGACAAAGAGCACAGCAAGGACCACATTGGAAATCCCCTCGATCATCGAAAGAACTGCGGCCAATCGAGCGCGACCTAGGCCGATCAGGATAGAGCCCACAGCCTGGCTGGAGAGAGCAGCCAAGGCGCCCGCCGTCAGGATCGTTAGAACACGGCCACTGTCTCCAGGGTCTCGGTCCATCCACAGATGGATAAACTCGCTGCCGAAGAAGAGGAATCCTACGTACACGGGGACGCTGAGGAAGGCAGTTACGTTGCTTGCACGAACGAACAGGTGCCGCAAAGCGGCCATATCTTTGGCGCCGGCATGCTTGAAAATATCCGGGGTCATGACGCGTGCCACGTGCTCAAGAAAGCTCTGGGAATACTGGACAAGAACCAGACCGATGGCAAAGACCGTGACCAGTTTCATGTCAAGCAGCACTCCTATCACTATGATGCTGGAGTATTGTGCTAAGCGATAGGCAATGCTGTCAAAGAAGACATACGTTCCTGTCCTTAGAACATTGTGTACCTCGGACTTCCTGACCAGGGCCATGCGCATCTTCAGTGCAGGCCAGGCACGATGTGCCAGTACATACATTGCCAGCGTGGCAACTGTAGCGCCGGCAAGAGCTACGATGGCCAGTTCGACCAAACCTCCAGCCAACAGGAGGACCAGGATGACTCCGGACACACGGACTGCGGTCATGCCCATCATCGCGTAGTTGGCAAGGTCAAATCGGTTGAATGATTCCAGGATTCGTCGCTGAAGGCTGGACTGAAGGCCGATCCCGAAAGTGAAGCCCGCGATCGCCAAGGCCTTCCATGCCTCAGACAAATATGCCTTTGGCAGGCTGGGGAAGAACCACTCAAAACCGGCGCCGACCGCTATCGAAATCAACAGGACCACGAGCCCAGTCACAGCGAACATCACAGCCGTGGTTGAAACCAATTGCAGTGCTCGCATCTCGTCATGCTGGCCCAGGTACTCGTTCAGATGTTTGCTGACACTTCGCCGCAGCCCCACATCCGCCAAAGCCAACCAGCCTGCAGTGGAGAGCACCACCGTCCACACCCCGTATCGCTCATCTCCCAACGAGCGGATCATGAATGGCGCAAGGAAGAACGCAGCCACAAGATCAATGCCCTGGGCGACCCAGCTCGTAATGAGGCTGCGCGAATATGTGCGAACCGTACTCATTGATCACCTGAAGATGACGGATCGCTAAATGGCTGTCCGGGCTGCAGAGAAAGCGGCATCATCTTCGAGCCTTGAACATGAGGCGCGCGGCACACGTCAATGATCGCGCCTCCGGGCTCTTGCCACCGTGTCCGGCAATGGCCGATGATTTCATAAAATTCGGCATAGCCCATCGTGTGGTATTTACATCGCTGATGAAGCATCATGGAGGCCGTGTTATTCAGCCGCACAAAGGCATAGATGCCAGCATAACCGCGGGCTTTGGCCAGGGCTGCGACGAACTTCAGCGCCGATCCGGCTACTCCGCGCCGTCGATACTCGCTCAGGCATCTTAATGAACAATGGCAGATGCTCGCGTGATCTACAGCCAGTCTGGCGCGAACGAACTTCCAGTCCTTCCGAAGCAACCATGATCGCCAGACGACTTTGTCGCGTAACCATCCTAAAATCAGTATTTCGCCCGAACCGAGGCGCGCCCGCAATTGCGGCAGGGTGTCGGGCCACTCGAATGGCGGCTCATCGATGCAGGCCCTGGGAATGCTCTGCGGGTCGCAGTTCTCAAAAACCTGAAACTGAATCTCACCTGCAGCTGCCTCAGAGACAGCCACTTGAGCCTCAGGAAGGCCGGAGAGATCATTCTTCAAGACCGCATACCTGTGCCTGGACCAAATAGCATTCCTCAATCTCTTGAAGGTTTGGGCAATTCCTTGTTCTTGGCGGTAGGCAAGGAAAGCCTTCACGCAATGCACCGGCGTTTGAAAACTGTCCAGTAATCGTTCATGGATCGAAGACATTAGATAATCAGCCCATCCAACCGGATGCTCGCACGCACTTTCACAAAAGGATCAATGTAAAAACACCCGTGTCTTCTCCGTCTTGCGCAGCCGCTTTCATCGGCTTTGAATCTTCTGCCAGACCTCTCGTACAAAGTAGGCTGGTTCCTGGAGATACCACTGACGTTTTGGCCATAGACCACGTAGAGCCAGAAATGACTCGAATCGCGAGAATGTCAGCAGGTTCATTGCCAAGTCCATCAGGAGCTTATGCTTGGCATTTAGTGATGCCATGGCATCGAGAAGCGAGCCATTCCCAAATTTGCTCGTGATGCAGGCATGAACAAGATCGAAGCAACCAGCAGAGAGGCCTCCGACAGGTTTGGCTTCGACCGAATCCACGTTAGCATCCGGAAATACGTCGCTAACGATCATCATGACCATGTCATCAAATTCGGGGCGTCCCGACCGAATGAACAATATACGCTTGATTCGCGACATCTTGCCACCAATCCGAGCCTCCATTTGCTTACGGTACTTGAGGCCGAGGGATCTTCTCTGGAACTGGCGGGATAGTTCCTGGTCCTGATGATAGGCATGCCTGAACTCCTCTAATTCCTGCTCATAGCCGCCAATGCCTGTTCGGACCAAGTCCTGGATCTCCTGCGGGTCCCGGTCCAGATCATAGAATTCCTCGCGATCCGCAAGGCGATCCGGATACACAACGTACTTCCGTGCAGGACTGCGAATGGCAGTGACCCGACCAGTCTGAGCCAGGAACCGGCCGTCAATCCTGACCTTGCGGTTCTTCAATATTGGCATGTCCTGTCCGCGCAAGATAGATGCGACGCTGAGGCCGCCGCTATCGTGTTCGACACTCAGGCCGGCCAATTCAAGAGACGTAGGCAGGTAGTCCAGCGTGCTGATTTGCTGCTCAACGCGCCTTGGGGTGCTGCCGGGATACTTCACCAATAGCGGCACGAGCACATTGTCGTCTGTCATTAGGAGATCATGCGAAACCTCGTCAGCCCTTAGGCCGATTTCCTTCCTTCGCCGCGCCACCTCTTCCCGGCGGATGGGATCCGGATATCCATGATCCGATGTCAGGAATATCACGCTTCGCTCAAGATAGCCACGATGCTTAAGCAAGTCGATGCAGGTGCGGATGTGCTGTGATATGCCGGCATCGCCGCGGCAATTGTAGTGCAGAAAAAGGAACATTGGCTCTCGTGCATGTTGGTCCAGAAAGTGAATCAGTGCCTGGTTCGTCTGCGCATTGGTCCATTCATCTCGGTGAGTAAGCCCCCTGGGCCAAAGTCGCTTGGGCAGCGGATCAAATATCTGGCTCCAGCATTCGCGCCCCCACGTATAGTGCGTGAGGCAGCATGAACTATAGCCAAGAGGCCTAAGCAGAGAGCAAATAGTGGGAAGTCCGCAATCGGATATTCTCAGGCCGTCAAATGCACTTCCAAGATAATAGGATGGCCAGCCGGTGAACATGGTGCCCATCGACATCAGAGTGCTGGGCGCAGAAGTGACGACGGTTCGAAAGTCGATCCAGTCGGCCGATAGCTCGTCCATTATGTCCAAACGTCCACGATCATCGAATCGCTCGGCAGGACAGGAATAATTCCGCACGGAATCGACGATGATCCAGATAATGTTCAGCACTCGGATTCCTCCG
This sequence comes from uncultured Planctomycetaceae bacterium, assembly GCA_964417755.1. Lineage (GTDB taxonomy): Bacteria > Planctomycetota > Phycisphaerae > SM23-33 > SM23-33 > CAYQJH01. The sequence goes on from CAYQJH010000052.1 coordinate 11,428, forward strand.
GAATTACCTGGGCGAGCTCTGCTCGTTAACAGTCTTGAACCACCCGTCGATACGTTCGAGATCCTCTACATAATCAGCCTCGGCCCAGAATAATCCTTTCACATCGCTGACGCGAATAGGCGTCTTGAACTCGTCCCGTATCTCGAACAGGGCCTCTTCCCACCAAAGGCCATGACGTTCACGGTTTTCAACCAAGTCGCCAACGCGGGCGAGGTACATAGGAACATAGTCCCTGCTCATTGCCGTGATACCCACGTACTCGCCGCTAGTTTGTTCATTGGAGAGATCTTTGCCTTGTTGCACAACACAACCATCCTCTACGCGCAGGCGGTAGTCTGCCGTCTCGATTCTTGATGAATCAATCAACATCAATGGGTGATGTGCAGCTTGCAGCGCCGCATGCAACACCTCTTCCTGATAGACAACGTCCCCGTTAAGGATAATGAGATCATCGTAGAGATCCGTCGCGCGATGCGCGAACCACAGCGAAGCAATGCTATTTGTGACTCGGAAGAACGGGTTGATGACGACCCTCGCCTGACTGCCAATTTCTTCCTGGACCAATCCGGATCTGTATCCGGCAGCGACAACGACCTCGCTGATGCCGTTCTTCTTCAGCAAACGAACGCATCGCGACAAGATTGTTTCGTTTCCAGCCCCCAGCAAGCATTTGGGTAGATGTCGCACTTTTTTTAGCAGGCGACTGCCAACGCCCGCGACCATTATTACCGCCTTCATTATGCGTTTCCTCTTCTTAATTGTTTCGAAGTTTGTATGATCTCGTTGGCCACTGTTCGCATAGTGTCCTTGTCCAAGTTTCCCATGTGAGAGATTCGCAGATAGTCTTCACGCTTAGTCGGGTTCGGCGCGAACCACCAATCATTCTTCTCTCGCAGATAGTTGACTATCTGGCTCATGGTTACGCCGTTCGGAAGGCAAATGCTCGTAATTGCGTTGCTTGAACGTTCTGGAAACAGGGCGTATCCAGCACTGCACATGGCTGTGCGGAATACCCCGGCGACATCTGCGTGCTGCTGGATCCACTTATCGATGCCAATGGCCTTAATATGTGATAATCTCTTACGGGCCTGTAGAATCGCATGCATCCCTGGTGTGAAGGGCGTCATGCCGCGAGGAATGTTGGCCATGTAATCCAATGCGTCAAAGTAGGCGCGAGGCTGAACTACGGACGGAATGATGGCCTTCGCCCGCTGGCTGAAGGCAATAAACCCCAGGCCCGGCATCAAAGCCAGGGCCTTCTGGGTGCTCACCAGCGCACAATCCACGTGCCAGTCATCCATCCTGAATTCGTCGGCGCCTATGCTGCTGACAGCATCCACGATAAGCAATATCCCGGCGGAATTCGTCAGCCGGCCTATTGCGGCTATATCGTAAAGGTAGCCTGTGGATGTCTCGTGCGCGTTTACGAGCACTGCCTTAGGCCGCGATGACAGGCGGTCCTCCAGCTCATCCAAATCAGGAGACTGGCCCAGCCCAACCTCGAATTGCGTCACCTCCACCCCGAAGGCGCGACACATGCTGACCCAGCGGCTGCCAAACGTGCCCCCGTTCAAAACAACAACTTTATCCCCCCTGTTAAGGAGGTTGACAATAGCCATCTCCATCAGGCCAGTGCCAGATGCGGTGATGGTTAGCGGAGTATTCCTTGTTTGAAACAAGTACTTGAGGTCTTCGGTCAGTGCCATGACCGTTTCTGCAAAGTCTTTGCCTCTGAAGTATGGAAGCTTTCGCGTGCCGCCTATCTGACAGATCGATTCTTCCATCTCGACCGGACCGGGTGCCAAAAGCAGCATCTCCTAATCCTCCTCTGCGCAGCAATATGACGGGCGTTCCATCTTAGCAACTTCGATGCGTGATGATGGCGCCGGCTTCGATGTCTCACGGTCCAACAGCCGGTCACAAATGGTTTCCAGCTTGACCGCCCAAGTTTCGCTCTGCATCATTCGGTTACGATCCAGCCGCGACTGCTTGTCATCAGACAGAGCCAGTTCAATCAAAACCTGTAGTTGCGCCGGCGTATCGGCCACATGCACAAGCTCCCGCAGGAGCGCAGCCTCCGGCAGTGGCGTGGAGACTACCGGCAGGCCGGCGGCTAGGTATTCGCGGAGTTTGATCGGGTTGACCGCCTTTGTCAGTTCGTTGATCTTGAATGGAATCAGGCCGACATCGAAGTGCCGGCAGTAGGCCGGCAAATCCACGTAGGGCTTGCGGCCGAGGAAGTGCATATTGGGCAGGCTGCGGTAGGCTGTCAGGTCAACCGTCGAGTCGCCCACGAGAACAATATGCCACTGCGGCCGCTGCCTCGCAACGTCGGCCAGCAGGTCCAAGTCGACCCAATCACGAATCAGCCCGAAGAAGCCCAGGCGCGGGCGCGGAATATTCACCATGTCGGCTGGACAAGGCAGGTCTTCAGTCACTGCCTTGGAGAAGTGTTCATAGTCCACGCCGTGCGTCACCAGAATAGTGTTGGGATTCAGCGGCCTCTTGGCTTCCTGAAGGACCGTCGAGGTCGTAACTACCAGGTCGGCCTTGCGGCAGAGATCGGCCTCGTCTTGCTGTATTTGCCGGCGGTCGTACCCGCTGAACGAGGCGAAATCGTCTACGCAGTAATACAAGACCTTCTCCTCGCCAAAGCTTCCTAGCAGGTACGAAATATCGGGCGAGAAGGACCACAGTTGGACCGGGCGGCTGCCTATCTGGGCCAAGGCCCGCCGGATTCGCGATACCAGCAGCAGCTTATTTATCCGCCTGGCTAGGCTGCTAGACGGCAGCGGCAACACCATCGGCGTCAGCACATACAGGTTCTTGCGCGGATTCTTCATGCTGCCGAAGACCTGCGTCAGTTTCCTGGCCAGGTATTTAAGGTCAGATGCGCTTGCCGACGGCATGCGGGAGGCGTGGTAGTTGACCCACAGCACGGTGTTCTTCTCAGCCAGCAGGTGCATTACATGATGCTTGCTCGTCGGCGGAGCCTCATAGCCGCTGGCAAAGCAGAGGATGGTCTTTCCCTCGATCATCTCGTCGCCTCCCCCCGCCTTGCCTGGGCAGTCGGCGAGCATGGCAGGTGAAATACGGGCGGACCTGAGTGCATAGGCTCAGATGAAGCTTTGCCAGGATGAGCAACTGCCGGCTGAGCTGCAAATTCCTGGCACATCTTCACCAGCGGCGCAAGCTGTGAAGCCCAACTGTAATTCTTCTCCATGCACGCGCGGGCGGCTTGGCCGATGTCTCTGCGAAGAGCGTCATCGGTCAGCAATTGGAGAATCTCTTGCTGCCATTGCTGGGCTGAATCGGCACGAAGAACATCTCGGCCAACTTGCGCATCTATTCCTTCAATAGCCCCGCCAGAGGCAACCACAGACTTGCCCATGGCCATCGCTTCAAGAACTTTGTTCTGCACGCCTCGGGCAATCTGAAGCGGCGCAATGGCGATAGCGGCGTTGGCCAGGAACTGCCGGACGTCATCCACTGCGCCGGTGACCGTGATGCCCGGCATGTCGGCCAGCTTTCGCACGGCTGGGGCGGGTTGGCGTCCAACTATGATAAACCGCAGTTGCGGAATTCGCCTGCGCAGGCCCGGCCATACCTCGCGAGCGAACCAGCACACGCCCTCGACATTCGGCTGGTAGTCCATCTGGCCGGTGAAGACGAGCGACGGCGAAGATGATTCGCCGCCGGCCATTGTCTCAGGTTGAGTGACTGCCTCGGGCTTGAAGTATTCCAAATCGACGCCATTGCTAATCACGTGGATGTCGCCAGAGCCTACCTGAAGCATCTGCTTCTCAGCCTCGCTTACCAGCACGACCGCATCACAGCGGCGGGCGGCCTGTTGCTCGAGCTTTCTCACGTGCATGGCTTCTCGGGCAAAGAGGATGTTCTTCGGGAAGCATGCCTTGCGCGAGTAGCTATCCCACTTGGCGCTATCAATGTCCACCAGGTCCATTATTCGGGCTGAGGCCGGCGCCTTCAGAAGCAGCGGAAGGACGCCGGAAGAGTAGCCTATCGCAACATCATAAGGCCCTTGCGATGCAACCTGACGCGACAGCTTTGTGCTTGCGAAGTAACCTCCCGTAACCGACCCGCCGCTTGCCAGCGAGACTGCGCCTCTGCCAAGGCTGCGCCAATGCGTCGTCGGCGCGACCATCACCGATTCGCACCATTGCCGCATCTTGGCTGCGCCGTCCAAGTCGGCCTCGTTGAACGCCAGTGCAGCCAGGCTGACACGAAAATGCCGTGAAAGAACTTGGATCTCATGAAAAGCGCGCACACGCTCCCCCTTGTCCGGCGGGTATGGCACGCGATGCGCTATGAACAACAGCCTTTTCATGTCAATCCTGCAAAAAGCCTATTTCGCGCTGAAATCAGTGTCGCAGGCGTCTGGCCTGCGGTTCGTCAGAAATACGAGGGCAAGATGCCCTCGGCACACGCGGGCGAGACGCCCGCGACACGCCCGCGACACGCAAAACCGCTAAGTCGCGCTGCACTACTAGGCGGGGTGGGGTTTGAACCGCACGGCCTTCCGGGTGTATTTCCGGACGCTCTACCAACTGAGCTACCCGCCTGTATTCTCATCTATCATGGGATCCATTTGCTGATCGTAGAACCGGTCGGCTGCGTCAGCCATAGCGGCATCCGCCGCCATATCCGGCCTGCCAAGGCGAACTTCTTGTTACTCGGCGAGAGGTTCGGCTTGCTCTTGGCTTTGTGCAGATATATCTGGTAATGAAGCGGCGCCGGCTCGAAGCCGTGGTACCTCTTGAAGGCATGCGGGCCGGAATTATCACGCCGCGTCCGGTTGAAGTCGAACCACTTCAGGCCGCGATCAATCGCATGTTCCATTAGCCGCAGGTACATGACGTTATTCGCGTTCACGGCCATGCCTTCATCAAGACTTCCTGAAAAATATGGCACCAGTTCATCACGAAAGACGAAGCTGACCACGCCTGCGACTGGCTTGCCGGCATCGCAAACCACCAGGCAGACACAATCCTCGCCGTAGGCTTGCTGCAGGCTATGAAAGAAACCTCGTCGATAGTTCGGAGAGCCCAGCCGGCGCAGCGTGGCTGCATAGAGATCGTAAATCGTGTCGAGAAGCTGCGGTCCTATGGCAACGGCGTCCTCGCCCAAGAGGTCCAGCCCCTTCCGGGCCGCGGCGCGCGTCTTTCGGGGCAGGCCGGGCAGCACGTCCTGAGCCTTGGCTGGAAGCTCCTTGCGAAACGTGTCGTATTGGCCAATTTCCTCCAGGTCCAGTCCGCTTGCTTCGCGATGGCGCAATTCCATGTGCTGCACGTTGTGCTCGGCGCAAAGCTCTCGCGCCCCGCTGAGAATAGCAGCCGCAATTTCGGGCGAATCGGCCAGGATTCCGCCGTAGGTCGAATAAGGCAGACTCACCAGCACCCGCCCCACGAAGACGCTTTTAACCAGGAAGAGCGGAAGCACTCCCACGAGATGGCCATCTGACCAAGCCGTCAGATGAACCGGCCGATGCTGATAGGCCTGCTCGACGGCCAGTGACCACGCCAGGCGATGAAATACCGTGCCATGCGGATGCGCCAGCACGTATGCATCCCAGGCACCTGCATCCGCGGCGGAGCAGGAACGAACTTGGATTGCTGAATCGCTCATCTTGTCTTTTTTGCGTGATCGCCCTGGCAATCAGGAATACTTGTACAGGTACTCTGGGATGTGGAACGCGCGGTGCGTCATCACAAGTCCGCTGACCTTGATGTTGGCGGCGTGCAGCAGACGAATGGCCTTGTCAACCGAGTCGCGCCGGGTCTTGTTCATGCGGACAACCAGCAGCGCCTCGCCGACGGCCCGGCCGATCATGCCGGTCTCCGCGACGATGTTCATCGGCGGCGTGTCGAGCAGGACATAGTCGAACTGGCGGCGAAGATTGGCGACGAGCTCCTCCAATTCCGGCCGCGTCACCAACTCGCCCACGTCTTCCGGGCGAACCTCGCCGGCCGACATGAAGAAGAGGTTAGGATAGACCGTCGGCTGGACCGCGTCATTCAGCTTCGCTGAATTCCGGAGAACATCCGCCACTCCGGGGCTGGTCCGGCCCTTGAACACATTGGCCAACATGCGCCGTCGCAGATCGAAATCCACAACGACGGTGCGGCAATCCTGGCGCTCAGCCATGATCACCGCCAGGTTCGCACACGTAATGGTCTTGCCTTCGCCAATATCCGCCGAGGTGACCATGTAGCAGAACCGCTGGTCATGACGCTGGGATAGTAGATTCGTCCGAAGGCTTCGATACTCCTCAGCCAGCACTCCCCCGCGATCATGGTGTGCTATCAGCAACGGAGAATAGTTGTTCGTCGCTCCTTGCATGGTCGTCTGGCCAATGATGCTGCCGGAATCAGCTACGGTCGAGGCTGGCACAACCCTGGATGAACAAGAGACAGCGTCACCAGCGAAAGCTGCGGGCATCCCCGACATATGCTCCGCGGATGACGATACGTCCGCAGGAGCGCCAGTTGGCTGGGCCTCAGACGGCTTGGCCTGCTGAGCCTGATGCTTCTTCATTGCATCCCACACATTGCCCATTTTCTTACTCCGGAGCCGACGTTGTCGCTGCCTTGGGTTCGGGCGCCTTGGCCGGGGTGCGCAGACCCCAGCAGGTCATATCTCGAAGGACATCCATTACGATCATCCGGTCGATGCGATTGACGTTCCTGGCAAAGCCCACCAGCAGTGCATTGTCGCAGAGGACGTTGATCAGCCGCGGAATCCCATTTGTCGCCGCGTAAATATCGCCAATAGCATCCGGATCGAACGAAACGCCGCCATCCTCTCCGCCCGCAATGTGCAGACGATGGCGAATGTAGGAGCCAATGTCGTCCTTAGTGAGCGGGCCCAGGTGGTAGCTCAGGACAATCCTCTGCCGCAGCGGCTCCCACTTGGGTTCCTGCAACCTGTCTCGCAGTTCCGGCTGGCCAATCAGCACGATCTGCACCAGGCGCCTGCCGTTCTGCTCCCAATTCCACAACAGTCGCAGCTCTTCAAGCGACGCTGTCGGCAAATCCTGCGCTTCATCAAGGATCACCGCCACCAGCCGGCCCCGCTGATGCATGCGCGTCAGGTGCTGCTCCAGGTTGTCGATCAGGGCCTGCTTGTCATCCCCGCTGCGGACGTTCATGCCCGTTCCAGTTGCGACGGCGCGCAGCAGTTGTTTGCCGGATTGCGGCGGGTGCCGCATCATCACCGTCATGCATCCCGGCCCCAGCCGCGATATCAGCATATTGCCGATGAAAGTCTTGCCTGCGCCGACCTCCCCTGTCACCAGCACCATCCCCTTCTGCTGAGAGGCCGTGTACATCATGTTGGCCAGGGCCTCAGCGTGGATGGCGCTTTCAAAAAAGAAGCGTTCATCGCAGGTTATCGCGAAGGGGAATTCTCGTAATTTGTAATACTCTAAATACATTGCACAACCGGTAGGTCACAACTTGCCGGCGGAAACATGTGAAACGATAAATGCCGCGGGCGAAGTCTTCCATTCCTTGTACATGTCCGGATACTCCAGCCACAGCACCACGCTTGTTGTCGCTGCAGCAATCGCGGCCAGCACGACGAGGCAGATCGCAGGCGTCAGGACCCATTTCTTGAAGCGTGCCACTTTTTGATCGTGCTGCGTCACGATCCGCCCTATTACGCCGTGTACCGGAAGATTGAAGTATCTGCCGGCATCATCCGGCGTGGAAATACTTCTATCCAGTGTATGAGCCACGAACACCAGGCCGGCCCCGAATCCAAGTCCGCCGATGAAGGCCAAACCAAGCACAACCAGCAGCGGCGGAGATGACGGACGATATTGCGGCTGTGCGACCTGGATCGAATCGTGATGGGTGCGTCGATTGGCCGACTCAGCCGCCAGGGACATTTGCACGCCCAAATACCGGCTGTCCCAGTTCTTCATCTCGTCTTCTTTGTCTCTCATCTTGCGGATGATCCGCTCGTACTCCTGAGCGATGGGGGCAAGATCCCTCGCTACTGCCCTCTGCTCGTCCCGCCATTTTTCGAGCTTTTGTTTTTCATTCTTCAGCGTATCGATCTCGATCTGGAGCAAGGTCTGATCCAGAATCGGATCGCCCGCGGGGGACATGGCCAGGCCGCGACTGATTGGGCCTAATGACTCTGCTGGGTTTTCCTCAGCCTCCTTCAGGGCACGCTGAAGCTCGGCGATCTTGTTTCGCTGTTCCTCGATCTTTGGATGAGCATCTTTCATGGGGCCGCTTTGAATGCCTCCAATCAACATGCCCACTGTCTTCCTTCTCTGCAGTTCATCCTGAGCTTCTCGCAACTGAAACCTGATCCGCTCCGCCTCCGGATTGAAGACGGCCATGGACGCCGGCTGACTGGCAGCCATCGCAGCCAACTGAACGCCACCCTTGAGATGATTGAGTTTCTGCTCCGCGATGGTCAGCTGGCGATCGACGATTTCCAGGTCGCTTTCGATCTTGCGGATCTGGTCCTCGAGCATGCCGGGGCGTTGGGGCATTGCGCCGGCATGATCCTTCTCAAATTGAATTCGCTCCTTCGTGAACTCCTCCATCTGGCGTAGAGACTTGTCCTTCTGTTCACGGAGGAAGGCTTCGCTCATGCTGAGCCGGTCTATCTGCTGTTTGCTGACCCAGGCGAAATAGTTGCTGACAAGCTTGTTTGGGAAATCCTCTGCCAGTTGAGGATCGGGATGCGTGAAACTGACCGAGATAAGATCAACCTGGTCGGAGCGGACTTCCCACTCCACCTTGGTGCTCTTCTTGACCGCCTTGATCAATTCCTGCTTTTCCAGCTCGCCATGGGCTGTCAGACGTCCTTCCGATGTTCGCGGCAGGCTTCTCAGCAGACCCAAGTCCTCTATAGCTCGTTCAATCGCCTTGTCGCCGGCAAGGTCGTTCTGCAGCGTCAGCTTGCGCGTCTCGAAAGACTCGCTCTTTGAGCCGGCCAACTGCTCGGCTGCGGGATCCATTCGCCGCGTGAATTTTGAAATGCCTGTATATTTCACCGGCCACCACAGCGAGGCAAGCAGCACCACGATGGCAAACAAGGACGCCCCCAGCAGGCATAGCGCCCATCGCCGGGAGATGATCCTCAGCCAATCGCGGATGGTCCTCTTGTTGTCGGCCTTGTTTTGGTCGTCCATCTGGCACTCCAACTTACGGCGCAGCCTCGTTTATAGTCGATGGCACACGGGCAGCTTCCAGAACCGGCCGGACCGGGAAGAGAATCGACTGCAACGCCAGGCCGATCTTCGCAAACGGGTTGGGCTGAACATAGATCACATCATTGGGCAGAAGATAGACATTATTTGCCATGTCACCCTTCTTGATCATGGCCATCAGATTGATCGTCATCGTATGCGAAGGATTGTCCGGGTCCTTTTCGTGGATGCCGGTCTTCTTGTACTTCTTGTCCACAGGCTGGCTGCTAGCCGAGCCTCCCTCACGCGGATCATTGCCGCGCACGATGATGATCCGTTCCGGCCAGGCAAGGTAGGTTGGCTGTGCGGTGGCAAGGGCGTCCAGCAGGCAGTCGTGCCCCGTCCAGGGTATCGAGCCGGCCTTGGCAACCTGCCCGAACACGAAGTACTTTTGCGAGTTGTAGGCACTTACAGTTACGGTGCTATCGACCTCTTCGTAAAAAACGCCGGCGGCTTCATCCAACAGGTATTCCACCTCT
>CAYQJH010000053.1:0-20544 GCA_964417755.1 uncultured Planctomycetaceae bacterium
CCTGGCCGGGCGTGGAGGATGCCACGATCTACCGCGACAACCCGGTCATCACCGCCCAGACCCTTATGAGCATCCTGCTGATGTTCCTGGCTGTGCTGGTGCTGGTGGCGGTCTCGCTGGCGGCAAGCACGCGGTTCGGGCAGATCCTCACGCTCCTGACATGCATTGGCGTGGCCATGGCGGGAATCTATCACGCACAACTGCTGCACCATTGGGCTGACAAGGTCGTGCTCGTGAAGCTCGCCGGCCCGCTGCTGCCCAAGATGACTTACTTCTTCACGCTCGACGCCATCGCCATGCACAAGGCTGTCCCGGCGTGGTACGTGGGCTTGGCGGCCTTGTACAGCGGCCTGTACGTCGCGGGGGCGCTGGCCATCGCGGTAGTGCTTTTCCAGAGGCGGTCGCTGGAGGCAGACTCCGGCTCGGCGTCCATGCCTGGGCCTGTCAATCTGCTGGCCGGGCTTGGCCGGATCGCAGCCATCATCCTGGGCCTGATCGGCATCGAGGGCTACCTCTCCTGCCTGGTCGGGCGATTCGATCAATCCTTCAGCCCGGCTGTCTTCCTGGCGTTGGCTTCCATCGCCGGCAAGACTTCCCTGGCGCACGGCCTGCTGCTCTCGGGCGGGCTTATCCTGCTGGGCGCAGCCGCCTACGCTTTGTGGACATACTTCGGCCGAGCTAAGCGATGGGCGTTCTACGTTACTGCCGCCCTGTCGATGCTGGCCCTGGCAACGTCGCTGACCGGCATCATCAAGCCCAGCCTCATCGACCTTGGCGAGCGATCCGGCGGGCTTGTGACCGGCGCGATCATAGCCGGCGTAGTCATGCTGACGCTGATCCTGCCCAGCACCCGCCGCCACTTCCATAAGGCCTGACGACGGCCTTAACCACAAAGACACAAAGACACCAAGACGCCCCTCGAGGGCAGAGGCATTGTTGTCGATGACTTGCTTCATATCTTTGTGGCCCGTGTAGTTTGTGAACGGCTGATCTGGTGTCGTTGCAGTTAGTTTTTTAGTGTCTTAGTGTCTTTGTGGTGAATTCCTACGCCGGAACGGCTTCCAGTTTCGGCCGCGGCGGTTCGCTCGGCATAATCATTGGCCGCGCTGCGTGGAGGTCTTCGCCGAATCGCACAAGTCGGGCGGAGTTGAAGATCACGAACGTCGCCGCCACCATGTGCAGCAAGGCCCCTACCACCGGCGAGATCATGCCCATCCCAGCCAGCACCTCAAAGCCCGTGATGAACAGCACGCCGAAGATCAGGTTCTGGTGAATTACCGACGTCGTCCGCCGGCTGAGGCGGATCAGGAATGGCAGGCGGTGCAGATCGTTATTCATCAGGGCGATGGTGGCTGAGTTGATGGCTACATCGCTGCCGGCTGCGCCCATTGCGATGGACAAATCGCCAGCCGCCAGGGCCGGTGCATCATTCACGCCGTCGCCGATCACCGCCACGCGATGCCCCTTGGCCTTCAGCGCAGCCACCAGGTCGAGCTTGTCGCCGGGCAGCACCTCTGCCTGCACCTCGGTGCAGCCCATTTCCTTCGCCACGCGGCGGGCCACCGACCAGCGGTCGCCGGTTACCATCACCAGCTCGCGGATGCCATCCTTTCGCAGGTCCTCCATCGCGTGTCGCGCCTCGCCGCGCGTGCGGTCTTCCAGGCCGATCCAGCCAAGCACCTTGTTGTCGCGCACCACGTAGAGGGTCGAAAGACCTTCCGGCTCGGCATACTTGGCGTCTTTCATAGCCTCCAGGCTCACGCCCTGCTCAGCCAACCACGTGCCGCGGCCGACGAGAATGGTAGAGCCATTCATCTGCGCCCGAACGCCCCGGCCGGAAATCTCCTCGAATTCCGTCGGGTTGCCCAGGGTCAGCATGGCCTTCTCCGCCACTGCCACCACTGCACGAGCAACCGGGTGCTTTGACAAATGCTCCGCCGAGGCCGCCGCCGTCAGCAGGTCTTCGCCATCAACGCCAGGGGCCGGCATCATCCTCGTTACGCTCAGTTGGCCCGTGGTCAGCGTGCCCGTCTTGTCGAAGACAAACGCGGTGATATTCTTGGCCACCTCGATGGTAGAAACATCTTTAATCATGATGCCTAGCCGGGCTGCGCAAGAAAGCGCGGCAACCATGGCCGTCGGCACCGCAAGGATGATCGCACACGGGCAGGCCACCACCAGCATCGTCACCGCGCGATCGATCTTGCCTGTGAAGAACAGCACAATGCCCGCCAGCATCAGGATCGTCGGGGTGTACCAGCCGGCGTAGCGGTCGATCAGCCGCATGATTGGAATGCGGCTCTTTTCGGCCTGGAGGATCAGCTTCTGCACCCGGCCGAGGGTCGTGTCGGCCCCGGCGCGGGTTACCTTCACGTCGATAGCGCCGGCCAGGTTGTTCGTGCCCGAAAAGACCTCGTCGTCCACGGTCTTATCAACCGGCAGCGACTCGCCGGTGACGTTGGCCTGGTTGACCGACGAACTGCCGCTGATGACCGTGCCGTCGGCGGGGATATTATCGCCCGGCCGGACGCGAACGATGTCGCCGGCCCGCAGGTCGCGCGGATCGATAAGCTCCTCGATGCCGTCGCCGCGAAGGCGATGCGCCTTCTTAGGCGCCAGGCGCACCAGGTGCTCGATGCTCGCCCGCGCCCCCAGGGCGGTGCGGCTTTCGATCAGGTTCGCCAGCAGCAGGAAGAACGCAACCGCACCGGCAGCCTTGTAGTCGCCGGCCACGATGGCCGCGATAACCGAGAGCGCAACAAGTTCGTCCATGTGCATGTGGCCGTGGAACAAGTGCTTGATGGCATGGCCCAGAACAGGAATGCCCAGCAGCAGCGCCCCGGCCAGGGCGAGCACGTCCGGGTAGAAATTGTAATCGCGCTGGCCATCGGAGGCGGCATGTCCGGCAAAGAGCAACTCGGCAAGATAGGAACACAGGACAAGTACGCCGCCCAGAAGGATACCGATGATCAGGATGCTCGCTCGGCCGGTTTGACGCTCGATCGAGTCCTTCAGGATATCATGTGCCATTGACTGCTCCATGAACTGTCGGCCATCGGCGTCCTCCGAGCACACGGAGCGAGCCCTGGCGTAGAGTCTGCTTTCGCTGGGTTTTACGAGCCACAACGATTCTAAGTTCTGGCAGAGGAGATTTTATAGACGCCCCACAGCCACTATGCAAGCAAGATGGGCAGAAAGCCCGGCCTGCGATGGCGGGGACCGGCCGCAGAGGAGACCGCCTGCCACCGGCCAGACCTGAATTTGGTGCCACCCCCAAGCGCCGTTGCTGTTGCTTGGGGGTGTTGACCTTAGTGCACGGAGAGTCATACTAGGAACGTGCCTTGTTTCCCCTGGTCTGTCCAGTTGTTCCAGGCATCGGCATAGGCAGGCTCAACGTGGTTGCTCCGCTGCGCTCCGCAAACCACGGCACCCGCATGTTGATCCTGTATCAAGGCAGTTCTTATCTGCGGAGGGGACCTTCATCGGCTGGAAGATCTTGCAGAATCCGCCTTGCATGGTCGGCCAGATCCCCGCTCTTGGCAGACTTGAGGTACTCCTTTAATGCATGTCGTGCCGGCGCTGCGTCGCGTCCCATGCTGTCAAGGCAACAAAGGACACTGAACGTGTAATCAGAAATGTCCTTAGCTGCCTGCTCGCACAACTGCCCTTTCTGCTGGGCGGTCATGATGGCTTGGTAGCCCGACATGGCTTCCCACGCCCCTCTTTTTTCGATGCTCTCGCGAACGGGCTTGACCAATTTCTCCCACAAAATCGGAAGCGCTTTGTCCGCACCGGGATCCTTGACATGCCTGGACAAAGCCAATGCTGCCTGGCGAGAATACTCTGGCTTTGGCGAATTCAACATGGCCACGAGCTTTTCAATCATTGCCTGCGTAAGCGTACCGCTGTGCCGCTGACACGCTGTGGCTGCTGCCTCTTGCACCAATGGCCGAGGGTCGGAAAGCGACGCATGGATAGCCTTCATCGCGTCGTGAGCATTCACTTTGTCGGCCTCTTCGCCAAGCCGGCTGGCAGCGGAATATCGCGCCGTCTCGCTCCAATGGCCAAGTTCCAGTGCCGCCCTTTCCCAGGGCTGGCTTGCAGCCCTCGGATTCTTGACCTGTTGCCAGCCGTGGATGTACAGGGCAAACAAGTCGCCCTTGTTCGCTTGCGTCCTGTAGGTTTCAAAGGCCGTCCACATATCGTCGAGGCCCTGCGAACTATTAAGAACGCTCAGAGACAAGGCAATCAGCCTATCCCGCTTTTCCTGCGAAAGATTCCGCCCAGCAACGGTTCCGACTTCTCCTGACAGCAGCCTAGCCAACAATTGCCCGCCCTGCTTGGTGATCGGACCTTTGGTGACGCTGCTTTCCATCAACTCGTAATATCCACGCAGAAGCAAGTCCTGATTAACGTCAAGCTTGTCGGAGGCAAGCAAGAGCTTGATCTCGTTGGGGGGCAACGGGTTTTCCCCGAACATCGCCAGAATGGATATCTTGGTAAAACGTTTGAGATACTCATTGCTTGCAACTGAGTCAGGAATCTCTACCTCCATCATGCCCAATACACATCCGACGCGGCTATCAGAAGGAACTTGTGCTGCAAGCTCTTTGATCTTAGCTAAGGCCTCCTTGCCTTTCAGTTCATCTGGCGCATCCATCAACTCCTTCCACCGAGCCTTGAGTTGCAGGACAGCGGGATCATTCGGCACGGCCTCGCCCACTGTGATTTGGGCCTGGCAATGCTGTTGTGACCAGACATGAACGCTAAGGCAAGCCATCACCATCATCAGAACGGATAGAACATGAGATTTCCCAAGCATCGTTTAGCCCCTACAAGATTGCTTTTCATTCTGTGCCCACACTTCAAAGACTATTAAACGCGCATGGCATCTGGAAAGCTACAACTTCCGATCCAGCCTTCGATATTGAATCGCTTCGCAGAGATGGTCGGCGGTGATGTTCTCGGCGCCTTCCAGGTCGGCGATGGTTCGGGCGGTGCGGAGGACCTTGTCGTGCGCGCGGGCGGAGAGGCCCAGTTCCGTCATGGCCTGCTTAAGGATGGCCTCGCCGGCGGCGTCGACCTTGCAGAACATCCGCACCTGTCTGGGCGACATGCTGGCGTTGGTCGTCGTCGTGCCGTGGCTGCGGGCAAAATGCGAGGCCTGATGACGAGAAGACTCGGGCATTGCGGCCGCCCGCCCTTCCTCGGAGTGTTCCACAGCCATCCCCCGGCTGCCGCCGGGGGCTTCCTCAACTGCTTGACCGCCATTGCCGCCGGGGGCTTCCACAGCTACCCCCCTGCTTCCGCAGGGGGCTTTCTCAGCGGGCTGCGCGCCCGCACTGGCGAACCGGCGTTGCTGGATCTCCCTGGCCCGAAGCACCTGCTCGCGCATCTGGGCGGAGGACAGGCCTTCGCCGCTGCCGGGCGAGTGCAACTGCTTCCACGGCACCGGCGGGACTTCGATGTGAATGTCTATCCGATCGATCAGCGGCCCGGAGATGCGGGCCATGTATCGCTCGATCATGAACGAGGTGCATTTGCACTTGCGGCTCTTGTCGCCATAATAGCCGCACGGGCAGGGGTTCATTGCTGCTACCAGCATGATCTGGGCCGGGAACCGCATCGTCGAGTGGACGCGCGGAATAGTGACGCAGCCGTCCTCCAGCGGCTGGCGGATCATCTCCAGCGTGGTTCGGGCAAACTCCGGGAACTCGTCCAGGAACAGCACGCCGTGATGGGCCAGCGACACCTCGCCAGGCTGGGGCACGATGCCGCCGCCGACAAGCGCCGCGGAGCTTGACGAATGATGCGGCGTGCGCACAGGGCGGATGGCCATCAGCGACTGCCCCGCCGCCAGCAGGCCGCGAGAGGAATAGATGCGGGTCGTCTCCAGCGATTCAGCCAGGCCAAGCGGCGGCAGGATCGTCGGGATCCGCTTTGCGAGCATTGTCTTTCCCGTGCCAGGCGGGCCTAGCATGACGACATTATGATGGCCGGCGGCGGCGATGGTCAGTGCCCGCTTGGCTGATTCCTGCCCGCGGACGTCGGCAAAATCGACATCGTATTTGCCAGCCACCGCGAAGACGGTGCCCAGGTCTACGATGGCCGGAGCGATGGCCCGCTCGTCGGCAAGGAATTCAACTGCCTCGGCCAGGTTAGAGACGGGGATGACCTCGATGCCGTTGACTACGGCTGCCTCGGCGGCATTGTCTGCCGGCAGAACGATGCCCTTCTTGCCCAGCGTCCCTGCCAGCATGGCAATGGCCAGCGCGCCCTTGATGGGCCGAACACGCCCGTCCAGGGCCAACTCGCCAGCCAGCAGGTAATGGTCGAGTTTGTCAGGGCCCAGCAGGCCGCCAGCAACCGCGGCGGCCACCGCAATTGGCAGATCGAACGCGGATGAATCCTTCCGCACATCGGCCGGGGCAAGGCTGATGGTGACCTTAGGCCCAGGCCAGCGGTAGGCGCTATTGCGGAAAGCAGCCTGGATGCGAGAGATGGATTCCTTGACGGCTGTGTCCGCCAGGCCCACAAGATCGAACTCGACCTTGCTGCCCATGGACACATCGACCTCAACTTCGCAAGCAATCGCGTCGATGCCCTGCAAGATGCCGCTATGCACGCGAGAAATCATTTGGCCACCTCAAGGCCTGAACGGACCAAAGCGCCCGCCGCCAAGACACCCAGAACAGAGAAAACAACCTGCAATCAGATAACAGGAAGCATACACCTCGCGCATCTTCAGCACAATCGTGAATGCCTCCACCATTACTCGTGAAGCGATGGACAGGGCGATTACGAATAAGCGTGGTTGCTTCGTTCCTTTGGGACTTCGCAAAACACGGCGACGATCCATTGACTTGGTCACAAGCACTAATCCTTATCCGTCCGTTGGCGCGCTCGGCGGGAAGCCTCTGCAATAGCGTCAAGAACCGATTGCCCACTGGGGGCGGATTGCGAGGCCGCCTCTTGCCGCTTGGTTACCGGTGCGTCAACATGGCCGTTAACGACTGCCGCCATGCCGCCGGCATTTTGCGGCTTAGACGCTGCCGCATCAGCATGACTGCCCCCTGGAGGCATGGGCTGGGCTTGCAGGTCATCCTCAAAAGACGTGCCGGCGGCTGGTCGTCTCTTTGTCCTGCGAGGCATTAGCCGCATAGGCACCAGCCTCCTCGCCAAGCGCCCGACTCGAGCTGCTGCAGGGGCCAGCCTGGCTCCAACAGCCAGATGCCCAAGCATGCCGGTTCGCCGCTGGAAGACTTCTGCCAGCAGCAGCAATACAGCCGCAAGGAACAGCCATGGCGCCAAGTTTGCCAAGCGCTCGGCTGAAGGAACATCCCGCCAAATCTCCGCCACGTCCGCACGCCTGAAGCCACCGGTGAGCCGGCATATATTCTCCAGGGCGGCCTCGCCCTTGCCGTCTTCATTGGGCGCGAACTCGAACGAATACGGCAGGCATACCGGGGGCAGCGTCACCGGCTCGCAGCCGGGCATCTGTATGGTCGCCAGCACCGTCTCGCTGGCGTTCATCGGCACGTCCAGGCCGAGCGTCTCGACCGACAGATACTCCATCTTTTGCTTGAGTGTCCGCGGATCGGACTGTAGGCCGCCGCGCAACAGCGTCACGTCCGGGCGCGAGCCCGTCAGTTGCATCTGCGCGTCCTTGCCGAGGTTCAGACGGATCGACAGCGAGCCGTTGACTATGCTTTGCGTCAGGACAACATCGTCGCGAGGCTGATTCGCCCGCCCAGCCGTCCATCGCGCGAGGGAGCTATAGAAGTCACTGACTTCCCGCCATTTCGCGATAGGCCCGGCAAACTTGCCATCGGCCTGGCCGGTGTAGCAAAGAACTCGCCCCAGGCCGGCCTGCCAGTTGGCGACTATGGGAGCCTTATATTGGTCCTGGCTAAACGCCGACATGTCGGCATGCGGACGCAGATAGCACAGGTTGTAGCCGCCCAGCGGAGGTGGCTGGCTGAACTGCCTGCCAGTCATCGCTGCCAGAGTTGGCGTTATCTTTACGCCGGTCGGCTCCTCTACGAACGCGCTTCTGGCCACAAGGAAAGTATCCTGCGCGAATAACTGCGGCAGCCGATGCGCGTCCTCCGTGAAGTAGCACTGGCCTCGGCCCCGCTTGGCAATGTCTTCCAGAAGAGCGGCATCCTGGTCGCTCTTGTTTCCAAGCCCAACGACACTGACGGTGACCCCCGCCTTTGCGCACTTATCCAGGAGGTTCTTGTAATCGCCAGGCTCTTCCGAATCGGCGGCATCGGCCAGCAGGATGATGTGCCTGGTTCCAGCCTGCGCCTCGGACAGAAGCGCCGCGGCGTTCGAGAGCGCCTCATATATGAATATGCCGCCGCCCATAGACTCGATACTGAGTATCTTGCTGCGCATGGAGGCCTTGTCCCTCGGTGCCGCTAGTGGCACGACAACATGAGGGCTGGAGTCAACCGCGACGACGGCAAATTCGTCCATTGGCGTCAGCATCTCCAGCACCTGCGCAGCCGCCATGTTCGCCAGGTCCATCTTCGTCTTGCCGCCCGCGGCCATGGCCATGCTGCCGGAGCGGTCCATGGTTACAACCATAGCCAGAGAGAACTTGCGATGCTCCTTGCGAAGTTCCATTGAAACCGGCATCACTTCCTCAAGCGGGCTCTGGAAGTACCCGCCGGTGCCATAAGCTTCGCGCCCGCCCGTCATCATCAGGCCGCCGCCGGCATCGCGAACCCACGCAGTCAAATTCTTCATCGCGGCATGGCCGATATCGCTTGCCGCCGTGTCCTCGATGAGCACCGCTGAACACCCGCCAAGGGCATCCAGGGAGAAGTCGGCCACGTCCGGACTGAAGATCCTGATGTCCAGGCCGCTGGATGCGAGCAGCCTGGCAAGGGCCGAATCTTCCGCCTTCGTCACGTACAGCAGCGGCTTCTTCCCGACAACGCCGACCAGGGCCTTCGCCAGGTTGTTCTCCGGCACCGGGTCATTGGTTGCGGAACGGATCTCGATGCTGTACGACAAGACCGACGGACTCTGGGCCTGGTCGCGGAAGGCGATATAGTTCATGCCGGCTGTCAAGGCTCGCGGCCCGCTGGACAAGACGCTCTGTCCGCGCCGCAGGCAGACCTCGACCTCCTGGTTGGCGGGGCTGTAGATCCAGGCATGAATCAGGAAAGACTCCCCGGGATTCACCTGTCCAGGCGTCTCCAGGCGGGCGATGGCTATGTCGCCCGCAGCCGGCCGCGACAAAGCGCGGTAGTCGATGCTGATGCGTCTGCTGGCTGCTTTCGATGCCGCGCCGGCCGGGTCCGAGCCGCTCCATCTGCCATCAGAAAGCACCAGCAGCCTTGCCGGGGCGGATGGCGAAACCATCGAAGCCGCCGTCTCGATGGCCTCAGACAGATTAGATCCGTCTTGATCGATCACCGAGCGGAAGCCGTCGAATTCGCCGCGCATCGCCGGCTGCTCCATGTGCGCGTCTCGGCCAAAGGACACTACTGCCAGCCTGGCATCAGCAGGCTGGCGCGCCGCAATAAGCTCAATTGCCTGCTTCATCGCAAGATCGCTGCCAGCCGGCATGGACAGGCTGCGGTCTGCCAGCACGATGAGCGTGCCAGGCATGTTGCCGATCTTGATGCGCGGGCCGGCCATCGCAAGAACCAGCAGCGCCAGCAGCACCGCCCGCATGACGGTCAGCAGGCGGCTTGGCATCCGCCACAGCCATATCGAGGCCGCAAGCGGAATCGCCAGCGTCAGCCAGATTGGATAGTCAAAAGTCATCTGTCTATTTCGTTTTCTCGTCAATCCATGCCGCTGTGCCTGCTGAGCAGCCGCATGTGCAGCACCAGGGCCGCAAGTGCCAGCAGTGCCGCAATCCATGCCAGTGGGGCATAATCCATCTGGACAATTCGTGGCTCCAGCCAGGAGCCCCACTGTCCGCCTTGGCATCTGGAGAGGTCCGACTCGTCGCGATTCATTGCGTTGACCATCACGCGATGCTCAGCGGACTCGGCGGTGAAGCAATGCAGGCCGGCCAGTTCCGGCTCGAATGCTATCACGCCCTCCGCTGAGGATAGCTGCCGCTTTGTTCCGTCAGGAAGCGACACTGTTGCCTGCCGCTGCCCAGCCGTCGGCAGCGAGAATCGCACAGTCTGGCCCAGCCGGGCATTGACGCGGTCAGGCCCGCTTCGCATCGATTGCCGCCACCTCATCGTGTTCCACCACAGCGCGGGCCAGTCCGGCCACTCCTGCAGCGTCGACAGCGACGGATTCAGCTTCATGCGGATGATGCGCCTGTTATCGAGCAAGCTCATCTCGCTCAGCAGGGGCACGTCCCCCGCCAATACCACCGCCCTGCCCGCAAGCGGCCCGGCGCCCGCTGCCCAAACCACGCCTTGCAGGTTCAGGCCTCGGGCCAACGGATGCATCGCATCGACGACGAACGGCCCGGCACAGCAGGCGGTTTCATGCTCGCTAATCAGTTGGAATTGCCAGGCTTCAGGCCCGCCGGCCTGAACCGAGCCCGGAGCATCGCTCACGAGCAGTTCCTCCTGCGAAGCCACTGTCTTTGCCAGGCCAGTGGCCTCCACCGCCTTAGTCACTGCCGCCTGCAAATTGGGCTCAGAGACGGCAACCTTCACTCGAAGCGGCTGCCTTGTCTGCGGCAACAGCGTGACGCTGTTGTCGATAGTCAAGGCGTCGTCGTCGATTTCGGCTTTCACAGCCGCGCTGGCGTCGAGGGTCTTTGCCATGAACGAGGCCGCCTGTGAAGCGCCAATCGTCATCGCGAATTCGCCCCCACCATCGACGTGGGCATTCTGCAGGCGGACGTTCACATTTCGCGGCTGTTCAGCGAAGTTCGCCACCTCGAGCAGCACCGTGCTGTCGCCGGCAGAGTCAGACATTGCCGCGTTGACAAAGCCGGCATTGGGCATCTTCCTTCCGACACTCAGCCAGCGGACATTGCCTGCCGCGGCATTCTCGGCAGGCGGCTGATCCGTCACCACCAGTACGCAGCCCTCGCTGCCGGCCAGCGATTGCGCCAGCAGCACGCTGCGCTGGATGTCATTGGTGTCGCTCTGGCATCGCCACTTATGTAGCGCGCTGATGCACTGCGAACTAGAGCTCAGGCCGCGTTCAAGCACGCGCGGCCTTGGCCCAGCCAGGACAAGATGCACAGGCAGATGCATGCCCGACTGCAACTGCTTCTCGATGGCGGAAATTGCTCGTGAGCGGGCGCTATCGGCCCCGCCCGCGAGCATCGAGAAGGAATCATCCAGCACAATCGTCAGCGGGCGATGCGCGGATGGCCGGTGGATCATGGGCCCGGCGGCTGCAATGCTGGCCAGCGCCAGCGCCAGCAGTTCCAGAAGCGCCAGCAGCGGCGTCTGGATCTTGTCGATCTTCCTGCCGCCGCCTTTAGCGCGAAAGAACTGGCCCCACAGCATCAGGCTGGAGACCTCCTGCCGCCGCCATCGGCTGCGCAGCAGATAGATGGCTGCCAGGGTCGGCAGCGCGGTCAGGCCCAGCAGCGCCAACGGCATTTCCAGCAATGCAATCATGAGGGTCTCAGCAGGGCCATCTCCACCAGCGGAGACAGGTCGCCGCCTTGGCAAACATCCTCGGCTGTCATCACGGCCATCGCCGCGCCAACCTCGCGGCAGGATCGCCTCCAGTTCTGTTGATGCCGCGATAGCGCCTGGCGATACCGCTCCAGCGCGGGCAAGTCCACATACACCTGGCGAAGGTCGCCCGTCTCGCAATCAACCAGTTGCACGTTGCCAAGCCGCTGCGGCTGTGCATCTTCTCTGGCCAACAACTGCAGCACAAAGAGCCCGGCCGCGCCATCCGACAACGGCCGCAGGACCATCGCCGGCTCTTCCGCAAACAGCAGATCGCTGATGAACACCCTGAGGCTTCTTGGCCGCCAGATCAGTCCGCTGTGAATGAGCCATGCCGAGGGACTCATGCCGCCGCGTAGCTGCACCTGCGGCCAGGCAAGGATGTCCTGGCCCACTGCGCTCAGTTCCCTATCCTGCCCCGTCACGCGAAAGCGGTGCGTGAAGCCGGCATTTTCCGCCGCCGTGGCAATGGCAGCCGACAGGCGCATGGCTGCATCGGCCTTTGCCGTGCCGCGAAGCGCCATCGAGCCCGTGCCATCCAGAAGGACGTCCACATGCGGCGTGAACTCCTGGCGATAGAGCTTGACCACCAGGCGATCGGTCCTGGCCATCACAGGCCAGTCGATCATGCGAAGATCGTCGCCTGGCTGGTAGTCACGGTGATCCAGAAACTCCAGGCTCGAGCCGCTGCTCTTTCCGAGCGAGCTGCCTGCGGTGCCCGCTGGCGCGGCGGCGGGCTCGCAAATGCGATACCGCGCGCCCATCGCACGCCCGGCCTGAAGATTGGCAACATGTTCAGACGGTGGGCTGGTCATTTGTCTCTGTCATCGCCGACGCTGTAACGGGGGCAAAGGGCTTGAAACGTATGAACTGTGCAATAAGGCCCGGAAGTGCAATCGCAGTCACCGCCGCCGCCCACCACGAGACGAACCTCAGGCCGCTATCGATATTCCGGTCATACACGAACACCATCGGGTTGAGGAACAAGATGAGAGAGTCGTGACTATCCCATAATTCCTTCTGCATCACGAAGATGCTCACCAGAAGCGGCCCTGCCATGAAGAGGGCGGCAACCAGGATTGCGACAACCCACGTGTAAGCGGTTGTCATGAATCGCTTCAGCAGCGTCCGCGTCAGTATGGCGGCGGTAAGGCAGTACACGTAGATGTACAGGCAAATGCCAAGGACAATCTTCCAGGCATCTGGATCCGGAATGCGTCCGTGCTGAATTGCGACAGCAAGGACCCAGGTCACAAGAAAGCTCCCCGCTACCGTCAAGGCGATCCACAACACTCCCGACCCCGATCCGCAGTAGAAGAGGAACGCAGGTATCCGCAGGACAATGCTTCGCGGAACCGTTCGCGCGACGCGAACCGTCAGGCGATCACGTTCACTAACAGCTATCGGCAGCGAGAAGGCAAAGAGCAGCATGCTGGCGATCAGCCATGCTACTGTCGGCTCGACCCTCGACATATCCCATGACCACAGTGCCGTGATTACGCCGCAGACTACCCAGATCGCGCTCATCCCGATCCGCAGGCGCATGGTTCGATTGGATGATGGCGGGCTGATCATCGCCGCGGCTGCAAGAAGAAGGAACAGAATGGCCGAAGCGCTGACCGCGATAAACGTCCCGGCGCCGGCCCAGAACTCCCGGGAGTTAAAGATGGTGCCGAATCCCAAGAACGACAAGGCGCTGACATATCCGATCGCGCCGGAGATGCTCATGCCCACGCAGCCCAGCTCGATCAAGCCCAGCACAATCCGCCAGCCGTATGAAAGCCTTGGCGAGGCGAGAAGAATCGCGATCGCCGTGGTGATCATCAGGATGACGTATGCCATGCAAAGGCTGACGAGAATGGTCGGAACGTCGATGCCGCGCAGCAGGTACGTCAATACGATGAACGGCATGCAGGCGCCGTAGATGATCGCCGCGACCACGGCGGCTGAAAGAAACTTGCCCCAGACAATTGCCCACGGGGAGATCGTCGTGCCATAGAGCAGGTCCATGTTCGTGTCAGACCGCTCGAAGGCGAATCGCGCTCCGGCGTAGAGCGGCACAAGCAGGGAACTCAGCACCACCAGGCCAACCAGCAGTGTCATGAACATATCCCTGCCGGCAGTCATCTTGGCGGCCAGATGCTCGTCAACCAGGATCCACCCGCCAATGCTGATCACTTGCGCCAGGAGCAGCAGCATGATCATCAAGGTTACGAACTTGCTCTGCACTGCCTGGCGAAGCTCCTTGACGACGATGGGATTGAGCCGGTTGTCGGCCCAGCACGTTACTTTTGCCAGGATGCTCACTGCACGCCTCCTTCGGTAACCTTCATGAACACGTCTTCCAGAGCGATCTTGCGCTGGTGGAATTCCGTTATCTCGTAGCCCTTGCCCACAAGGACCGCCAGGATGCCGCCGGCGACGTTGTCCGCACCGTCGAATTCCGCCTCGACCAGCTTTCCGTCGATGCGGGCTGTCTTGACAGCCGGCATCTGCAGCAGTTCCCTGTGAACATCTTCAAGCCGGCTCGAGGGGCGGACAACAAGCACGCGGCTGCTGAGGCCGCTTACAAGCTCTTCCATGGTGCCGGCTTTCAAGAGCTTGCCTCGCTCGATGATCACGGCCCCGTCGCATATCTCGGCCAGTTCGCTGAGGATGTGCGAACTGATGAGTATCGCCTTGCCCTGAGCGGCCAAGGCCTTCAGCAGTTCGCGAAGCTCCACGCGCGCCCGCGGGTCCAGGCCGGCCGCCGGCTCATCCAGCACGAGCACATTCGGGTCGTGCACGATCGCGCGGGCCAGCGAGACACGCTGCTTCATCCCCTTCGAGAGCGAAACCAGCTTCTTCTCCTTTATACCCAGCAGGTTTGTGAACTCCATGACCCGGCCGACAACTTCCTTCCGCGCTGGGTTCATGATTCCATATGCCCGCGCGAAGAAATCGATGTACTCATGCACGGTCATGTCCCGGTGCGTGGGCAGCGAGTCCGGCATGTAGCCAACCAGGCGGCGGGCATCTTCCGGATACTGCAGGACGGAGACGCCGTCGATCGTGGCGTCGCCTTCACTCGGCTCGTCGACCGTCGAGAGGATCCTCATCGTGGTCGTCTTGCCGGCGCCGTTTGGCCCGATGAACCCGAAGACGTGTCCCGAATTGAACGAGAACGTGATGCCATCGACCGCCTTGGTCTTGCCGAAATGCCGCTTGAGATTCTCTACTTTAATTCGCATTGCTGGCCCTCATGACTCCTAGCACCACGGCCTGCTGATTGTGCTCTTTGACTGGAATCGCCTGTTCAAGAAAGACCGACTCATCAAGTTCGGCGACATACGTGCCGGCTGACAGATATCGGTATTGCTCGCCGGTCAAACGCTGCGATGCCTTGAAGTGCTCACCATCGAGAAGCTGGCGAATATCCCCTATTGACGGCGCTGCCGCAGCCCCGGTGTGGTTCAGGATGGCCCTGGCGCCGGCTGGGATCGGGCCGGCGGCGTACACCTTGCCATCATGCCAGGCGACTGTAAGTTTCTGCACGCCGCTGCCCAGGCCGTTAACCACTTCAAGCTTGCCCTCGCCAAGTTCGTTGAAAGCCAACTGCTCGTGCCTTTGCTGGACCTTGCGAACCGAGAGGTGCAGCGGCACGCGCGCGGCAAGCCAGTTCAAGTCCAGGTTTTGGCCGCCAGTCCAGTCCATCCCGAAAGCACGCCGGTTGTCGCGACTGTAACCGAAGTAACCGTTTTCTATCTGGGGCGTCAGTTCGCTCGAGTAGTCGAACGCCAGAGGCCTGCTGACCGTCAGCGGCGAGTAATACGCGGTCCAGCCGATGGTGGCGGCTTCGTGCGCATCCTGGTCAAGGATTGTCAGAGTGGATGTGTGCTGGCGGATGCCCAGCCCCTCGCTCAACAGCGAGTAGCCGAAGATAATACCGCAGGCGATTAGCGACATCACCGGCACCGTCCAGAGCATCCAGATTCGCCGGCTTTTGCGGGCGATCAGGAACACGTTTATCGGCCCGACCGCCAGGGCGAAGATCAGCACCAGCAAGAACATTCCGCGCAGGGGCACTCCGGCCGCATCCGTGACCGGAAACATCTCATTGGCTGCGGATATCTCCTGCTGACGATCATAAATGCCCGTCGTCTGGTCAACATAAGTCTGAAGGTCATCCTTGCTTAAGTCGAACTGGTCGACGCGGACAATCAAGCCAAAGCCCAGTTGCATTAGATCCTGCTTGACGATCCTGCCGCCGATGTCGGCGGGCAGTTCCCAGGCGCCGGCAATGGTCAAGATGCCGCCGGAGCGAACATACTGAAGCAGCGCGCATCGCACGCCCGCGCCTGCCCTCTGCCAGTCGATGGGCGACAGGAGCACAATATCGAAAGCCGAATAGGCCAGCCAGTTGTCGCTCCAGGCAGATAAAGGCTTCTTGTGCCTTGTCATACCATTGCCGCCGGGCAGGCTCGTGTTCACCCAGCATTGGGCCTTCTTGCACGCCTCCGTGCTGGCAAGAATCCTGGCCTTCTCCGGCCGCGAGCTCGAGTAATAGTGCGAATAACCGGGAGACCCATGTCTATTCATCCCCGCAACGGCTTCTTCCTGAGTTCTGCCGTCTATCGAAATCTCGGCCCGATCCTCCACGTGCATCGCCGGCTGGTAGAGCTTGACGTTGACAGTGGCGCCAGGGGCAACGTTGACAGTCTTCCTTAGTCTGCCCATCCCCTGCTGATACCTGCTCCTCTCGGAGGAGAAAGTAATCGTCACCTCGTGCGTTTGCGTTGGCGACTTGTTCGTAACATTGAACTCGTGCTCGAAGTACCCGTGCCAGGTTTCCGACGGGCCGCGCATCTCGTACAGGTCCGGCCTCTCGACGATGATGTCGCCATAGCGCATCGCCTCCTGGGCAATTGAAGCAGCCGGGCAGGCCGCCAGGCCCACTGCAGCAACCAGCAGAATGCGAACCCATCTGTTCTTCACGTTGTCTCCCTTGGTTGTGCCAGACGCATGTCGGAAGGCAGCTTCAGCCCGGCTTCATCGAGAGTCTCAAGAAGTTCTCTGATAATCACGAAGGTGTCGATACCGTCAAACCGCGCCTTGAAGTTCAAGATGATGCGGTGATTCAGCACCGCCGGCGCCACAGCCTGCACGTCTTCAAAGCCGGCCGTCGGACGGCCATTGATAAGTGCATGCCCGCGTGCCGCCTCAGCCAGCCATATCGCCGCCCGAGGCGACGCCCCGTAGCGGACATACTGCCTGACTTGGTCGTTTGCCTCCTGGCCGTCAGGATGCGTCGCTGCAGCCAGTCGCGCGATGTACCTGGCAACAGGCGTCGGCAGGTATATCCGCTCCATAACGGCGAAAAGCGATTCAAGCTCCTTCTGCGCGATCGTCAGATCCGCCTTGGGAGGCTCGCCTCGCCGGCGCGTGGTAATAATGTCGCTCAGCACCTCCGCATCCAGGTCGCGCACAACCAGCTTGAACAGGAAGCGGTCAAGCTGCGCCTCCGGCAGCGGGTAAGTGCCTTCAAGCTCGATGGGGTTCTGCGACGCCAGCACGAAGAACGGCCTTGGCAGCGGTATCGTCTCGCCCAGTATCGTGACGTGATGCTCCTGCATAGCCTCCAGCAGGGCAGACTGAGTCTTGGGCGAAGCACGGTTGATCTCATCGGCAAGCAGGATATTGGTGAATACCGGCCCAGCCTGGAACGAGAGCTGCCGCTGGCCGTCGGAAGCCTGCTGTATAATCTGCGTCCCCAGGATGTCGCTTGGCATGAGGTCCGGCGTGAATTGCACTCGCTTGAACTGCAGGCTCATCAGCTCGCCCAGTGCCTTGACAAGCGCCGTCTTGCCCAGGCCTGGCAAGCCCTCAAGCAGGATATGCCCGCGAGCCAGGATGCCAACCAGCACAAGCCGATGCAGCTCGGTCCGGCCCAGAAGGATCGCGTCCAGTTGTCGCAGCAGGCGGTTGACAAGCTCTACTGCCGGCGCCAGTTCATCGGGCTGAATCAGTGTTTCCTTATTCATGTCTTTCTCGCGTTTCATCTGGGAGATGTCGCTGGAGTTCCCTTGCGCCTCTGGAAATAATCAGCCACAGCCTGGCGATGTTGCGGCAGTATCACCTGGGCCGCTGCCGAACCCGCGCCGCTGTTGGCGCCGGCAAGTGCGCCATGCGTGTCATCCTCGCCCTTGGCGGACACAGTCGGTGCGCCCTGACTGATGCCCATCAGCCGGTGCTCTTTCATGGCCGCAGCGGAGGCCGGCGTCACCATCTTCTTTTCGAACTTCGCGTTCTGCGTGTCTGTTTCGTTATTCAGCGCCAGGCCGGCATCGCCGCGCCCGCGATTAATTCCGCCCTTGCCGGGCAAGCCATCGCCATCATCTCCTCGAGCAAGGCCGCTGCAGCCGACGAGCCCAGCCAGTTCGCCCGGCTCGAGTCCGTCCTTGCAAGCTTCGCACATCGCATCTGCCAGCTGCGCAAGTTCCGCATCGCTGAGCATTCGGCCAGCCATCGCCGCTCGACACTGCCGCAGCAACTCAGGATCGATAGTGCCCGCCGCCGCCATACGCCCAAGCATGCCCTCCAGCCCTGCCGCGGATTCGCCAAGGGCCTCCGCAAGATCCTGCATCTGCTCACTGGAAAGTTGCGCATTGCCCGCCGCCGACTGCTCGCATGCAGCCTGCAGTTCATCGCTCATCGACTGCTCCAGCAGGCTGTTCTCCTTGGCAAGCTGCAATGCAAGCTGGCTGAGCGCCTTCATGGCCTCCGCAGAATCGGATGCGGCCATCTTGCTGCCTGCCTCAGACAGCGCCTGCGCTACGCCTTGGGCAGCGCTTGCCTTCTGAGCATCGCTGGCTGCTTTCTGTGCAGCATCAGCGGCAGCCTGCTGAAGCTGTCTCTGCAGGTGCTCCAGGGCTTCGAACGTGCGTGCAGGATCTTCCCCGCTGGACTGCTGCTTGAGGTCTTTTACCATCGCCGCAATTTGGCCCGCCTGCTGCGGCTTGATTATGTCTTCCTTCTTGAGAGCTTCAATCTGCCGCAGCAAGTCGTCCGCCTGTCGGCCTATCATCAGTTGGCCGCCCTGACGCACCGTGGCCTTCTCCGGCATGGCAAAAGCCCCTGCCAGGAATATAGCTGCGCCGCACAACATGATCAGCGGCCTGCCCGCGCTCCAGCGGAGCGCTGGCAGAAGCTTCACGTCGGCACGCCAGTTGAGAAGGTCAACTTCCTGGCCGGCCAGCAGCAGACCGCCGCAAAGATTAAGGCGGTCTAGTTCCGCCAGCAACTGCCACTGCCTTGGCCTCGCCCGAAACGCAGACACAACAGCCGCCCCCGCAAGAGGCGAAAGCAGCATAAGCGTCCAGAGCAGTGCCCCAGACGTCCAGTGGAAGGCTACACGCAGCACCAGCACCCCAACAGCCAGCACGATGCATCCCGCGGCGGAGAATCTGATTATTTGGCGCACAAGCAGCGCAGTCGTGACGCGGCGAGAGAAAGCCGCCAACACTGAGCGATCCCCGCTGGGCATGGAGAGGACGGCCGGGCCATCATGAACAACATCCGCCATGCTGTCACCCATACAAGTGAGCCGGCTACCTGAATATGACGCCGGATGAAACCACTCACCTTCCACTGGCTGAACTGTTGCGCCGCCTGAGACAAGACAGAATCACGCTCATCTCTGATCTGCCCGGGGGAACCCCGCTTCAATTCCTCCCGTGCATTGCGGCGGCATGATAACCCGGCATTCCATGCGGCGTCCAGTCGATTTGCCCACTATTGGGCAGCCTGCATCGTCGAAGCCCTCCTCATCGCAAGAAGACAGAAAAGAACATCGGCGGGACCATTGGCCTCGCCGATGTGTTCTTGCACAGATTAGTGAGATTCAGAATTACTTCTTCTCCGGCTCGACATCGCCCTTGGCAGGCTCGCCGATGTCGCGGATGGCCCATCGCGCGAACTTCATCCGCACGTTGTTCGTCTCGTCGGTCTTGACGGTGACTTCGTTTTCGCGAACCTCGATTACCGTGCCGACGATGCCGCCGATGGTTGTAATCTTGTCGCCCTTCTTCAGGCTGTTGAGCAGGGCGCGGCGCTTGGCCTCCTGCTTCTTTCTGCTGCGGCTGGATAGGATCATCATCGCCAGGAATGCCACCGCCAGAACAATGAGGAATGTATAGTCTTCAAACAGGCCCTTGGGACGCGGCTGCTCTTTCGTCGTGGGTGCTGTCGCCGGCGTCTTGCCTTCATCAGCGGGCGACTTGACGGCCTTGTCGGCCTCACCGGTGGGCTGCACGTCCGAGGGCGCAGTCTGCGCCAAGACAAGGGCCGGTGCTGCCATCATCACTGCCGCCACGATCCAAAGCGTGTATTTGCTCATGATTCCAGTATCCTTTCTGCAAGGCATCGAATAGAGATCCCATTGTCGAGGCGGCATTGTGCCGCATTTGAATGATAGCGTCAACCAATAATACGACCGGCTTCAGACTTCAGGCTTCCCTGCTCTGCGTAGCCGCTACGCAGGGCGAAGCAGAGCAGGCTTCAGGAACGGCGACAACGGCCGGCTCCGGACTCCAGGCTCCCGGCCCCCGGCGCGACAACAACGACCGGCTCCAGACTCCAGACCTCAGACTTCAGGGGCGGCGGCTGCCGCCAGTGAAACTGTACCTTATTTCTTGACGTGTTCTTCTCCTACGCGTATCGTCCGTTCCTGCCGTTTCCGTTCCGGAAGCCCAGCGTCGTTGTTGCCGTTGTTGTTGTGCCGTTCCTGAAGCCTGAAGTCTGGAGCCTGAAGCCGGTTGTTTGTCGTTGTCGTTGCTGTTCCGGAAGCCGGGAGTCGGGAGCCCGGAGCCGGTCGTTTGCCGTTGTCGTTGCCGTTCCTGAAGCCTGAAGTCTGGAGCCTGAAGCCGGTTGTTTGTCGTTGTCG
>CAYQJH010000054.1:0-20361 GCA_964417755.1 uncultured Planctomycetaceae bacterium
GCCGTTCCACACGATCGTCTTGGCCTTGGCGATCTCGTCGCCAAAGAGCAGAATCGTCTTGGGGCCGATGTCCATGCCCAGCAGGTTGTCCGCGATGTTCACGTCGGCCACCACCACAGGCTTGCCGCTCTCGAAGTTATCCGTCGCGACGTGATCCACCGGCAGGACGATCTTGTCGCCGGCCTTGGCCAACAGGTTCTTCATCTCCTCGACCTGGTCGGCCTCGACGCGGCTCTTGCCGATCTTGACGCCCTTGGCCGCCAGCAACGTGTAAGCCATCGCGCCGCCGATCAGGATGCGGTCGACCTTCTCCAGCAGCTTGGAAATCAACTTGATCTTGTCGCTGACCTTCGCACCGCCGAGGATCGCCACGAACGGCCGCTTGGGCGCAGAAACCGCCTCGTGCAGGTACTTGATTTCCTTCTCGACGAGGAAACCCGCCACAGCCGGCCCGCCCTTGGCCTGGATGGCCTTGGCAACGCCGTACATCGTGGCGTGCTTGCGATGGCAGGTGCCGAAGGCGTCATTAACATACACATCGCCAAGCTTGGCGATGGCGGCGACGAAATCATCATGCACCTTCTGCTGCTCGGCTGTGAGTTTCTTGTCGGGGTTCTTTTTGGCCTTGTCGGGCATGGTCTCGCCGGGGTTGAAGCGGGCGTTCTCCATGAGCATCACGTCGCCACCCTTCATGGCTGCGACCATCTTGTCCAGCTCTGGCCCGACGACGCTCTGCGGGCCGATCTTCACGCTCTTGCCCAGCAGTTCGCTCAGGCGGTCGGCAGCGGGCTTGGCGGAGAATTCTGCCTCGTAACCCTTTTCAGCCGGCCGGCCCGTATGGGTCATCAGCACCAGCTTGGCGCCCTGTTCGAGCACGCGCTTGATGGTCGGCAAGGCCTGCACAATGCGGCGGTCGTTGGTAACCTTGCCGTCCTTGATCGGCACGTTGAAATCCACGCGCATCAGGACGGTCTTGCCCGCAACGTTAATGTCGGCGACGGTTTTGGTAGCCATGTTCGTTCCTTTTCTGTTTTAGAAAGCCCCTTGCGGAAGCAAGGGGGCAAGTGCGATAGACGAGAATGTTAAACGTCGCGACCGCATTTGGCAAGACCCGCGCGTCCCGTGACCATGCTCAAGATTCACGCCAGTTTGTCGATCTCTGAGCGGAATTGACAGTGTCACCGCTCACCACTGCTAAAGTCGAAGCACCGCATGGTGGGAAGCGACTTCACGCTCAAAATCCTGGCCGCCGTTTTTCCTTGCCCCGAAAGAGATTTCCCGTACACTTGGAAGTCATCGCAATCCTGTTGGAGATTCAACCGTGTTTGCAGATTTTGCCGATAAGTCGCTGGCCCGCCCCGATGCACCGCCCCGTTTTGAAGCCCTTGAAGGACGCCTGCTTCTTTCGGCGGGTGACGCCGCTCTGGATGCCCCGCTTCTTGGGCCGGGTGGGCCTGCGATGATGGCTGCAACCGGCGCTGAACCGCAGCAGGCGGATTTCCTCTCTCCGCAGGTCATTCAGACCATCGCCACGCCACAGCCTGCCCGCAGGATCTTCGTTTCCGGCAACCTCGCGTACGTCGTCGGCGATGCAGGCATTCAGATCGCCAGCCTGTCTGACCCGCGAAGTCCGCAGGTGCTGGCCAACTACGCCACAGCAAACGCCGCGTTGTCGATTGCCCTGGTGGGCAACATCATGTACGTCGGCCAGTCCGACGGCATGGTCGATGTCGTCGATGTCAGCACGCCGGCAAGCCCCCACCGCCTTGGACAGGTTGACGTTGGAGCGTCGGCGGCCAACCTGGCGTATCTCGACAGCGGCGGCAGCGCCGCCGGCCGGCCCAAGCGGCTTTATGTGGCCGCCATGGGCGATGGCATGAAAGTGGTTGACGTAACCGACCCAGCCAATCCAGCGGTAATGAATCCGGACAATCATTGGGCTGGCGCGCCGGTGCTGGACGTCGCTTTCGTCGGCTCAGGCAGCAACGGCTGGTCGCAGAATTGCCTGGTTGCGGTCGCTGGCAACAATGTGTACTTTTTAAACGCCAGCAATCCCAATGCTATTTTCACGATCAGTACGGGCAACTTCAGTGCCCCGTACGATCTCTACGCCGACGGCTACAAGCTCTACGTGACCGACTCCACCGGGCTTTCACTCGTCTGGGCCCGCTCGTTTGCAAACCCGGCCATGCAGGGGCATGTCAATGCCGATCCCGGGGCGGCGGCCCCCAAGTTCTTCGTTTCCGGCGCTAGCGGCCAGTTGGCGTACATGACCGAATTGCCCGTCGGTGTGGTACTGATCGATACCGGTAATGCGGATGGCCCAAAGATCATCGGCAGATACGAGAATCCTGACGCGCGCGGGGCGTTCGTCAGCGGCTCGTTGATGTACGTGGCTTGCGACGACAATGCCTGGCGCGTAGTCGACCTGGGATTGATCCGCGACATGACCGTCGCCGGCGACGATGATGCCTTCTACTACGCCAGTCCCTCCAAGACGCTAAGCCTGCCGGTGAGCATCAATAACCTTGGCGACTTGGCCAGCCTGTCGGGCCTGGGAATGAACGTCAGCGTTTACCTCAGCCTCGACGGCACGCTGGATGCTTCCGATTACCTCCTGTCGCCAACAGCGAAGGAAAATCGCAATCTCGCCGCACACACGAGCCTGGAGCGGACGCTCTCGCTCAAGCTGCCCAAGAGCGTCGCCGAGGGCGATTACTACCTTATCTACAAGCTCGAAAACGGCGGCCTGGCTGATGGCGATAGCTTCAACAATCTGTGGGTGGCGCCGGCTGCTGATGTGCGGGTCATCAAGGGCAAGCCGCCCGTTACCGTCAACCTCGATGGCGCAAGCGACTCCGGCGTGACGCCCGACAATGTAACCAACGCCGCCACCATCACGCTAAATGGCATAACGCGGGACAACTGTACGGTCGTGCTCAAGCGCGGCCGGAGCGTGCTGGCAAGCACGACCTCGGCGGCTGACGGCAGTTTCAGTTTCGACAACATCAGCCTCAGCAACGGCTCGAACAGTTTTGTAATTTCGGTAACCGATCCGGCGGGCAACTCTGCTACGGTGACGAAGAAGATCATCGGCGACACAGTCGTCGGCAAGACGACCATCGCCATGGATAGGGCCAGCGATAGCGGGCGGCGCGGGGATTTTCTGACCAACATTCCCTCCATCATGCTGCTGGGCAAGACGGAGAAGGATTCGCTGGTTGAGCTCAGCGTCAACGGCTCGCCGGTTGACAGCGTGCTGGTCAACTCAAAGGGCGCGTACAGCTTCGCCGATGTTGTGCTTGCCGATGGCGAAAACGACGTTGCTGTAACCGTCACGGATGCAGCCGGCAATACTTACACGCTGCATCAGACGATCACGCTCGATACCGTCAGCCTGACGCCCACGCTAGCCCTGGCGGGGGCGTTCGACACTGGCGCGGTCGGCGATGACATCACTTCGCTCAGCCGGGTGAGCCTGGTTGGCACCGCAGAGCCGGGAAGCAAGATCGTCCTGCAGGTGATTCGAGACCCGCTGACGCCGGGGCAGGAGCCACGCGTGATTACGCTGGCGAAAGCCACCGCAAATGAGGACGGCAATTTCACGCTCACGCGCGTGCCGCTGATCGCAGGGTCAAACAACTTCACGCTTTATTCAACCGACCCGGTAGGCAACCTCTCCTGGAGCGGGCTGATGATTACGCTCGATCTCCTGCCGGATTAAAACAACCGCCGCAGAGGCAAGGCCTCAGTTACAGGGGGCAAACATAGAAGGGTCGTTGCCGTTTTGTGGTGCGGGCGTCTCGCCTGCACATTCTTGGCATTGAATCAGGATCTGCAGGCGAGGACGCCTGCACCACAATTGCCCCCTGAAACTGAGGCCTTACCCGCAGAGACGCTGAGAACATCCAATACTTTTGACGTTCTCAGCGGCCTCTGCGTCTCTGCGGCGGGGCATTTACTTCTCGATTTTAGCGGACTCGGCTAAGCGCCCTTGTGCTTGCTGAAGTACTCCGGCATCAGTTCGCGGGTCTTGACTTCGAGTTCTTCATCGCTGATGGCCGTCAGCCGGCCGTTCTTGTCATACTGGTCCATCACCCAACGGGCCAGGGCGTGGCACTTGATCTTGTTGATGCGATCGGCGCCCTTGAGGCCGAGGTACTCGTTTACCCAGATCACGACGCCGTCGGCGCCGCTCTTGTCGGTGATGGCCACGCGGGGCGGCTTGCCCAGGAGCTTCTCGGTATCGAAGATGTTGTAGATTCGCTCGTCCTGGCGCAGCCCGCCGGCATGAATGCCGGCACGCGTGACGTTGAACGCCTTGCCCACGAACGGGTAGTTGTCGGGAATCGGCATGCCGATGGAACGCATGTAGTCGGCCAGCTCGGTGATGACCATCGTGTTGATGCCGCACAGGCCGCCCTTGATGGCCATGTATTCCATCAACGCAGCTTCCATCGGCGGGTTGCCCGTCCGCTCGCCGAAGCCGAACAGCGTCGTGTTCAAAGCGTCGCAGCCGTAAAGCCACGCCGAGCAGCCGTTGATGTGGACCTTGTGGAAGTCGTTGTGGCCGTGCCATTCCAGGCGGTCGCTGGGCACGCCGCACTCCTGATTGATCTTGTAGAGCAGCTTGGGAATCGAACGCGGCAAGGCTGCGCCGGGATAGCTCAGGCCAAAGCCCATCGTATCGCACAGGCGGATCTTGACCGACAGTTCCGGCGGAACCTGGCGGCTCATCTCCATCAGGCGGTCGATGAACGGCAGGACAAAGCCATCAATGTCGGCCCGCGTGATGTCTTCCAGGTGGCAGCGCGGCCGCACGCCGGCCTCGAACGCGGCAGCAACCACTTCGCAGTAGCTGTCCATCGCGGTCTTGCGCGTCTGCTTCTGCTTCTGGAATATGTGGTAATCGCTGCTGGAGGTCAGCATGCCGGTTTCCTTCAGGCCGGCTTCCTTGACCAGGCGGAAGTCGCCCTTGACGGCGCGAATCCAGCCGGTGACCTCGGGGAAGCGGTGCCCCAGGCTGCGGCAGCGATCCAGCGTCTCGCGGTCGTTCTTGGTATAGAGGAAGAATTCCGTCTGGCGGATCACGCCGTTGGGGCCGCCCAGCTTGGCCAGCAGGTCATAAATGTGAACCATCTGGTCAATCGTGTACGGCGGGCGCGACTGCTGGCCATCGCGGAACGTGGTGTCGCTGATCCAGATGTCCCGGGTCTTGAGTTTGCGGCCGTCAAATTCGACCGCCTTGCCATCGACGTACTCCACGGCTGGGCTGTCGAACTTGATCAGCGGCGGCAGGTTGTAGTCGAACGTCTCGCCCATCAGGTTGGGCTCGGCCACGTCTTGCAGCGGATGCACTTTTGCCATGAGGACTTCCTTCCTGGTAAACACCGGATACCGGAGGACCGGATACCGACAGACCGAAACGACAAACAGATCCGAGGTGAGTCGGTCCTGCGGTTCCGCTCTTTCGGCTGACAGTTGTCTAGATTTTAACGCCCTGGGCCTTGCAAACCTTGGTGATAAAGTCGACGGCTGCGCCCACGGTCTCGACGCTCAGTGCGGCGTCTTCGTCCATTTCAATGCCGAACTCATTCTCGAAGTTGGCTACCAGTTCGATGGACTGCACGCTCTCAGCGCCAAGGTCGGCGGCGAAATTGTCGGTCGCCTTGATGGTAGCTGGATCCACGCTCAGTACTCGCCCGGTAACGGCTTTGACTCGCTCTTCTACGCTGGCCATTTCACTTTCCTAATCTACTAAAGATGACTCGTCTATCCAAGATACTTAACGGCAGGCTTCAGGCTACAGGAACGGCGACAACGACCGGCTCCGGGCTCCCGGCTCCGGACTCCGGGAACGACAACGACAAAAGGCTTCAGGCTACAGACTTCAGGCCACAGGAACAGCAACAACAAAAAGCCACTGGGGCTATTCTTCGCTGCCGTTCGTCGTGCTCGTCGTGGCGTCGTGGTGCTTCTTGTCGTTCAATCCGCAATCATGAAATATGCAATCCGCAATACGTCTACTTTCTCAGCATCTGCTTGCGGCCCTTCTTGACGGCTTCGTCGCGCGGGCCGGCTGTCAGGGCAAAGATTTCATCCCACATGGCCTCTTCCGCAGGCGTCCACTGGCACTTGCGGCGGCTCATGGCGATCTTGGCGGTCTCGTAAAGCTGACCCTTGCCAAAGCCCTTGCTGATGACGCCTTCGAGGAACCACGCGAACGTCGGAATGAACTTCGGCGACGGCTTGCCATTGGCCATGATCAGGCACATTGCGCCCACCACCGAGCCGGTGTTAAAGAGCGTGCCGATCGAGGTCTTGGTGTGATCGCCGATCAGCGAGCCGACCTTCGGCGAACCCGTGTCGATCGGCGTCTTGCCGTCGAGCATCACCGAGACGTTGGAGTAATCGTTCTTCAGATCGCTGTTGGTCGTCAGCGCGCCAAGGTTCACCCACTCGCCCACGTATGCATGGCCGAGGAAGCCGTCGTGGTACTTGTTGGAATAGCCGTGGATGATCGACTCTTCCACCTCGCCGCCGACGCGGCACATCGGGCCGATGGACATGCCTTCGCGGCACTTGGCGCCAAGGAGGATCGACTTCTTGCCGATGTAGCACGGGCCCTCGACGCGAGTGAATGGATGAATCTCCACGCCTTCGTCGATGAAGATCGGCCCGTTGGCGGCATCCAGAACGACCATCGGATGGATGACCGCGCCCTTGCCGACAAACACGTTCTTCTTGTCGCCGCGGATGGCGCTGGGCTGCTCAAGACTGCCCTCGACGCCGCTCTTGCCGGCGGCGGCAAACTCGTGCTTGATGATCTCGGGATTGGCCAGCACCAGGTCCCACGTGTAGTTCCAGGTCGGCAGCTTGAGAGTGACCGTATTGAAGCTCTTCCTGGCGGCGGCCAGGAAGTTCTCGATCGAGTCGGTCGGCAGGTTCGCCTTGGTCGCCACTCGGACGTAGAGAACCTCGCCGTCCTCGGCCAGGCCAACTTCGTTGGCGCCCTTGGCTGAGACGTTGAAGTCTTGCACCTTGACGGCGCCATTGACCAGCAGCATGCCGTCGCCGGCCAGCACTGAAAGGTCGTTGACCTTCATCGTCGTCTTGGCCTTGAACGATTCAGCCATGTAGGCCGGGATGAAACAGGAGACATCGGCTGCACCCAATTTGGCGATCAGCTTGCTGGCCAGGCTGCTCATGCCGACGCGCAGTTCAAAGACCGGCCGGCTGAGAGACAACGGATAGAAATTGCTGCGCTTGGCGGAAACATCTAACAGGATCAGCTTCATGATGGACCTCAGTTGACTGGTTACTGGTTAACTGGTTGATTGGTTAGCTGGTTGACTGGTTGATGAGTCTCTATTTCTTGGCGATTTGGCTGAACATAACCCAAGGACTTGCAGGCTTGCTGAAGCCCTGGATATGTTGCCAATTAACCAGTCAACCAATCAACCAGTCAACCGTCGTTCTACTTATCTCTTGGGGGCGCCGGGCTTGTTGGCCTGGATCCACTTGTAGTATTCGCCCATCTTCAGATCGCCGGCGGCGTCCTCGTCGACGAACACGATCGCGTCGCGGTGCAGTTGCAGGGCGCTGGCTGTATTCATGCAGGTAACCGGGCCTTCAATGGCGCCGGCCACCGCGGCGGCCTTCTTCTTGCCATTGGCCATCAGCAGCAGCTTGCGAGACTCCAGGATCGTGCCCACGCCCATCGTGATGGCATAGATCGGCACGTCGGCGGCCTTGGCGAAGAACCGGGCATTGTCATCGATGGTCTGCTTGGCGAGGGTCTTGATACGGGTTCGGCTGCCCAGGCTGCTGCCTGGCTCGTTGAAGGCAATGTGCCCATCCGAGCCGATGCCCAGGATCTGGATGTCCACGCCGCCGCAATCGCGGATTCGCTGCTCGTACCAGTTGCAGAAGGCCTCGTAGTTGTTGGTCGTGCCGGAAGGGATGTGAATATTCCGCGGGGAGATATTCACGTGCTTGAAGAAATTCTCGTTCATGAAGTAGTGATAGCTCTGGTCGTGGCTGGCCGGCAGGCCGACGTACTCGTCCAGGTTGAACGTGGTGACCTGCGAGAAGTCCAGGCTCTCTTCCTTGTGCATGCGAGCCAGTTCCTTGTACAGACCCAGCGGCGTCGAGCCGGTGGCCAGGCCTAGAACCGCGTCGGGCTTGGTGTTGAGGACTCCGGCGACGACCTGGGCGGCGGCCTTGCACATCAGGTCGTATGTCTTGCTGATAATAACTTCCATTGCTGCATTCTCCTTTGTTATTCAAGCACGTCCAGCCGGCCTTGGGGATACGCACTCTAGAATCACGTCATCCGGGCCCGGTACAGGGCTGGGAATTGTAACGCCGCATGCGGCCTCCTGCAAGGGCTATTGAAAACGGAAAAAGCAATGAATTGGTTGCTTGTGGTGCAGGTGTCCCGCCTGCGATTGTGGTGCAAGGCGTCCCGCCTGCAATTGTGGTGCAGGCGTCTCGCCTGCAGACGCTGGGCATTGCCAGACTCTGCAGGCAACATGCCTGCACCACAAAGCAGCAACAAGCCTTGGGCAGCTTCATTGCCATTTGACTCTGCCTGGGCAATACGGTTAAATCGCCTCCATGGACACTCCAAATGCCAACAAGCCGTTGCGGCTGGGAGTACTGCTCTCGGGCGGCGGCAGGACGCTTACGAACATCCTCCAGCACATCGCAGCCGGCAGGCTCAATGCCCAGATTGTTGTCGTCATCGCCTCGCGCCCATGCAAGGGCATCGACCTGTCCAGGCAGGCCGGCCTGGATGTCCACCTGGTGTCCTACAAGGCTATGTCCGACCTCAACGCCTATTCCAGCGAGATCACAAAGCTCCTGGACGCCGCAAGCGTTGACCTGGTAATCATGGCCGGCTTCCTTTCGCCCTGGCTAATCCCCGACCGCTACTCCGGGCGCGTGATGAACATTCACCCCGCCCTGCTGCCCAGCTTCGGCGGCAAGGGCATGTACGGGCATCATGTTCACCAGGCTGTGCTGGCCCGCGGATGCAAAGTCAGCGGCTGCACGGTTCATTTCGTGACCAATGAATACGACTGCGGGCCGATCATCATGCAGAAGTGCGTGCCTGTGCTCGAAGGCGACACCGCCGACAGCCTGGCCGCCCGCGTCTTTGAGCAGGAACTGATCGCCTATCCCGAGGCGATCTCACTCTACGCCCAAAGCCGGCTGAGGATCGACGGGCAGATGGTGCACGTTGCGGACAACAACTCAACAACTGGGGTACGTCCCTAATTCTACTAATTCTAGTGGCCAGCCCGAAGGGCGACATATCTGTAGCCCGCCGCGTCAGCGGCGGGATGTGTCCGAAAACACCATTCAGCCCCGGAAGGGGCGACACAGGCTGTCAATCCCAAAGATGCGCCGCATCGAACGCAATGCCATGTCGCTCCAGAAGGCTGACAAACTCCTCCTGAAATGACTTCTTCTTGTGATGCGGCACCTGGTCCTGTATGTATTGCGCCACCGCAGGCACCTTCAGTCGGCTGACTGTGAACGCGCCATAGCCTTCCTGCCACGCGAAGCTCGCCATCGAGGGCATTGTCTCGTGAATCCACTTGGAGGAGTTGGACTTGACCGTGCGCATGGCCTGCGAAATGGACGTGTCGGCACGAAGGCTGCAGAGAATATGCACGTGATCCTCTGGCCCGTTGATGCACAAGGGCAGGCCGCCGATGTTGCGGATAATGCCGCCAATGTAACCATGCACCCGGCCGCGAACGTCATCGGTCAAGAACGGTCGTCGCTGGTGTGTGCCAAAGACGGCGTGATAATGAAGGTTCGTGTACGTGTGTGCCATGTGCTGCCCCTTATGTTTCGCCGGATTCGGGCTATGGTGTGTCGCCCCGTATGGGGCTTGATTGTGCGGTCGTCATCTTACCCGCCACTGACGTGGCGGGCTACAGATCTTTC
Organism: uncultured Planctomycetaceae bacterium; assembly: GCA_964417755.1. Taxonomy (GTDB): domain Bacteria; phylum Planctomycetota; class Phycisphaerae; order SM23-33; family SM23-33; genus CAYQJH01. The sequence goes on from CAYQJH010000054.1 coordinate 9,961, forward strand.
GCCCTTCGGGCTGGCGGCGACGCGGCCGTATCATTCAATTGCCTTTGCATGTCATTTCACGGCCGGTTTAGAAACTAGAGACGTAGAAGGAACCCGGGAACGCAGCCTGGTTTTTGACATCGGCTATTTTCGGCATTCTCATGCTTGACGCACCGGCAGCGACGAATGACAATCATGCCCCTTGGCGCATAATGATGCCTGCTCAATAGTCGCTGGTAGATCAATAGATCATGACGCAAAGTCGCAGAGGCGCACAGAGCAAACCAGGAGACTCCATGTTCAATCTTTATAGTCTGCGGAACTTGCGGATAATCCTGGGATTGATGGCCTTGTCATCAATATTGGAGGCAGCCGGTCCGATGACTCAATCTGATCAATCATCTCAGCCTGCTGGCAAAGCAGCAAGTCAGCCTGCCAGTCAGTCGCAACCTGCCGCGCAGCCCGCGATGCCGGACTGGCAGATTCTGGCTGCGCCGGTAGCTGAGGGAGCGTTCGTGCGGCCTGCAAACGCGGAGCTTGCCCGCCCGGTCTGGGGCCATGCCGACGGGCTGCAGGTAGGCCTTTGGCCAATGCCAGGCCCCCGCGGGCTCTTGCGAATCTACACCCCTTACCTTGGGCACGACGAAGCCCGCATGATCAACTTTATCGCCGTCGAGCCGATCCTGGCAGGCCAGCATTTCCGCGGCTTTTCAGAACTTGAGCCCAGCAAGCTGGACAAGGAAGATGGCAAGCGGTTCTGGGCTGCCGACGCGCCGGAGGACTTCAGCCCGCGCCTGCCTCACGTTCATCCCGCAAGAGGCATCATTACATCCGACGGCGACGTGCAGGTCCTGCAAGTCTACGTGATGATCGAGCCTTTCGATAGCGGCGCGCGGCCTTACCTGCGGCTTACCTTCCGCTCCGACCGACCCCAGGAAGTCGGCATTGCCAGCTTCGCCCAGGCGGACTCTAAGCCCATCGGCCAGTGCATCATCTCCGCGACGATGGGCAATTATGCCCGGCTTCGCGAGCTTCACCTTGCGAATAGCACCGCTCTTGCCGGAGATCTCTGGCCGGCCTATCGCGGCCATGACTTCGCCCCTCATCGCTCATTCTCGTTGGATCAGCTCCCCCGCATTTCGGAGGGAAGAGTGCTTGTCGCCGCCACGCCGGATGAGGATGATCCGGCCTCGGCCAAGACCGAGCAGCCGCTCGGCCATTGGCGGTACACGGGCAAGAAGGCGACGCAGTATTGGCGGTGCGACAAGCCCGCCCCAGCCCTTATCGCGCAGGTCAACGGTCGATTCACCTACTGGCGCAGCAAGACGCCGATACCGGGTGGAATTGCGTTCGAGAACTTTGAACTGGTCCAGCCTTTCTCGCCCGGCCAGGAGCTTTGGTTCGGCGTAACGACCGCCCTGCCTGAACAATTGCGGAAGTAGCCGCGGATCTAATCACTTCTCCGGCAGCTTGGGCCGAATGCCTGCTGGGAGAGTGGTCTATGAATAGACCACTAATTCTTTGCCTGGTTGGGCAGGAGCGATTGGATGGCTGCGACGATCTCGTCGGGGTCAAATGGCTTGGTGAAGTATGCATTGGCGCCGACTTCGAATCCGCGGCGGCGGCAGTCTTCGCTGTCTAGCGCTGAGACGATGATTATGGGCAGGTGCTGGCCGTTGACGCTGTCCATGACGCGCAGGCGCCTGCAGGCCTCGAAGCCATCCATCTCCGGCAGCATGATATCCATGAGGACGGCGTCGGCATGCAGCCGGCCTTGAACTTCCAGGGCCTCGCGCCCAGTGTAGGCGGCAACTGCAGAAAGCCCATGGACCTCAAGCAACTCCCTCTCGAGGTCGTTCATCTCGGCGTCATCTTCGACTACCATTACAATCGGCCGTGTGCGCATAATACAAAAGACTCCGCATCTGAGGCTTTGCTGCAGAGGGTTCCTTCCTTACCGCTCCATTATAGGATACGCAATCACGTCCTGGGCTTCTTGGCCTTGACTTGGAGCTTGGGAGCCTCGGTGGCTACCACGCTCTGGGCCGTGACCGACGAAGTGACAAACGTGTTGCCGCCGACCGTTACGCCTTTGCCGACAACCGTCTCGCCGCCCAGGATCGTCGAGCCGGCATAGATCGTAACATCGTCCTCGATAGTCGGATGGCGCTTCAGGCCCTTGATGGCCCGCCCGCGCTCGTCCTTGGGGAAGCTCTTGGCGCCCAACGTCACGCCCTGGTAGATCTTCACGTTGTTGCCGATGTGCGTAGTCTCTCCGATCACCACGCCGGTTGCGTGATCAATGAAGAACGCCTTGCCGATGGTCGCGCCGGGATGAATATCGCAGCCGGTAAGGCTGTGGGCATATTCGCACATGATCCGCGGCATCAGGGGCACGCCGAGTTTCAGCAGTTCATGCGCGATGCGATAGACCGTAACCGCGAAGAAACCGGGATAGCAGTAGATGATTTCCGCAATGCTCTTGGCGGCTGGGTCGCCATCGTAGGCAGCCTGGGCGTCCAGCGCCAGCATGTCGCGCAAGGCCGGGATGCGGGCGACGAAATCGCGGACGATTCGGGCCGCCTTGGTTCTGCACTGCTCGGGGGTGCGGCAGTCATCGCACATCTTATCCTGGCAGAGACAGTGATTAATTTCCTCGGTCAAGTCATCGCCGAGGCGTGCAAGCAGGCTGCCGACGTGGAACTTGACGTTCTCCTGCGTGAGCTTCTTCGAGCCGAACAGGCCCGGAAACAGAAGCTGGCGGATCTCCTGGAGGATGTTGACGATATTCTCGCGGGAAGGCAGAAACGTCTCGCCGATGCGATGCGTCCGTCCATCGGAGGCATAGCTGGCGAGAATCTCGTCGGTCAATCGCTCCAGCTCGCTGTTGAGTTGTTCATTCATGCCAAGAGGCCTTTCCAATTTGCTATTGTAAATGCAAATCAATCGCAACGGAAGGCCTCGATACTGTTCGTTCTATGGAGTGCAGCGGCTGCCCGCCGCCGTTTTTACTTTGAATCTGACAGTATTTGGGTTTGCAGAAGTCCTCCGTCTTATCCAGCCAGAGCGGTGCCGTCGCCCCTTCGGGGCTAGTCGCCGCACTCCAAAGCCGTGGCAACTTCCCGGAACGCTGCGGGAAATTCATTCCGTCTGCCGATAAACTTAACATTACTCCTATCATGGAAGCGCGGAGTCCTGCGACCAGACTGGACTGCCTCAAAGGCGCATGGCTTGCAAACAAGAACGCCCCTGGGCGTGCGGCCATTCCGGAAGTCGCAAGCCGGAGGAGCGAAGCCGGCTGTTGCCGTTGTCGTTCCTGAAGTCTGAGGTCTGGAGCCTGGAGCCGTTGTTAATAGAGGAACGGATTCATGACCGATCCAACTACGTCGTCTGCCGCCGTGCTCCCCCCGCCGATCGATTTCGATTGCCGCGGCAAAGATGCCGACTTGCTGCTTTCGCATGAGTTTCTCCAAGCCAATAGCATCGGCGCGTATGCCTCTTCAACCATCGCCGGCTGCAACGCTCGGCGGTATCATGGCCTGCTGATTGCTGCAACTCTGCCGCCGGTCGGTCGGCTGGTGACCCTTTCAACGGTGATGGAGCAGTTGGGCCTGGGGGATGAGGCGTTCGACCTTGCCACCAACGAGTTCCCCGACACCTTCTCGCCTCGCGGCATGGACTACCTCGTTGAGTTCCGCAATGACATTGCTCCCACGTTTATCTATCAAGTCGGTCAGGCCATGCTGAAGAAGGAAATCCTGCTGGCCGAGGCTGCCAACGCGGTGGCAGTGCGTTACACGCTCTCGGGCGCGCCATCTGCCAGGCTAACGCTTTGGCCATTCGCAGCCATGCGCGACTTCCACACCATCCGCCGCGTGCACGAGCCGCACCAAATGACCTTCAGCGTCTCCAATGGCCGCGTCGTCGTCCAGGACCGCATGGTAAAACAGGATGCCCTGTACCTCTGGTGCCCGCAAGGCCAATTCGAGGCCAAAGCGCAATGGTGGTATCGCTTCCGCTATCGCATCGATGTCGGCCGTGGGCAGGAAGGATTCGAGGACCTCTACACGCCGGGCAGCTTCGCTGTCGAGATGGCCGATGGACAGAGCGTTCAGTTGACTGCCAGCCTGCGCGACCCGATCAACGTGGACTTCGAGACCACACTGAGCGCCCGCCGCCAGCGGATGGCCGCGCTTGTCGCCGACGTTGCCCGCCCGGCTGCGCCCGCCGCGCCGTCTTGCGGTGCCGTCTCGACTACACGAACGGGGCCGCGCAAGGACTTGCAGGCGGCGATGCCTTCACAATTGCCGCCGCAGGATCGTGAGAGCGAGTCGATTTCGCATCTGGCGATGGCCACTGACGCCTTTGTTGTTCAGCGCTCGTTCCCGAACTCGCCGCCATCGACAACCATCCTGGCCGGCTATCACTGGTTCGCCGATTGGGGCCGCGACACGTTTATCTCGCTTCCGGGCCTGCTGCTGGCCACGGGGCGATTCGAGCAGGCGCGCCAGGTCTTTCGCACCTTTGCCGGCAGCATCCAGCATGGCATGGTGCCCAACCGCTTCGACGATTACTCGATGACGGCCCACTACAACAGCATCGACGCATCGCTGTGGTTCATCATCGCCGCCGAGCGCTACGTACAGGCCACCGGCGACCTGAAGTTCTGGCGCGAGCACCTTCTGGGCGCCTGCCACACCATCCTTGATTCCTATCAGCAAGGAACGCTGTTCGACATCCACGCCGATGCCGACGGCCTGCTGATGGGCGGCTCGCATCGCACGCAACTGACATGGATGGACGCCGCCCTCGGCGAGGAGGTCATCACCCCGCGCCACGGCAAAGCCGTCGAGGTCAATGCCCTCTGGCACAGCGCCCATCGCATCATGGCTGACCGCTGCCGCGGCATCGACAACCAGTTGGCGTCGCACTACGCCCAGCAGGCCGACCTGATCGGCCCGGCATACGTCAAGGCGTTCTGGAACAACGAACTTGGCTGGATGAATGACTGCATCAGCGACAATTGGCCGGATGCGTCGCTGCGGCCCAACCAGATACTTGCCGTCTCGCTGCCGCACAGCGCCCTATCGGCCCAGCAGCAGTCAGCCGTCGTGCGAATCGTAACCCAGCGTCTGCTGACGCCGATGGGCCTGCGGACACTCTCGCCGGATGACAGCCGATATCGCCGGAAGTGCGGCGGCTCGTGGGAGTCGCGCGACCGTGCGTACCATCAGGGCACCGTGTGGGCCTGGCTGATGGGGCCATTTATGGAAGCCTATCTCAAGGTCGAAAAGGCCAAGCCTTTCGCGCTGGCCCAGGCGAAGAAGTGGCTAGAGCGCATGGACGAGCACTTGAGCGAAGCCGGCATCGGGTACATCAGCGAGGTCTTCGACGGCGACCCGCCGCACAACCCCGGCGGCTGCATTGCCCAGGCATGGTCGGTGGCTGAGGTATTGCGAATCAAGCTCTTGATCGCCGACCTCCAGGCCGGCCGGGCCGTGCTGTAGTGGCGCGGGCGTCTCGCCCGCGTGTAGTTTGTATCGCGGGCATCTTGCCCGCGGATGCGTGGTTTTGGCGTGCGGGGACCAGCCCGCAGGGCGACGGCATCGCTTTGGCTGGATATCAGCAGCGGCTTTGGCAATCTCAATCGCCGTCCGAAGAAGCCAAAGCGGCGTCACCCCGGCTTCGCTAAAGCTACGCCGGGGCGAGCAGCCGCCGCAGTCCAAAGTGCGGCTAGCACGGAGCCGCACGGTCAAAGCCGCGTCAGAATGGAAGCGACGCAGGCGAGCAAGATATTATGTGTAGTGGAACGACTCGAACTCTACTGATACTGGTTGCCCTGACATGCCCGCCCGCCTTGCATCCACAAAGCGTCATGGCCAGCCCAAGCGTCGTGGCAACTACCGCGCGCATCCAGTCTACCCAATCGACCTACTTCCCCGCCGACCTGACGATCACGAACGATACGGACTCGATCATCCAGAGCGTGCTGATCCATTCTCGCCACGGCGGCCCGTACTTCCTTTTCCCCGTGACCATCGCACCGCATTCCACGCAATCGCTCAGCGTCAGCCTGCCTGCCTTGGCAAGCCCAAGCGAACTAGACCTGACGCTCCTTTCGGGCCACAGCCCCCAATCCGGCGTCATCGAGACACTCGAGACTTCCGTGCCGTTCTCGCCCCAGCAGGTCGAGGCCAGCCGCGCACTGCTTCTGGATAGTGAGCCACATCGCAAGTGGGAATCGCACCTGCCCCACTGGCCGGGCGAACTCAAACGCAACATCTTCCTCTGCCTGGTCCTATCCGTGCTGGCCTGCGGGGCCACGCTGCTGATTCGTCGCCAGGCAGTGCGCCTCCTGGCGCTGGCGGTGGTCATCATTGGCTCGACGGCCGCCAGCTACGCGATCATGCGCGGCTGTCCACTGGTGGAAAACATCAACGCAGCTAACCAGATTGACCCCTCAGTCGAGATCGTCCTGGGCGCCCGCCGCACAACGCGATGGATGCTGCCTCGCACCGACGTCTACCCCGTCTATCGAAACGAGCGCCAGATGCTCGCTGACGAAGCGGTAATCATTGGCGGCAAGGGAGTCAGCCTGACGTTTGAACCATCGCAACTGCGAGTCTTCCGCCCGATTGGCCGTTGATCACTGCTTCTAGGAACCGCCGCACGGGAGAGCGGCATGCATTGCTGTTTATCGTGTCTCGGCATCTTGCCCGCGCGTATTGCAGGCCTCTCGACTGCGGTTTGTTCACAGAATGTGAGGGCAAGATGCCCTCACGTACACGCGGGCGAGACGCCCGCGACACGTTACAGCCGCACCGAATGGCCTGGCTGAAGGATCTGCACCTTACACTTGGCCAGTTCGGCGAAGCTCTTCGCGTCAGCGGCTGAGCCCACCACGTCGCCCCAGTGGTAGGGAATCGCCATGCTGCAGCCGATCTTCTCACATGCCGTGGCTGCCGTCGCGGCGTCCAGCGTGTAGGTTCCGCCGATCGGCAGCAAGGCGACATCCACAGCGCCGAGGCGGCCCATTTCGTCAACCAGGTCGGTGTCGCCGGCATAGTAGATTCTCTTGCCTTCGATGGTGAAGACGGCCCCGCACCAGTTGTGCCCGCGCGGATGGAATTGCTTGCCAATGTTGTAAGCCGCCACCGTCTGCACGGTGATCTCCCCCACCGTCAGCTCCTGCCCCACGTCCACAGCGCTTGCGGACTTGAGCAGCTTGACAGTCTCCGCCGGCGCCAGGATCACCGTGCCGGCCTTGGCCACCTTGGCGATGTCCTCCGGCGAGCAGTGATCGTGATGGCTGTGCGAGACAAAAACCAGGTCGGCGTCATGCGGCACCGACGGCACCTTCCACGGGTCGATATACAGCACGCTGGCGCCATTGCTGATCCGAAACGCCGCGTGATGATTCATCCAGGTAATGTCGATCATGATTGCGCTGCCTTCTTGGACAATCTTACTCATCCAGACGGAGGCGAACGCGGATATCCACCAAAGAACCGGGCGACTTGTGCTGTGTATTCCGGGATGCACCAACCCAGAAACAGACTCTAACTCGCGACAGCTTCTCGAAGCGGCTGCAATTGCCCACAGATGCTGGGTTCCAGGGATGCCAATACAGCCTGCAAATCATCGGCGACCTTCTTACTCTTCTCAGTACTGCGAGTCACGTCATAGACTGAGCCGCAACAAGCCGCCGACCTGGCAACATGAGGCAACAGAGTTCGAAGTACTCCTGCCCAGATTGATTCAAGTTGTGTGTTAGTCCCTGACACAAAAGCGGGTTTGGCCTTCAGCTCATGGAGATTTGGAATGCGCGTGTTCAACAATTGCTCAGCAACTGCGCCTGCAAGATACATCATGAAATGCTTGGACATCGAGTATCTCAACACCTCATATTGTTGCTCGTCCAATTGAGTCGCAATCTTCTTATCGACTTTCTCTTTAGTCTGATATTTCACCAAATCAACAGCTGAAGCCAAAGATGTGACGAGAAAGACGTGTTCGGGACTTATATGAGGTGGGAATACTCTATCATAGGTGGGCCGCGAAAGAAATATGTCTCGACTGTTTCTTCCAGCTATCTGTGGTTCTCCATGAAATGCACAGAGTGCCGCGCCAATGGCCGAAGCAGAAATCGAATTACGGGGAGACCTGGTGGAAGACCGTCGATGAACGTAGGATATGCCATAGTTTTGAAAAGCATGAGCAAGGTCCTTCTGTACTCTGTCGTTGCTAACCAAGTCAGAGGGACGGATAATGTTCTGTGTATTGTTGTTGACAATAATCTTCTCGATCAGTCCCTTATCTTTACTTTCTACCACGCGGCAGAGGACCCGTACATGAGCTGCGGCATCCTCATCGCATTCAGCCAGTGCACCCGCCGTCTGTGCGCCATTTATTATTGAAAGTCCACGGACTGTGTATCCGCTTTCACTCAAATCAAGCTGGTTTGTTATACAGGTGATTCCGTTATTATAGACCCAAAAGTTCCGCGACTCGGCGGAGGCAGTTAACTTGATGGCCTCATTGATTGACCCCTTTCTTGCACCAAGATACCCTCGTAAGTTCGCGCTGACCAAAGCCTCTCCGTGCTCCAGATACTGCTTGCGAATCCAACTTCCAGGAACCGAGATGACTACCGCTTTCCAACTGTCTTCTTCTACATGGTTAAGCACTTGACCAGGGAGTGAAAGCACTCCATCGACAAGTATGTCGAGATCTTGCGATCTGTATAATGACTCAATGGACTCCAGTCCAAATTCCTTATACGTGACTCCTACCGGTTTGTCTGAGATTGCTTGAACATGCGACTTCGTGCTGTTCGCTGCCGCCCGAAGTTCATCGCACACATTCTTGCTTTCATGGCAATTATGAACGTAGAGCAACTCAATCCTCTCGATGTCTCCGGCTCTAATGCCATCCTGCAACTCCTTAGCCTTTGGCCGAAGTAGCTCCGGAACGTCACTTAGATTCTGGGCAAGAAGCCATGATGTCGCAGTCGTTAGATCGCTCGCTTTGTTGGCACGCGCAGAAAGCTTGCCCCATCGTTTCGACAGATATGCTTGTGCGATGACAGCCCTTCCTTCTTCAACATCGATGTAACAGCAATCAGCCTTCTTGTCGTCAGCCCAATCGGTCAGTGCCTCGGCGGCAAGGGCACGGACGTCATCAGCTCCCAAATAGTGCAGAAGCACAAACAGCAAGAGGCTGCTTTGGCCATACGCTTGGAGCACTGAATCGGAAGTGAAAACATGCTTGAATGTGAACTCAGGCTGCTTTGTCTCGACCATCATATTCTCCCAGAGTGTTCGGTTCGAGTGCCGATTCCAAATCACCATCCGACTGTTGCACAGGCGACACAATAGCGCCGCGCCATTGGATGACCATTTGACAAACAAGGCATTGTCAAGGCAAGCCTAGTAACGCTGGTTTTTTGTGGCGGCATTGAACCGCCTATGGAGTCTCCGGCTATGGCTGCAAGATGCTCCAAAACCCGTTTGTACAAATTCCGTCGGAAATAGTACCAAATCTGTCTGATTTAACTTGAATCAGCATCTTTTTAGTGCTATATTTCATTCAACAGCGATAGCTGAAAGACAGGCAATGCTAGCTCTAACCAAGAAAACGAGTTACGGACTGATAGCAATGGCGTATCTGGCCAAGCTGGAAGACAGCCAGGTCGCCAGCGCCCGGGAGATTTCGCGGATTTTTGGCGTGCCGATGTCGTTACTGATGAACGTGCTGAAGGAGTTGGCGGCTGCGGGTTATGTTGAGTCTGTTCGAGGAGCCCATGGTGGTTACCGCCTGGCGCGCCGGCCGGTCGATATAAATCTGGCCGACCTGATAGCCAGCATCGAGCGTCCGGTACGCCAGGCGAGTTGCCTGACCAATCAGACTGGCGACCACAGCGAATGCACGCTGGAGCTGATGGCCCGCTGCCCGGTGGCCGACCCGGTGCACCGTGTGCATCGCAAGCTGAATGATTTCTTAAAGAAGGTAACCCTGGCGGACATTGTTGAGATGCCCGCTGGAGCCGGCGCGGTAAATTAGAGCTACGCCGGTTTGCGTTTCGCGGGCATCTTGCCCGCGCGTACCGCAGGCTTCTGGCCTGCGTGTTGTTCAGAGGATGCGAGGGCAAGATGCCCTCGCGTACACGCGGGCGAGACGCCCGCGACACAGAGGCCCGGATATGATTCTGCGACTGCCGATCTACATGGACAATAACGCAACGACCGCGGTAGATCCGCGCGTGCTGGATGCCATGCTGCCCTACTTCTGCACCGAGTACGGCAATGCCGCCAGCCGGTCGCATGCATACGGATGGAAGGCTGAGGCCGCCGTCGAAAACGCCCGCGACCAGATCGCCAAGCTCATCGGCGCAGAGGCAAAGGACATCGTCCTGACCTCCGG
>CAYQJH010000055.1:0-20348 GCA_964417755.1 uncultured Planctomycetaceae bacterium
AACGTTCTCAGAAAGCCTCGGCGGAAGCCACGGCCGGAAGGCCGGGGATAGGTCTCCACCTGAAATCAGCCCCGCCGCCCACCACCATCCTGCCGCGAGCGCCACTGCCCCCACCGCCATCAGCAATAACTTGACCCGCCGGCCTGCAAACATAGCCGCCCCCAGCAGCAACACCATAGCCAGGACGAGCAACACAATAAATGCCACATCCGGCGAGAGAATCGCCATAACTATCGCGATCGATGCCGCCATCGCCAGCCAGACTCGTCGAAACATCCGCCGCTGCCACAGGCTTACAGAGGATTCCGCTGCCGCATGCTCACTGGAATCCGCCATTCCACCGCCGGCCGAGCCACCCGCCTCAGCGCCAGGTGGCTTCTGCTGCATCTGCTCCATCCACAGCGGCGCGAGCATCACGGCCGCTCCGGCAAAACCCAGTAGCGCCAAGCTGTCGTGAATCTCGTCGGCATGACCGAGTTGGATGGCGGCAAGTGAGCCAACTATCATCCCCGTCCCACATGCGGCGATCACTATGCGCAGAAACTTCGTTTGCACCATCAGGTTCTGCGTCACCAGCACGGCCATGGCCAGCAACACCCACTGCATCAGCATGGATATGTTGAGCGATCCCGCAAGAGCGCCGCCCTCAGCCGGCGTCCTGCCCAGGGCCGTGTACACCACATGACCAATGAGAACCGCTGCTACGCAGGCGACCGGCAAATAGATGCGGTTGCCGGCAAAGCCTCGCTCGTTGCACAGCACGCGCCAGATGAGCATCAGCGTAAACGAAATCGCCAGGCCGGTCATCATTACGCCCCAGTTGTAGAATCCCGGCGACCATCCAGCCAGCATGCCCGTAATGAGCACAGCCGCCAAAACCCATTGCGCCACAGCCGACAACTGCCGCGCGGTTGTACCTGTCGGAATAGCCATGAGAGATACTATCGACCAAGCACCGGCAATAGCTTTGATGCAGAAGCCTTGTGGACGATGCCTGCCCTGCGTTAACATGCTGCAATCAATGGAAGATCATCCGCAAATCGCTGTCCTGATCCCCTGCCACAACGAGCAGGCCACCATCGGCAAGGTTATTGATGACTTTCGCGCCGCCCTGCCGCAGGCCGTCATCTACGTTTTCGATAACTGCTGCACTGACGACACTGCCGGCATCGCTACTGCCCACGGGGCTGTCGTCATAAAAGAACCTCGCCCGGGAAAGGGCAACGTCGTCGAGGCCATGTTCGACAAGGTCGATGCCGACTTCTTCGTCATGGTCGATGGCGACGACACCTATCCCGCTGAGGCCGTCCATCGGCTGCTTGCGCCCGTGATAAACGGCGATGCGGACATGGTTGTGGGAGCGCGGACCGCGGGCCGGAAGACCGGAGACAGCGAGATTAGCAATGCTGCCTTCCGCCCGCTGCATGTCGCGGGCAACAATCTTGTTCGAGGGCTTATCAACTGGATATTCTCCGCCAGGCTGACGGACATCCTTTCAGGCTATCGTGCGTTCAATCGCAATGTTGTGAGGCGAATTCCAGTGGTTTCCTCCGGCTTTGAGGTCGAGACCGAGCTGACGATCCAGATGCTGTATAACCGGCTGACGATCGTTGAGACGCCGGTGGACTACCGCGCCCGCCCGCCTGGCAGCGTCTCGAAGCTCAGCACCGTGCGTGATGGCCTGCGCGTGCTGTGGAAATTGTTCAATCTTTCACGGGCATTCAAGCCGCTGACGTTCTTCGGCAGCATGGGGCTGCTGCTGTTCTTCTGCGGCATCCTGGCCGGCATTCCGCCGATCCTGGGCTTCATCCAGACGAATCGCGTGGAACGATTGCCCCTGGCGATACTGGCCACCGGCTTGATGCTACTTTCAGCCGGCAGCATATTCATGGGCATCCTGCTGCACGCCATCAACTGGCGATTCAAGGAACTGCATAATGTAATGATCCGGGGCAAAGGCCGATAACATCCCTATGACCATAGAGACTTCAGCTTCTGCGCCAGCCGGGCGATGCGTCCTGTCGGTTGTCATTCCTGTGTACAACGAGTTGGATACTTGGAGGGAACTACTAGCCCGCGTGCTGGCTGTTGACTTAGGCGACATTATCAAGCAGATCATCCTCGTCGACGACGGCTCGAAGGATGGCACGCGTGACCAGCTCCGCGAGTTCCAGCGCGAGGTCGAGTCGCATCGTGAGCCGACGCCGCAGCGGCCTTACCTTGTTAAGGTCATCTTCCACGAAAAGAACCAGGGCAAGGGCGCCGCCCTGCGGACCGGCTTTGCAGCGGCCGACGGCGAACTTGTGGTGATCCAGGACGCCGACCTGGAATATGATCCCGGCGATTATCCGCGACTGATGGAGCCGATCCTGACAAACCAGGCCGACGTTGTATACGGAAGCAGGTTCCTGGAAAAGCGCAGCCGCAGCGGCTATCTGAAGAACTACCTTGCCAATCGGTTCTTGACGGGCCTGTCAAACCTGACGACCGGCCTGGGCCTGACCGATATGGAGACCTGCTACAAGATGTTCCGGCGAGCCGTACTGGGTCGAGTGCGGATCGAGCAGAACCGCTTCGGCTTTGAGCCGGAGATAACTGCCAAGATCGCTCGATTGGGCGTCCGCGTCATCGAGCGGCCTATCGCCTACTTCGCCCGCACGCATGAAGAGGGAAAGAAGATTAGTTGGAAAGACGGCCTCAAGGCCATCTGGTGCATCTTCAAGTACGGCTTGTTCTGCCGGAGAAGAGGCCAAGCGTAGCGGAGTGGCATACGTTGACTCAACTGAAGGCCTCCGCCGGAAGGCGGGGGACCCCCTGCTCCCGCAGGGGGCTTCCTGTTGGGGCCATACAGGCTGTGCCACCATCAATCCCAGACACTGCCCTGCCTGGGCCTGGTGGTTGCCCTTGTAGCTGGGGCCGCGGCGGTGGCAGCCCTGACAGGCTGAGTGGATGGAATAATCAACTGCTGCCCGGTTCGCAGGGCCTTGCCGCCTATCTGCGGGTTGGCGCGGGCGATGTCGGCAATCTTGTTGCCGTTGCCGAAGAACTTGCACGAGATGCTGTAGAGGTCCTCCCCCTGCTGCACTTCATAGACCTGCTGCCCGGCCTCGGCTGCAGGCGGCTGGGGCAGTTGGGCGCCAGCGGGCTGGCTTGCCGGCTGGTCCTGGCCATACCAGTCTTCAACTGCCGGCTGGGTCGCGGGCGGCGCGGTACGGTTCACGAGGTGGCGCTCAGATGCTATCGTCGGCCTACTGGCAGGCGATGACGGCTGCTCGCCACATCCGCAAAGGCAGAGGAGCATCACCATAAATGCCGCACACGAACTCTTCCCCATCCTGATTGTCAAAGTCATTCGCGATCCCCTTGGGCATTGCGGCAGCTTCTATTCAACCGATTTTACAGCGGCCCGAAGTCAGGCTTGCCGGCGGGCACAGGCGAGGCCTTCGGAGTTGCAGCCGGCCGGGCGGGCACGGGCATTGCTGAGGGCCTGGCGGGCAAAGTGCTTGCCGTGCCGGCAGGCGCAGGCCGGCCCAGCGGCACGATCATCAGCGTCTGGCCCTGATGAACTATGCCGTTCTTGATCTCAGGGTTGGCTGCCACGATGTTCGGATAGTGCTTGCCGTCGCCATAGACCTTCTCCGAAATCGTGTACAAAGAATCGCCTGGCACCACCGTGTATGTCGTCGCGCCGGCAACAAGCACCTTGGCAGGCTGGCTGGCTGAGCCGCCGACAGCCTCCGCAGGCTTGGCTGGTATGGTCAACCGCATGCCCGGCCGCAGAACAGACACGCCTGGATTGGCCCGCTGAATCAGGTCATGGTGGGCGCCATTGCCCAACTCCTTCTGAGCTATCGACCAGAAGCTGTCGTTAGGCTGGACAACATACGACCCAGCACCGCCTGATGAGCTGTTGATTGGCGTGCTGCGAGGCTCGATCGGCAGCGGCGGGATGATAAGCTTGCTGCCCTCGACCAGCACGTTGGGATTGATGCCCGGATTGGCCAAGCGAATCAAATTATGCTTGTTGCCGTCGTTGTATTTCTTCGCCGCAATGGCGTAGAGCGTGTCGCCTTTGACTACCACGTACTCCTGGCTGGCTGGCTTGGATGCAAGCGGCGGAACTATATCCGGCACCGGCGCCACGGGGTGGACCACCACAGGTTCCACTGGCGGCACCGGCACAACAGGCCTGGAAGACACAACAGCATTGTCGCCCGTCGGCGGGGCTTCATGAACAGGCGATGTTGAAGCACTTGGCGTTACAGCCTCCACGGGCGGCACCGGCGCAGGGTTAATGAATTCGGGTGAATTCTCGGGAGGTTGGACAGTGGTAATCTCAGGCTGATTACCATCGCGCCCCTTGGTGGCCATGTAGAAGATCACTCCCACCAGCACCACAAGCAGCCCCACTGCAATGGCAATCTTCACATCCGTGCGCATGGCATTGCTCCTTCCAGCCTTTCCAGAAATCCATTGGATGCCGCTATTGTGGCGTTGGCCAGGCAAATTGGCAAACAAAAAAGGACTACTTCGTCTTAGCAGACAAAGGAATGGAGGCTCTGCCCCCAATCCCCCGGAGTTTAACGATTTGCGGCTGCCGGCAGCAGTCGTTTACTGCCTCGTGCCGTCGAGGAGGATAGGGTTACGCAGGAGGGCGACTCTGCTCCGCCCCTGCGCCGACGCTCTACCTCAGCGACAGGTCGTACATTGCCAGGATGTTCTCCAGCGGCGTGTCGGCCTGTATGTGGTGCGAACTGGCCAGGATGTATCCGCCATCGCGGTTGAGCAGGCTTACCAGGCGCTTTACCTCCTCGCGAACCATCCGCGGCGTGCCCTTGGGCAGAACCTCGATTATGCTCAGGCCCCCGTGGAAGCACAGATGCTTTCCGTACTGCATCTTCAGCATCTCTATGTCCATGCCGGCGGCCTCGGTCTGGATGGGGTTGAGCACGTCGATTCCCATCTCTACCCACCGGGGAATCAGCGGCGCCACAGCCCCATCGCAGTGATACATCACCTTCACGCCCATCTCGCGGGCAACGTCTATGATCCGCTGATGGCGGGGGCGAACCAGCTCGCTCCAGACCGC
The DNA here is from genome assembly GCA_964417755.1 of uncultured Planctomycetaceae bacterium. Classification (GTDB taxonomy): domain Bacteria; phylum Planctomycetota; class Phycisphaerae; order SM23-33; family SM23-33; genus CAYQJH01. The sequence goes on from CAYQJH010000055.1 coordinate 5,090, forward strand.
CGGCGGCATCAGCAGTGATTGCGTCGTGGCAACGTCATCGTAAAAGTAGATCATGTCCACCCGGCCGGCTGCGCGCCTAAGGAATCGCCTCGTGTTCTCGACGTGAACTTCGCACAGGCGGTCCATGATGTAGGCCGGCACCTCCGGCGCAACCATCATGTCGGTCAGGAATTTCTCCATGCCGCACAACTGCCAGGCCACCTCGAAAACACTTCCGACACGATAGCGTATATGCACCTGCCCGCAGGCTGAGTCCATGGCCTCCAGCAGCAGCGGGACATCGCTGAAGTCCCACCAGTCCGCCTGGGGCCAGGCAAACGACCTCAGATCATCGACACTCTCGGCGCTAGCAAGCGGAAAGTCGCTTTAGCTTTCGTGCGCGCCGAACTGGTTGACGCTGCGCCGCGCCTGGACGCCCCAGATGTCTGCCACCAGACCATCAGGGCTGACCTGTCGCCACATCCGGTTAGGCGTCGAGCGGTTGGGCGACTGCCACCAATCTACCTTTGCACCTGGCTTTAGAACGTGCTCGGGGCAGCGGACGAACATATCGTTGGATATGACGCGGCAGTCGACCTGCAAGGCCGCCAGTATCGCCTCGCGCCAGGGCTCCATCCACGGCGCAAGGGCCTGGTACGGTGCAGCGTCCAGGCCCATGCGGCTGGACAGCGCCTGCCAGATTTCCGGCACAGCCAGGAAATCCACCGGCACGCGGTCGGGCTGAACGTGGGCAATGGCGGTATTGACGCGCTGGCGCGGCGTCAGGGGCAACGGTGTCTGACTCATGGTTCTGCTAAGACCTCTTGAGCAGCATTACTTCAGCCAGGCTTGGCAGGCCATCAATCGTGCCAGCCTTTGTAACACACAGAGCGCCAACGCGGTTGGCGAAGTCGATGGCTTCTTCCATGCTCTTGCCTGCCGAAAGCGCATAGGCCAGGCCGCCGTTGAAGGCGTCGCCCGCGCCGGTGGTATCCACGACCTTCACGCGATATGGCGCGAAGACCTTCGGCCCGTTGGAGTCAAGCAATAGAGCGCCGGCTGAGCCCAGCGTGATGACGACGCTCTTGGCCCCCGCTGCTTGCAGCTTTCGGGCAGCCTGCTGGGCACTGGCTGAGTCCTTGACCTCGATGCCGGTCAGTTCATGGGCCTCGGTTTCGTTCGGCGTGATGACGTCCACGCAGGAGAGAATGTCCTCTTCAAGCGGCCGGCTCGGCGCTGGCGCGGGGTTCAGGATAACCGTCATGCCGGCCTGCCTTGCCCGCCGCACTGCCTGGCGGACTATGTCAAGCGGCGTCTCCAGTTGAATCAGCAGGATCGCTCCGGGGGCAAAGAGCGACGCCGCTGCCTCTAGATCGTCGGCTGACAGTTGGTAGTTCGCCCCAGGCGCAACGCCGATGGCGTTCTGTCCGTGGCTGTCCACGAAGATGATGCCAGCGCCCGTGTGGTGCTTCTCATCCACGGCTACAAAGCGAGCGTCCAGGCCCTCTCGCCGAAACATGTCCAGGGCGTCGCGGCCAAAACTGTCGCCGCCGACGCGGGCGACAAAGGCTACCTCCCCACCGAGGCGTTTCACCGCAATAGCCTGATTTGAGCCTTTGCCGCCCGGGCCCATCTGGAATTCATGGCCCATGACGGTTTGTCCGGCTGAGGGAATCCGCGGGCCTACAACCACCAGGCCTACGTTGTAGCTGCCAATCACAAGCACGTTCTTCATGCTTCTTCCTTCGAACACGCGGTTTGGAAGCTGCCCATATTCGATGCGATTCCTACATCTCCACGTCCTTCACGCAGCGGAACCCGATCGTCTCGCAGCGGTCCAGGCCCGGGTACATCAGCAGCATCTTCTCGTGGCAGGCGTTCGGCTGTGCGCCGCTGGCGTTATACCAAACCGAGCCGGGAACGAACAGGTAGCTGCCGCCGCGGATGATCGCATACCTGGTATGGCCGTCGTCTCGCTCGCTCTCGGTCCATTCCCAGACATTGCCGGCCATATCGAGACAGCCAAACGGACTGGCTCCCTGCGGATAGCGATCCACCGGCGTGGTGTCGCCGCTGCGGGTGTTGCAGAACTTCGGATCAGCATTGTTCTGCCAGGAGTGCTCCTGGCCAGGCGGCACCGATTCCAGCGCTTCCTCGCGCACATCCTGTGAGTGCGCCCACGGCCAGAACCGACCATCAGGCCCCTCAGCGGCGTATTGCCATTCCTCCTCGCGTGGCAGGCGCTTGCCTGCCCAGCGCGCATAAGCGCGGGCGTCATCCAGATCGACGTAGACCACCGGATGATTACTCTTGCCGTCGGGCATCTGCCACTTCCATGGCTGGCGCTCGGCGCCGGCTGGCCGGCCCCAGAGCTTCAGGAAGTTGGTGAGGTCGGCCGGGCAATATTGTGCAGCCTGGAGGAACTCCAGGTACTGCTGGTTTGTCACCTCTGTTCGGTCGATGGCGTAGGGGCTCAGCCAGAAGTATTGCGAAGGATGCCGCTTGTCCTGGTGATGCTCAACGCTGCCGTAGCAGGCCCCTTCCACCCACGGCGATGAATTGTGACGCACGTGCATGCAGAATCGCCCGCCGGGCACCAGGCACATGCCGCCTGGCAGAGCATCCGCGCGGGCCGGCGCAGTGGCAGCCACGCTACGCGGCTGGACGGCTGCCAGAGTGATTCTCTTGCGGAAGCCGTTGTTCATGGATGGCGGCTCGGCCGGCAGCAGCGGGGACGGCTCGCCCGCGGGCAATGCAATTATGCAGCCTCCGCCTTGCGGGGCCATCTTCACTCGCAAGAACGCTTCGCCGGACTGGATCGCCGGCTCGATTGTCTGATCGTTCCACATGTCATAATACTTCATGCCATCTTCATGCGGGACTTTAAGCACAAAGTCATCATGCGGCGTGGAGGCCATGTTCAGGAGCGTGTAGACGGTTTTCCGGCCGGCCTGCCAGCGGTGGGCATGCACGTTCTCGATGAGCGTGCCGATCAGCGGCTGCCAGTTGGGATCATTAAATGCCTCGGCATGTGCACGCAGGATTCGCAGGCAGCGCCGCCAAAGCGCGCGGTCCTTTGCGGGCCAGGGGTTCCACCATCCGAAGATGTTCTCCCATATCACCTGCCCGCAGCCGTTGAAGAAATACGTCGTCAGGTGCTCGGTCATCGTGGTGGCTGTGCGGACGATGCCTCGATAGGAAAACCGCGGCTCCAGCCAGCGGATGGTCGGCAGGAATGGAGGAATCTCGTTTGCGGCCCGTATGGTCGGGCCTTGCAGCCAGGCGCCCGTAATGGTTTGCAGATCGCTGGTGGCGGGCTGACCCTCGGGTTCAAAAACGAAATTGGGATTGGCCCTTTCCAGGGCGGCCTTGAACTCCGGCGGCAGCGTCTCCATGGTATCGAGGAAGACGCCATCAGCGCCGATGGCCGCGACGATCTCAGCCAGTTCCTCGCCGTCGCTGCCGGCCGGGCGGCGCGTGGCGGTGTCCCAGGGATTGTAATTGACGAAGACCCGCACGCCGCGAGCGTGCGCGCGGTCTACAAGGTCCTTGAGGCCGGGCAATCCGCCGGGCATGTCGCGATAGATGTCGAACTGGTTTCGCGAGTCGATGCCCAGGCGCGGATACGACTGCCACAGCAGCAGCACGTCATACCCCCCAAACTCCCGCAGACCATCGTCGAGATACTCTTCTATTCGATAACGTCCCGCGTGGCGATCATAGAACGACGTGTCGTACATGAAGGCGAAAACTTCCTGCCATGCCTTCTGATACCACTGCCGCCCAGCGTGCCGGTACTCGCTGAGGTCAAGCTTGGCCCGCAGGCTGGCGCGCCACTTATCGAGCTCGGCACGCTTAGCTGGATCGTCGCCAATGAACTGAGAAAAGTCATTGAACGGCTCGTCGATGCGAAACGTGAACTGGGGGAAAACTTCTTTCAGGTCGGCCTTCATCGCGCGTCCTTTCATTTCGGTGCAATCAGATGATCTATCAGCTCCAGCTTTGCAGGCGATTGCCTTATTGTCAACTTTTCTCCAGCTCTTGTCGTCAAGGCCAAAGGCCCGCGATCCGATTGACCGTTTCGTGCGCGTCATTCGCCAAAGGTTCGCCTTGCGAGCGGGGCAATGACATCTTCATCCTTTCTCGCAACTATCCACACCATTTGGTATAGTAAGCCCATCAATTTAGGAGAAACGAATGGCCGGTATGCCCAATACACCGAAGGTCAAGCTGTCGCTGGTTGGCGTCAGCCGCGACTGCTTCCCCATCGAACTAACGCGCACCCGCACCAAGGCTTTGGTCAAAGCCTGCAAGGATGCGGGGCTCAAGATCACGCCTTGCCCCACCATCATCCAGAGCGAGGCTGACGCCCTGGCGGCACTCGACGAGGCCAAGGCTGCCGGCTGCAACGCTGCTGTGATCTACCTTGGCAATTTCGGCCCCGAGGGCCCTACCGCCATCTTCGCACAGCGATTCTCCGGGCCGGTGATGGTTTGCGGTGCGGCTGAGGAAACCAAGGAGAATCTCATCGGCGGCCGCGGCGACGCTTACTGCGGCATGCTCAACGCCTCGTACAACTTTGGCCTGCGCGGCCTGCGCGTTCATATCCCGCAGATGCCCGTCGGCCTGCCGGATCAGTTGGCCGACAAAATCGAACACTTCCAGGCGGTGGCGAAACTCGTGCTGGCTGTGGCCGGGCTGAAGGTGCTGACGTTTGGCCCGAGGCCGGCTGACTTCTTCGCCTGCAATGCGCCCATCCAGCCGTGCTACGACCTGGGCATCGAGGTGATGGAGAACAGCGAACTGGACATGCTGAGCCTCTTCAACCAGACCGACCCGAAGGACCCCGCCATCAAGCGGATCGTCCGCGAGATGGCAGGCGAGCTTGGCGAGGGCAACTACTACGCCGACCTGCTGCCAAATTTGGCTCGATTCGAGCTGATGCTGCGGCGCTTCGCCGAGGCCAATCTCGGCAGCCGGCAGTATGCGGTCTTCGCCGACAAGTGCTGGCCGGCCTTCGAGAAGGCCTTCGGCTTCGTGCCATGCTACGTCAACAGCCGCCTGGCCACGCGGGGCATTCCGGTAGCCTGTGAGGTGGACATCTACGGAGCGATCAGCCAGTACCTCTGCCAGCTCGCCAGCGACCACCCCGCCACACTGCTGGACATCAACAACACGGTGCCGAGCGACATGATCGACGATTCAGCCGACCTCATCGGCGCCAGTGCGGAAGACCTGTTCATGGGGTTCCATTGCGGCAATACTTCAAGCGCATGCATGAAGAACTGCCAGATGAAATACCAGTTGATCATGAACCGCCTGATGGAACCGGCCGGCCAGGAGCCGCAGATTACTCGCGGCACGCTGGAGGGCCAGCTTCGCCCAGGCCCGGCGACGTTCTTCCGCCTGCAAGGCACCGCGCATGGACAGCTTGCCAGCTACATCGCCCAGGGCAACATATTGGATATGGATCCCAGGAGCTTCGGCGGCATAGGCGTCTTCGCGATTCCCAACTTCGCGAGATTCTACCGCCACGTGCTGATCGCCAAGCACTTCCCGCACCATGGAGCAGTCGCGTTCAACAACTGCGGGCGGACGCTCTACGACGCAGTATCCATGCTAGGGGTTTGCGACATCAGCACCCCGCTTCCGCCAAGCCAGCGATATCCGGGTGAAAATCCGTTCGAGTTGCATTAGGACGCAGCTATGTCTGAAAACTTCGCGTTTGAAAATCGCATCTGGGATCCGGCTGAGAAGATGCCTATTCAGCAGCGGCGTCAGCTTCAGGTGGAGCGGCTGGCCAAGCTTGTTGAACACCTTGGCAACGTGCCGTTCTACAAGGCGGCCTTCGCCAGGAATCATGTCACGCCAGCGAGCATTGAGAACCTTGACGACCTTCGCCGCCTGCCGTTTACCACGAAGGAAGACCTCCGCCAGCACTACCCGCTTGGCTTCCTGGCGTGCAGCCGCGATGACGTCGCTCGCATCCACGGATCATCCGGCACCACCGGCAGGCCCACGTTTGTTGCCTACACGCAGGCAGATATCGAACTTTGGGCCAATCTCTGCGCGAGATTCCTCGTCGCCGGCGGGCTGAGGCGGGAGCATACTGTTCACGTTTCGTTCGGCTATGGCCTGTTCACGGGCGGCTTCGGCCTGCACTACGGCGTCGAGAAGGTCGGCTCAGCCATCGTGCCGGCTGCCGCCGGCAATACGCCTCGCCACGTGATGCTTATCCAGGACCTCCAGCCGCAGGTGCTCATCGGCACGCCCAGCTACGCCCTGAACATTGCCGAGACCGCCCGCAGCCAGGGCATCGATCCGCGAACGCTTCCGCTGCGATTCGCCCACTTCGGCGGCGAGCCATGGACAGAGGACATGCGCCGCCAGATCGAAGCAGAGATGGACCTGATGGCCTTCAACAATTACGGCCTAAGCGAGGTCATCGGCCCAGGCGTCAGCGGCGAGTGCGTCGTGCGCGACGGCATGCACATCCAGGAAGATCACTTCATCGTCGAGTGCATCGACCCCAAGACGCTCGAACCTGTTCCACTCGGCCAGCGCGGCGAGCTGGTGTTCACCAGCCTGACCAAGCAGGCCATGCCTCTGATCCGCTACCGTACGCGGGATATCGCCTCGCTTGACGATAGGCCCTGCCCGTGCGGCAGAACGACCATCCGCATGAGCCGCGTGGTTGGCCGAACCGACGACATGCTCATCATCCGCGGCGTGAACGTCTTCCCGTCACAGATCGAGGAGGCCCTGCTGCGCGTGGATGGGACGGCGCCGCACTATGTCATCGAGGTTGATAGGCCCGGCACCATGGACGAAGTTACTGTGCGAGTGGAGATTCGGCCGCAGGACTTCTCCGACAAGATGAGCCAGATGCAAAACCTCCGCGACCGCATCGACCGGCAGATACACGGCGTTACGGGCATCCGAATGAACGTGGAACTCGTCGAGCCGCAAACCATCGAACGCTCAGTAGGCAAGGCTGTGCGAGTCATCGACCGCCGACGGGAAAAGGGATTGATCTGATAGCGACGGTGCATCAGCGGATTTGACTGCTGGAGTGCTTTGACTCAAGAGCAGCCGAACCATGTGGCTATTTGGCCTTGCTTAGTGAAGTCGCCCCTATCGGCACGAGCGGAAGAACTCCGCGATTTCTTGTTTGCATGCACGGCCACACGCCACAGACATAACTAAAGCATAGAGGCTGCGTTCGATCACATCTAGCTCAATACCATTGATATCCAGGAAAGCCAGGGCGGCGACTATGCCGGTGCGTTTGTTGCCATCAATGAACGGGTGGTTCTGGACGATGTGGAACAGGTAAGCGGCTGCCATTTGGAATAGGTCGTGATGCAGGAACTCGCCTTTGAACATGGCTTGCGGCTGGGCCACAGCCGATTCAAGGAGCCCCATATCTCGGACACCATGTTCACCACCATAGAGGTCTATCTGATCGTTATGGAGCAACAGAATGTCCTCAACGGCAAGGAAATCGAGCATCAAAAAAACCTATTCCGCCAGACGCTTGAGGTCATCGCGATACTTATTGTTGATCTTCTGAAGTGACTGTCGCAGGCGCTTCTGACGATCCCTGTGGCGTATCGGCGAGATCATGATAGTGTCGCCGTCTGTGGTAAGTTCCAGAGGCGTATCGGGCGTAACATGCAGCATCTCCAAGATTGGCTTATCAATCACCAGCGCCAGGCTGTTACCATGTTTGATCAGAGTCTTGACCATTATGTATCCCTTCGCGAATATACACTTAGTATATACGAGCGCTCAGTCTGGAACAAGCCGGTCACAAGAGATCGAGTCCAGTTGCCCCCGCTCATGGGACTAGTCTCCCCCTGATTACGGCCACAGCCAAGCCAGCATGCGGAACAATTCCTTGACCCACGAGTAGAATGTGCTGCCCCAGATGGCGGCGGCGATCATGGAAATCGTCGTCAGGCAGAACACCCAGTAGCTTTGCCACCAGGCCATGGCGGCCAGCGACAGGCCCACGCCGATGAGCATGCCGAAGAACAAGCGTGCCAGAAGTACTGCCAGGAAATCCAGACGCTCTGCCTTGGCTCGCCGAACTGATCGCTCGTCATCGCGACGCATGTCGAGAGGCATGAATCCCCCGCCGTACCTACTTCGGCGACTTCATGCCGTTGTTTTCCGGCAGGAAGTCATCTTTCGTCAGGCCCATGTTGAACTTGATGTTGCCGTATTCATAACGGCTGGTTTGTTTGTTGCACCAGTCATACCCCTCGACGCGAACGGGAACGAGATACTCCGCATCGATAAAGACCAAGGTCTTGCTGGCTGCCGTGGCGTATTGCGGCTTGTCGGGCAGGTAGCGAACTAAAGCTAGGGCCGGCCGGTCATTGATCTTGACATAGCCGACGAATTCCTGGCGAAGGTCGCCGTTTGTCTTGGCCAGACGATACACATCCAGCAGGCTCTTCATGCTTCGTTCGAAGCCGAACATATTCACCGGCCGCAATGTGTTTCGCATCGCTTCCTGGTCGTCAGGCGCGCGGCTGATGGTGCCGGCGATCTTCCGCAACAGGCCGTTGGTCGGGCGGACAAGCATCTGGTTGCCGTACTTGCCTTCGACGTAGATGACGCTGTCGCCGATGGGCGCGTTCTGCGTCCAGTGCATCGCGACACTGAAGGGCTTATCCATGAACTTCACGTCCATGACCTGCTCTTCCTTGGTCTGGCCCTTGATGACCTCCTGCTTAGTAAAAGAGCAGGTGTAATCGACATACTTGCTGCGATAGTTGCTAAGGCAATGTTCCAGCAATGCGACGTGATCTGTCTTGGCCATCTGCTCGACGGCTGCGATGGCAGAGTCGGGGTTCTTGCCAAGGATCTTGCCCTCGACGGCCACCACGCCGCTGCCTTCCTTGAAGGCCTCGCTGCGCGTGCACTGAACCGCGAACAAAGCAGCCAGCAAGAGACCGACGAGAACACGGACCCTGCGATTGGAGGGCTGGAACATACGCTTGAGAGCCATAAAGCTTACCTCTGGTTTCGCGCTTCCGTAGCACGAAAGTTACTGCGGCAGAGCGGCTGAAAGAGCGAACGCATGCTCCTTTTCTTATCGGCAATTCCCTTTGCCGTTATGAGGCCGATTGATCTCGGCCACAATTGTTTCTTAGTATATTCATTCCCAATATGTAAAAGCAAAACAATTACCCACCTGAGAAAGGCCTTACCCGGCTGAACCCCGCACTTGACGAGCCGCTACGCGATGACTTACAGTGTCGTCCCTGTTGCGGGCAGGCTTTTTGGTGCGGCGGAGCTCGCCCAGCCGGCATTTATTTAACCGCCTGTTGTGCCTTGGAGATACGATGAATCTTGTTACCGGAGCCACCGGCCTGCTGGGCAGCCATATCGTCGAAAAACTCATCGCCTCGGGGCAGCGTGTTCGCGTGCTGGCCAGGCCAGGCAGCGATACTGCCCTGCTGGATTCCTGGGGCGTCGAGAAAGCTTACGGCGACGTGACGGACCTCCCCAGCCTCCAGGCCGGGATGAAGGGCGTCGATACCGTCTATCATGCCGCCGCCCAGGTAGGCGATTGGGGAAAGTGGGAGCGATTTGTCGCCGTGACCATCGGCGGCACCGCCAACATGCTCAAGGCCGCTGCCGAGGCAAAGGTCAAGCGGTTCCTGCATATCAGCTCGATTTCGACCTATGGCCATCCTGATGGGGCTGGCTTGGTGCTGGACGAAACCGCTCCTCTTGGCGTGAATCTGCACAAGTGGAGCTATTACAGCCGGGCCAAGGTTGAAGCGGAGAAACTTGTCTGGGAATCTTTCCGTCGAGGCGACCTGGCCGTTACCGTCGTCAAGCCCAGTTGGCTATACGGTCCTCGCGACCGGGCTTCGATGCCCCGGCTGATCAGGGCCATCCGCAACGGCAAGATCAAGCTGCTGGGCGACGGCAGCAACCGGCTGAATCTTACTTACGCCGGCAATGAGGCTGAGGGCTGCGTTCTGGCAGCCACTGCGCCCCAGGCGGTGGGCGAGATTTATAACCTGTCAAATGACGGCGAGATTACGCAGGCTGGTTACTTCAACAAGATTGCCGCGTGTTTGGGCGCAAAGGCCGTCAGCAGGAAGGTGCCGTACAAGGTCGCGTATAACGCCGCTCTCTTGATGGAAATCATCGGCCATGCGCTCAACCGCAAGACCCCCCCGCTGGTGACGCGTTACTCCGTGTGGCTGATGGGCAGGCGGTGCTTCTTCTCGTGCGAGAAGGCACGCAAGCAGTTGGGCTGGAAGCCTACGGTCGGCTATGATGAGGGCATCCAGCGCTCTGTGAAGTGGTGCCTGGAGCATGCGGTGTGACGCAGTTACAGCTTCAGGCTTGTGTAATTGCTGAGGGTCTTCACACGCACGTTGGACGTGGCCGCAAGCTGCGCGGCCAAGGGCACCCCGCTTCTATGAAGTCGCTTTGTGTCGTCGTGTCGTTGTGGTGTGCCGTCGTTGTCGTTCGACCCGCACCTCAGAGGCATCTCTCGATTTCGCTCATCAGGCGCTCCATGTCAAGCGGCTTACTCAGACACGCTCGGGCGCCACATTCGAGGATTCTGGCCTCATTCTCCGGCGATGGGCAGGCTGTCATCGCCAGCACTTCGACATCCTTTGTTCCTTCGTCCGACTTGATCCGCTGGCAGATTTCGTAGCCATCCAGCCCCGGCATACGAAGATCCAACAGTATCAGGTCCGGATGCGCCGTAGCCAGCAGCGTGCCGGCCTGGAAACCATCGTAAGCTTCCATCACCTCAAAATCGGGATAGAACTGTCGTATCGAGCGGGCGACAAGCTGCGCAATGGCAGGCTCATCGTCCACGACCATGACCCTTATTGGCGTCTGGTCGAGCTGCGGTGGGACGGGCATCTTCTGCTTGCGAAGAAACCGCAGCAGATCCTCCACAGCCACGCGCCGATGCCGCCCCGGGGTGCGGTATGCCTTCAGGCGATCCTGGTCAATCCAATTGGCCACTGAGCCTGGGTCAACTTGCAGCATTTCAGCTATGGCAAACGTCGAGAGGTATTTCGCCATGACAAGACCCTCTTACCCATCTACACTATCGGCTAATTCTGAGCTCCGGGATAAGCCAAAGCCAATGGCAGTTGCGGGTTTGTGTAATTAGGCGGCTTTCGCCCCAAACCTGTTACATATACCAGCTTGCCAACCCAAAGCCAGACATATTGCAAGAATTATGGATCCTTAAGTTAGGGCATCGGCTATGAAAATTGCATCCATGACGATCACGCGGTATTCTCAAAGGTCAATGTCGAGGATGTGATTCGTGCATATACATGATATTTTCCTGATGGCAGGCGGGCTGGGCATGGACGCAATGAGCGTGTGCATGGGGATTGGCGTCACATGGCACGGCCCGCGTCAGAGGTTTCGCCTGGCCTGGCACATGGGGCTGTTCCAGTTCATGATGCCGATCCTGGGCTTCCTGGCCGGGCAGAAGCTGGCAGACTTGCTGCGAACCTGGGGCAGCTATGTTTCCGCGATTCTGGTCTTTGGCATTGGCGCAAAGATGCTTCTGGAGGCCCTCAAGTCGCACCCGGGAGCGGTGGCTGAATCCGCCGAGCACGCGGCGCAGAAGCAAATGCATATTTCAAAGGATCCAACCCGGGGCTGGTCGCTTGTGGTCCTGAGCATTGCGACCAGCCTGGACGCGCTGGTCGTGGGCTTCTCGCTGGGTATCGCAAATGTGCATGCAGGCTGGGACGTCTGCTGGGCGAGCATCATCATAGGTTTGGTGGCCGGCGCAATGGCTCTTGCGGGCGTACTGGTGGGCAAGCATGCGGGGCAGGCCTTGGGCAAGAAGGCGGAGATTATCGGTGCCGTCTTTCTTATGCTACTGGGAGTCAGTTTCCTCTGGATGAAATGAACCGGATGGGCGCCTGCAATGCCGTCTTGGAAAAGAGGTCTTATCGGCTAAGTTGATTTCAAAACTCTTCGTCGTCTTCTTCCTCTTCCTCTTCGTCTTCCTCTAGTTTCTCATCGTCTAAGTCTTCGTCGAGGTCGTCTTCGTCATCCTCCTCTTCATCCAGTTCATCGTCATCTTCGTCGAGTTCTAGCGAGTCGTCGTCCTCTTCGTCGTCCTCATCGTCATCTTCGTCGTCTTCATCATCTTCATCGTCGTCAAAGTCGTCGAATTCATCTTCGTCGTCTTCAAATTCGTCGTCGTCTTCGTCTGCATCTTCTTCGTCTTCTTCCTCCTCGTCCTCTTCTTCCTCCAGTTCCTCGATCTCTTCGTCGTCCTCTTCCAGGACTTCGTCATCGTCACCTGCCACGCCCAGCAATTCCATGTCTTCCTCCTCTTGATCTTGCTTGAAACTCCTGAGTTCATCTTCGCCGCCGGCAATGATCTGGCTGGCCTCATCCAGCAGTGGCTCAGGCACGAGCACTGGTACGTTCTTCGATGCGCTATCGTGGTGCTGCGATCGGCCGGTCTCCAACCTTCCCCGCCCAGGAAGCTCGCCCAAAACGGCGGGAATATCGTAATTCTGCAACAAGCGCCGGTACAGTTCGGCCTCCTCCGGCGAACGTGCCAAAACGGCGGCCACATAATCAATCGCTGGTGTGTTCATTTTCAAATCCTTTGAAACCATGCTCTCCTCGCATCACATACCATTTTCGGCATGAAGCCTGAAGAAATCATAGCAAAAATCCGCAGCCCAATATAACCAGGCAAAAAACTTTTTCAGCCGATGGCAGATCATGCGACCGCCCCGACCGGCCGATAGAATTTGCATGGATCTGCCAGCTGGCTTGCGCTCTGCGCTCACGTCTGTGCCAGCCGGCGCGACTCCGAAAGGACGGTGGTTATGCTGCGTCAGGCTTGGCTGTTCGGGGCGTTTCTGCTGATCTGCGGCTGCGGCGGAGCTGCACATGATCGTTACTTCGCGAAAGATCGCCAGGCAAATGGCCTGGTGATCATTCTGCCCGGCATCGAGGGCGAGAGCTCACTGAACCATGACATTCGCCAGGGTCTGCTTCAGGCCGGCGTGAAGGCGGCCATGCCCATCTACCACTGGGGCCGTCCGGTGCCGCTGGCTGGGCTACTGCTCAACCAGGTAGACTTCATCGGCAACCGCATCGAGGCTTCAAAGATCTCCGACATGATCAAACGTTACCAGGACGAGCATCCCGGCCGACCCGTTCATCTGGTCGGTCACAGCGGGGGCGGCGGGATGGCGGTCTTTGCGGCTGAGGGCCTTCCCGATGGCCGAAAGGTCGATGGAATCATCCTGCTGTCGGCCAGCATCGCCAGCAGCTACGACCTGACGAAGGCCTTGCAGCACAGCCGGCATGGCATCGTGAACTTCTACAACACAAGCGACGTCGCCCTGCTTGGGCTGGGGACGACCATTGTGGGCAACGTGGACGGCTGGCGAGGGCCGTCGGCCGGCTTGATCGGCTTCGATACGCCTTCGCCTTCAAGTCACGAGGACAAACAGCAGGCGTATGCCAGGCTCTACCAGGTGCGGGTGCAATCGTACATGACCGGCGAAGGCAGCGCTCACGCTGGAAGCACTGGGACATCCTTCGTCTGGCTCTACGTTTCGCCCTGGATCTCGGCTGGATCCTGGCCGGCCTCGGAGCAGCAGGCATCGGTTGGATCGTCGAGAGAGTGAGTTCAATCAAGAAAGCCCCTCCGGCAACATTGCCGGAGGGGCTTTGGTTACTGCATCTTGCTAACCTTGTGCTTTCGCACTAGGTCGTCTGCAACTTACGCACTGCGACGCTTCCTCAGCAGGGCCAGAGCACCCAGGCCCAGCAGGCTCAGAGTCACAGGTTCCGGAGTCGGCGTAACGTCGCCAGCGCCGGTGCCCGGGGCGATCCCGTGGTTCCAGTTGGAAACCATAACGCCCAGATCCAAACCATTGACGATACCGTCATGGTTGTAGTCGCCGGTGTCATGGGTATTGCCGGGGTTGGTGGCTGTATACCAGCCGCTCACCATAACGCCCAGGTCCAGACCGTTGACATAGCCGTCACGGTTGCCGTCGCCGGCGGTGGCCATGCGGGTCAACGTGACAGACATCGGGGTGTCAGCAGCAGCCGCGCTGTAGTTCACATCCGCGATGGCGTAGTTGGCGAACGTAACACTGGCGAACGCCGGCAGAGCCGTGCCGCAAGTGTTCGAGTTGATCAGGATGGTGGCCGTGTCGCCAACCAGCCGCTGATTCTCGGCAATGCTCACGTTCAGGTTGACTGCGCCCAGGTTCGGGACGTAGCCGTCAATGCTCTTCTGGCCAACAACGAGTTGGTCATAGTCGGTGCCGGCAACCGCGCCGCCGCCGACAACCTTGATCTTCAGGGTGTTCTTGCCAGCAGTGTCCGCAAGAACCAGATTGCCAACGCTTGTCAGGATGCCGGCGCTGGCGCCGGTGCCCGGAGCAAACGTCACCTTGTCAACAATCAGGTCAGTTGCGTTCAGGAAGCTGCCAGCCTCGGGGCCCTGGTTGTTGGAGACAATCTTGCCAGCGCCGGTGAAGCGGGTGTTCTCAACCTTGTTGCGGGTTGCAAACCACATGTAAGCGCCAGAGGCAACATTCGTCGACTGCACATTCGCCGGGAGGTCGCCGAAACCGCGTGCGGTCAGGACGCCTTCCTGAATATCAATGTTGCCGCTGAAGGTGCTGCCGGTTGAGGCCGCTGGTAAGTACAGGCCCGTATATCCGCCGGTCCACTGCGCGCCTCGCTTGACGAAGGTGCCGCTGCCAGCCAGGGTCGGGAGCGCCTGATACGCCGCAGGATCCCAACCATCAACCGTGTTGGTGAACTCAATGGTGCTGGTCGTACCTTCGTTGAAGTAGATTACGTTATTGGCGCTGAAACCGCCGCCCGCGCCGGGATTAACCTGGCCCGCATACTTGATCTTTCCGCCGTCCATGACGATCTGAGGATTCCTCGGATCGAACTGGGCCCGAAGGTCCAGCACGCCATTGGCACGAATCGTAATCTCGCCGCGGCCAAGGAAGTCGCTGCCGCTGCCGTTGCCAAACCGAAGCGTGCCGTTGACGATGTCAGTGCCGCCGGAGTAGTTCCATCGTTCGACTTCTGAGGCGCTCGATCCGGCAGCCATTCTCACATGAGCACCGTTGCTGGTGTTGATGATCAGTTTGCCTGCATCCTTGGCATGGGCCAAACGAGTGCCGCTAGTATGGTTGCCTATATCCATGCTGGTGCTGTTGCGAAGTTCCAACGAGCCTTCCAGCCAACCGATATTTGTGCCGAC
>CAYQJH010000056.1:0-20222 GCA_964417755.1 uncultured Planctomycetaceae bacterium
CATAGAACGGGTCGGGGCGAGCACCAGGTCAGCCGACTGAAGGCCCAACGTCACTTCGCACCTGTATCTGTCGCACGAGTCAGGCGCGGGCTCGCCTTTCACGGCCTCCCACCACGACAGCACGCACGAATGTCCAACTATGACCACTTGAGTTCTCCACGGCAGTTGACCGTGGGCGCAGCCGTTCAGGTGGACGATGTCAGGATGCAGAGACTCCTCCAGGCTCAGCAGCCACTCACCGGCCCGCACCACGTCGTTCCACGGGTCGGGCATCCACTCAAGCTTGAACGTGCTTGCGTGGAGCCGGATGTTGGCAATGTCTCGCGCCCCGTCCTGCTGCTCGGGAGTTGGCAGCGCTCCCATGGTGGCAAGCGCAATCTCCACTCCGTGAGGCTGAAGCGCCCGGGCAAGCTCCATGCAGTAGGTCCAGACACCACCTACCGTATCCGCGGTCATGAGGACAAGCAATTCGATAACCACCTGGCGCTGCGGGAAGTGCGCTAGAGCACCAGTCTTCCCTCAGTATTGGATCAGTGCTTTCAGGAAGCCATCTGTCCGGTAGCGGGTCATATTCAGTGCTTGATCAAGCTCTTTCAACGGGAAAGTGTGAGTGAACAACGGCCTCGGGTCAAGTGCGCCGCTGGAAACCATCTGCGCGGCCTGGCGCATGCCGTCTATGTAAACAGCTTTGTCGCGCTCGTGCGCGTTGATGACGTCCAGGCCACGCCAGTTCCACAACTGCATGTTCACCTGCCGCGGCCCGTCCTGGTGGTATCCCGCCACAACAAGCCGCCCTCGCTCAGCCGTCAACTCGCCGGCTAGATCCAATGGCCATTGTTTGCCGACCGCCTCTATCACCACGTCGCACATTTGCCCGCCGGTCAGTTCCTTGATGCGCTCGATGATCTTCCAATGATCGTCCATCGGAACGACATGAGCAGCGCCCATCGCCTTGGCCATATCCAATGAAAAGCCGCGCCGCGAAATCGCGATGACGCTGGCCCCGTTTGCCCTGCTGGCCAGCCTGGTCAGCAGCGAGCCCAAAAAGCCGATGCCGACAATGGCCACGGTCCTTGCCCCTTGCGCTCCGCTGCGGCCAAAGATGTTCATCGCACAGCTCAGCGGCTCGCCTGGGAAGGCTTGGCCGTCCAACTCGCGTGGAAGCTTCACCACGCTATCGGCAAAGCTCACGTCATACTGGGCGTATGCATTTTCCGAAAGCGCCGCCACGCGATCGCCCTCTTTGAGTTTCTCTACACCGCTGCCCACGGCGTCAATGACGCCCCAGCCCTCGTGGCCCATCTGCCCTGGCGCGAAGGGGTACTTGAACCACGGCCTGCCCTCCCACGGCGGCAGATTCGAGGCACACACTCCGCAGCCTTCCAGGGCAATACGCACCTGGCCGGGGCCAGGGGCCGGAATGGCAACATCTTCAATCTCGATCCGGCCAGGCTCGACCAGCACCGCTGCCGACATGGTTCTATTTGATGATGTCAAATGCTGACTGTTCAATAGAGTGCTCATGGCCGTGCCTCGTCTATTTGCTGATACTGTATTGGGCTTGACGCTCTCGCAACCGCTCAATCTCGCTGGCGTGCCGCCGCTGCATCGCTTGCGATAGCCACTCGTAGAGCATTAGCACGCCGGCGCGAACATCCACGGTCGGCTGCCAGCCTGTAGCGTTTCGGAATTTGCTGGTGTCCGAGACATAATACTTCTGGTCACCGATTCGCCAGCCATCATGGCTGATATCGGGAAGCCGGCCGTGAATCACCTCGATCAGGTCCAGCAGTTCCAGCAGGCTGATGGTATTGCCAGGTCCGCCGCCCATGTTGAACGCCTGCCCTGCCAGGCTTGGCATGTTGTCCTGCGCAAGAAGCATGGCACGGACCAGGTCGCCAACGTAAAGAATGTCGCGCACCTGCTTGCCATCTCCGTAGATGACCAGCGATCCTCCGCACAGCGCCCGGATAAGGAAATGCGCGACCCAGCCCTGATCTTCCGTTCCCAGTTGGTGAGGCCCGTAGATGCAGCTCATGCGGAAGACCACTGCCGGAATCCCGAAGGACCGGGCATAGTCCAGAACGTATTGATCCGAGCCACCCTTTGAACAGCCATATGGACTGCAGAAGCTAAGAGGACGAAGCTCGCTTATGCCAGTCTTTCCTGTCGCTTCATCCGCCGGGCGATACCTGCTGGAGTCGCATTCCAGCGGGATATCCTCCAGGGCGCCATAAACCTTGTTGGTCGAGGTAAACAGCAGCGCCGGCGGGTGCTCGCACCGCCGGATCGTCTCAAGCAGGTTCATCGTGCCGCGAAGATTTACATCGAAATCAAGCTCAGGCTGAACCAGCGAATCGGTAACAGCCACCTGTGCCGCAAAGTGAAAGATACGTTTCGCATGTTGCGTGACCCCTGCCAGATGGTGCTTATCCCGCACGTCAGCTATCTCCACGTGCAGGAGCGAGCCGTGCTTTCGCTCAAGCCATCGCAAGTTTGCCTCCACTCCCGCACGCGACAGGTTGTCATAGATGATCACCGGCTCGCCCCTGGTCAT
The DNA here is from genome assembly GCA_964417755.1 of uncultured Planctomycetaceae bacterium. Lineage (GTDB taxonomy): Bacteria > Planctomycetota > Phycisphaerae > SM23-33 > SM23-33 > CAYQJH01. Next base: position 2,558 of record CAYQJH010000056.1, read on the forward strand.
CAGCTTGTCAGCCAGGTTGGTGCCGATGAATCCTGCCCCGCCTGTTATTAAGTTGGCCTTTTCAGCTCGGTACGGCCTCGTTGCGATCTGCTGCGCAAATGCCGCCAGGCCTTCAAGGCTGTGTGTTTCTATCGCTCGAAAGAGAAGCTTCTCGTCGCCTCCGGCGGTCTTCATTCCGAAGTAGTATTCCCTTTCATCGCTGTGGAAACCGTCTACTGTGGGATATTGCGGCGGCAGGTCGTACAGGCCGTACCAGTACATCCGCTCCGCGCCATTGGCTGCTGCGGCATGCACCATCTGCTCGACTTGCTTTCGCTGCTCGTGCTTCCAGGTGGAGAAGCCGGCCTCGCTGATCCAGATGTCGGCGCTGCCATGCTGGCTTTCGATTTCCTTCCGGACGCGCGCCAGAACGTCGTCCCAGCCAGCCCAGTTGGACTCAAAATCTCCAGGAAAACCGTGGACTCCCACGGCATCTATGTACTGCATGACGCCACGCCGGTAGAGCATCCTCAACCAGTTGGGGTCCACCGGGCTCATGCCGCCCAGGAGCGTCTTCTTACCCAGGTGCTTCATCCAGTACGCAGCCGAACCGATCATGCTGCAGAACACATTCCAATCCCGGTCAAGCGTCCAGTCCCAGTTGGTGACATTGTTGGCCTCGTTCCAAAGCTCGACCCACTCGAAGTACCGGCCATAGCTGCGGGCCAATTCATCCAGGAAGTCGGCGTAGGCGCGCGCTTCGCGAGGCGGCGCTGATATCTTGGGCGCCACGGCAATCGAAGGCGGCACATACAGCACGCAGGGCAGCAGTTCCAGCTGCCTCCCCAGCAGCGGCAAGAGCCACTGGTACCACTGCCGGCCTTGCGGCGTGTGCATGTCCGCCCACGAGATTCCGGTTCGCAGATGGCGGAGGCCGAGGCGGTGCATGTCGGCGATCGTCTGTTCAACCAGTTCATGCTGACCCAGGTGGAACCATTGCACCAGGCCAATACGTGATGGGTTCAGTCCGGCAGCTTGTTTGGCCGGTTTGGCGTGCGGCCAAAGACCGTCGCCATCACCGTTTGATGAATACTTCTTACACGGTTCATTATCGTTCATACCGCAAGCCCCCGCTTGTCGAGCTCCTCGCGCGCGAGCGCTGAATTATCCGCCGCCACCTGAGAACTCAGCCACTGCGCCAGTTCACGCAAGCCCGCGTCCAAGCCGACCTGCGGCCGGTAACCCAGGACGTCCTCAGCCAGCGAAACATCTGCGTAGCAGTGCCGGATATCGCCGGCGCGGTATTGCTGAGCGATCTCCGCCTGAATGTCCTGCTTGCCCAGCACCGCGGCAATGTCGGCCGCAATCTGGCGAATGGTGCAAGGCCGGCCACTACCAATATTGATCGCCAGACCATTGGCCTGGGGCAATCGCCCTGCAAGGCAGCAGGCACGTGCAACGTCATGAACGCTGACAAAATCGCGCTGCTGCAGGCCGTCTTCGAATATTGTCACGGGCTTGTCGTTCATCAGCCGTGCCGCGAATATCGCCAGGACGCCCGTGTAAGGGTTCGACAACGCCTGCCGAGGCCCGTGCGTGTTGAAGAACCTTAGCGCCACCACCGGTATCCTGTACGTCTGGCCAAAGATCAGGCACATCCGCTCCTGGTCATACTTGGTCATCGCATAGATCGAGGCCAGTTGCGGCGTCTTGGTTTCCGGTGTCGGCAGCGGGCGCAGCGGCCGTCCCCTCTCATCCCGCAGTTCCCACTCATGATCGACCAGTTGCTGCATCTTCCGCAAGCCGCCCTGGATGATTGAGCCGTCAGCCCCCTGGTATAGCCCCTCGCCATAGATGCTCATGCTGGAGGCGACAACCAGGCGCTGCGCCTTGGACTTGAGCATTTCTTCAAGCAGAATCGCAGTGCCGCGCGCGTTTACGTCAACATAGTGGTCGATCTCGTACATACTCTGACCGACGCCCACCGCGGCGGCTAAGTGATAAACCACGTCGATTCCCTCAAGCGCCGCAGCGACGGCATCGCGATTGCGGATGTCGCCTACCTGAAGTTCGGCCTCCGGGCTCAGATATGCCGGCGGAGAGGAACTAGGGCCGTGAACCTGCGAGCAGAGACTGTCCAGCACCCTGACGCTGTGGCCCTGATGCAGAAGTTCATCTGTAAGATGCGATCCGATGAATCCGGCGCCCCCTGTTACCAAAGCACGATAGCCCATGTGAGCCTTTCGCATTTCCCCAAGTCCCGAGGACGGCATTTGCCGCATCCACCAGGACATCTTTCGATCTTTCGATTTATGCTAGGCCGTGCCGAATCTCGTTCTCAAATGAGGCTTCTCCTGAAAGATGCACAAGGCGAGTCCTCTATGAGCCGGAGATACGGCGGCCATAGATAAGGTCAAGCGCCTCCGCCACGTGAAGCACCTCCAATGCGCTTTGGTCGAACCGCCGGCAGGCAGCGAGGCGCATTGCCCATTCGTTCACGGCAGAGCCCTGCCACTGCTCGGGAGGATTGCTCAGGACCTCTCGCTGTGTTCCGCTGTATCGCTCTGCCCTGAACTCATAGAACGAGCCATTGACGTTGTGCAGTTCCAGCCCGCCGCGGGTGCCATGAAAGAAGGCGTCGATGATCGCGTCCGTCCCGGCAGATAGCCGCCATGAGCAAGCGAGATTGATCGTGATGCGATCATCCAATTCAAATTGCGCAATAGCATGGTCCTCCACCTGCTCAACGATGTTCATGATCCGCCGGCCTTTTGCAAAGAGCCTGCTTGCCATCGCAGAAACCTTTGTCGCGCCGAGACTCCACATGGCCAAGTCGACCAGGTGCACACCAAGGTCGATGACGCAGCCGCCTCCCGAAAGCTCCGGCCTATAGAACCATTCCTTGTCCGGGCCATAGGCATTGTGGAAGATCAGGTCCACACAGTAGACCTGCCCAATGCTGCCGGCGGCGATGAGGGTTCGGATAGCCTGTATGCCTTGCAGATGCCGATAAGACATGTCAACTCCAAGCAGCCGGTCGGCCGCTTGCGCTTCTTCAATAACCCTTCTGGTCGAGGCAGAATCGCATGCCAAGGGCTTTTGACAAAACACGGCCGAGCCTGCCCGCAATGCCGCTATCGCCTGCTGCGCGTGAGCAGCCGTCGGCGTCGCGATGACGATGCCGTCGAGCTTTTGCGCGAGCATTTCTTCGAAGCTGGCGTACCTCTTTGCGTCTGGAGCGAGCCTGATCGCGGCATTGGCGGCTTCGTCGGAAGGATCTACAACAGCTGTGGGGTGAACATGGCCGCCATCGACAAGCGCCTGCATTCGACTCAAGCCGATCCAGCCCACCCCAAGGAATCCCACCCGGGGAAGTATCGCGGCGGCCTTATCAGACATGCCGATCATGGAGTAACTCCTGCGATTGGTCCTTGTGCGATTTCGCCTTGGCAAATAGTAGGTTCGCAGACGTGAGGAGCAGGCTAATCCAGAATCCTATGATTCTTTCGGCCTGGTGCCGATTTGCCAGCGATCAATAGCTTAGGCTATGCTGAATCAGGAACAGGGGATTGCGGGGAGAAGCACAATGAGGGTGTTGATAGCAGGCGCCGCGGGGTTCATAGGGTGCCATCTGGCCGCCAGGTATCTCCGAGATGGACATGAGGTTGTTGGAGTGGACAATCTCTGTACCGGCTCACGCGAAAACGTAAACTGGCTTGCATCGACGCCAGGTTTCACTTTCATCGAGCATGATATTACCCAGCCGCTGCCGCTTAGCGGCACGCTTGACCTGGTGTGCGATCTGGCCTGCCCGGCCAGCCCGATCGATTTTGGCCTATTGGGCCTGGAAATCCTGGACGTATGCAGCCGTGGCGTCCGCAATCTTCTGGAACTGGCCGCCGCCAAGGAAGCTGTCTTCCTTCATACCTCCACCAGCGAGGTCTATGGCGATCCGGACACCCATCCTCAAAAGGAATCCTACTGGGGCCATGTCAATCCGATCGGGCACCGGAGCGTATATGACGAAGGCAAGCGATTCGCCGAAGCTATGATCATCGCCTTTCATCGCCGACAGACCTTGCCCGTACGCATCGCGAGAATCTTCAACACTTATGGGCCCCGCATGAGGCCAGACGACGGCCGAGTTGTCAGCACATTCATCATCCAGGCCTTAACGGGCGAGAACCTGACCGTCCAAGGCGATGGCACGCAAACGCGAAGCTTCTGTTACATCGACGATCAGGTCGAGGCCCTGGTTCGGCTGGCACGATGCTCCTACCACCTGCCGGTCAACATCGGCAATCCTCAAGAGATTCCCATTCTTCAGTTGGCCCAGGAGGTCCTGGCGCTGGGCGAATCAAGCAGCCAAATAGTCTTCGCTCCGCTGCCGGCGGATGATCCTTGCAGGCGCAGGCCGGACATTGCCCTGGCCAGGAGAATTCTGCAATGGCAGCCGCAGGTCGACCGCATCGCGGGCTTGAAAGCAACTTACAGCTATTTTCGCGGCGTCCTGAGCGAGTCGCTGTCAGGATCGCTGGCGTCGAAAGGAACACCATGAACATAAGCGTGATTGGAACCGGATATGTTGGTCTGGTCGCCGCTGCATGCCTTGCAAAGCTGGGCCATCGCGTGAAAGCACTAGATATTGATCCAGCCAAGCTGGAAGTTCTCAGGCGCGGCAAGTGTTGGTTCTATGAACCGGGCCTGCAGGAGATCATGGAATCGCAGTTGCAGGCGGGGCGATTGAGCTTTACCGGCGACCCGGCCGCGGCTGTGGCGCATGGGCAGGTAATCTTCGTGGCCGTGGGAACGCCGCCCAAGAGGAACGGCCAGGCGGATACCTCCGGCATCGAGGGGGCTTTTGAGGAGATTGCCCTCATGGCCGATTCAGCGAAGATCGCTGTGATCAAGTCGACCGTGCCGGTGGGCACAGCGATGAAGATGCGTCAGAAGATTCAGCGCATGACGTCGATTCGAATCGACGTGGTATCGAATCCGGAATTCCTGAGGGAAGGCTCCGCGGTCGATGATTTCCTTCGCCCGGACCGCGTCGTCATCGGCTGTCAGGACCGCCACGCCGGCCAGGTCGTCAAGGGCCTGTATGAGGCATTCGTCCCGCAGGAGCGGGTTTTGATGATGACCAACCCGGCCGCCGAACTGGTCAAATACGCCGCCAACGCCTTTCTGGCGACGCGGATCAGTTTCATAAACGAGATCGCTGAGTTCTGCGCCGCCAGCAAGGTTGACATTCAGGAGGTCGTGCGCGTCATAAGTACCGACCGCCGAATCGGCGGGGAATTCTTCAAGGCCGGCATCGGCTACGGAGGCAGTTGCTTTCCAAAGGACATCCGCTCGCTGATCTACATGAGCCGCCAGGCAGGGCTCAAGGCCGAGATCCTCCGCAGCGTGCACCGCCGAAACCAGCATCAAAAGAAGTTGCTTGGGCAGATGATTCTCCAGCGGTTCGGCCACGATCTTCGGGGCAGGCGACTTGCCGTCTGGGGGCTGGCGTTCAAACCTTCCACCGATGACGTGAGAGAAGCCCCAGCCTTGCAGACTATAAGGATGCTGGCTGACGCCGGCGCTCAACTTGTCTGCTACGATCCAGCGGCCGAACAGAATGCCCGGAGAGTATTGGCTAATTGGCCCAACGTGTCCTTCGGAGACGATCAATACGAGGTTCTCGATCAGGCTGACTGCCTGGTCATCTGCACCGATTGGAGACAATTTGCCGAGGCGGACTTTAGCCGAATTCTCACAGGCCTGCGGCAGCGAGTTATATTCGACGGCCGCAATATGTACGACCCCGCCCGCATCGCTGGGATGGGGATCGAATATCACTCGATAGGCCGCTCGACATCTGCCCCAGCCGCCAAAGGCCAGGCTGTCCTGGAGACGACCTGAAGCGGAGCTGCCGGTTCAGCGGGCGCCCATATTTGCGCACAGGCTGAGGCCCAACTGGCGGCAGATCTGGAACAACTGATCGACCCGATGGCCGCACGTATGCCTGGCCAGGATAGTGTTGCAGCCGTGCCGGCTGAGACGCCTGGCCAGGCCCTTGCTGCCGAGAATAGCCTTGAGCTGGGCCTTCATCTCACTAGCGTCATTGGCCTGAAGGTAGTCGCGCCCCGCCGTGAACATGCCCTCGACATCATTCCAGGGCGAACAGATCAGCGGGATGCCGCACGCAAGGGCCTCGAATGGACGGATCGTTGGGATGCCGGGCAGAGCCTTCACGTAAGGCCGCCGCGGCACATGGATGGTGGCCGCATATCGGGCGAACTCACGCGGGGCGTCGAAGTTGGGCAGATAGCCGCCGTACTCAATGCCGCTGCGCTTCAGCAGGTCGATCGCGACTTGCGGATATCGCACGCCGTACACCTTGGTCCGCAGGTTCAGGTCGCGGACTGGCTTGATCAGGAACTCTTTCAGTTCCTCCGTCCGCTCCTCGTCGCCCCAGTTGCCGATCCATATCAGGTCGCCTTCGTGCCGGCACGTCTTTGGGTGAAAAATGCGCGTGTCAGCCGCCTCATGCCACGTCCAGACCGAACTGTGCCAGCCACGCGATATGTAGATGTCCCGGACGGCATTGCCAAAGGCCAGGATTCCGTCGAAGCCATGCAAGCGCAGCTTGCCTATACCTTCCTGGTCTGTCAGGCTTCTGTGGTGCGTGTCGTGGAATAGCAGGAGGCTGCGAGCAGAGCGCCTGTGGCGCCGGCTGATTGCCTCGATCACGCCCGGCGCGGTCCACTCGTGGACGATGACCAGGTTCGCATGCTTCAAAACGCGATCAACGTCAAGATCGGGCGGATTGTAGAAACGGATGTGCAGTTGAGGATATCGGCGTTTGAATCGCTCGATGATCCGGCCGCCATGATCTCGCATGAGGTTGCAGAGGCTCCACCCGTTGCGCGGCTCGTAGATGGTCACGCGATGGCCTCGCGCAACAAGTTCGCTTGCGATGCCTCGAAGGAAATGGGCGTTTCCGTGGTTCCAGTCCGACAGCAGCGAATGGCAGAACATGACGATGCGCATCAAGAGTTCCCGAATCAGGTAGAAGCCTTGGCTATCTGACGCCCATGCCGTATGAAGTGTAGGCGTCTGCCTGAGGAAACTCTCGTACGCGAGCACTGAGCGGGGGAGGCTGCCCCCCGGCAGCCTCCCCCTGACTCCAGCCCTTTACTCTATCTGTCCGACTTCTTTTGAGACATCCACTGGGCTGTTGTAGGTTCGATCCGCCATCTGCTCGATGACGTGCATCACGTCATCCGGCGCATCCTGGTCCTGAGCGTGGTCGACCAGATCCTGCTTGCTGGCTGGATAGTCAACCCCTTTAAGGTACCTCTCGACTGCGGCGGGGCTGGCCTTGGTCGCCGCACCGCGCCCGCCTTGACTGGACTTCTCGCCGCCGGCACTGCGTCCACCTTGTTGAGCCATATCGTGTCCTTTCTCGCTGAATGATCCCGGCCACCGCCGCCTGGCGGAGGCCGGCTGGCATATCAGCCAATGCCGATTCTATCGTAGGTCCGATGATGAGGGCCGCCGCAGGTCGCGCATCGATTAGGGCACAAAATAAGGGATTGCCGCGGAAGCAGGTCGTCCCTGCCCCGCCGGCCGAACAAAAACACCACTGCCTCGTACAAAACCCTGATCTGCCTTTATCCCCGTTGCATGAGGAGCATATGAATTCACGAGCTGTATTCTTCACTGCCCCCGGTAAATCCGAGATTCGCGAATGGGATTGTCCCGATCCTGCCAGCGACCAGGTTCAGGTGCGATGCCTGGCCAACGGCATTTGCATGGGCGAAGTGAGCCTGTTCTCCGGCAAGCAGAAATCGCATTTCCCTCGTTCGGTCGGCCACGAGGGCATCGGCGTCGTGACAAAGGTTCCTGCCGGCATCAAGCACATCCACGAAGGCGATTACGTCGATTGCTTCGGGTGGAGCTCGTACCAGAACCTCGGTGTCAACTGCATCAACCGCTTCCTCATGCCGGTCGAAGATCCGACGATCAATATCGTCGAGCCTGCCGCGTGCGTGGTTACAGCGCTTTACAGCTACAACATCACGCCTGGAGATCGCGTCCTGCTTTTGGGCGCCGGATACATGGGCCTGCTGAATGTGCAAGGTCTGGCGCGTTATCCGCTGGATCAACTTGTAGTTGTGGACGTCAAAAAGCACAATTTGGAGCTTGCTCGCCGTTTCGGCGCGACGGAGGTTATCCAGGCCGGCACAAACGAGGGTGAATCGCGCCTAAGCCAGCTCCATGATTTCGACCTGGTCATCGAGGCAGCCGCCGCACCTGCGACGCTGCAAGGCGCAGGCAGCTTCTGCCGCCAGGGAGGGCGGCTGGCCATCTTCTCGTGGCATCATGAACCGCGCGCGGTCGATATGGGCGTCTGGCACATCAAGGGCCTGACTGTCCTCAATAGCGCCCCGGGCATCGGAACCGACCACAACATCAATAGCATGGCCAGGGCGGTGCGGCTGCTCGAGCGAGGCGTCTTCGACATGAGCCAGCTCGTGACGCACCGCCACCGCCTCGACGAAGTGCAGCAGGCCATGGAACTGGCCCTGCAACGTCCAGCCAACTACATCAAGGGCGTGTTGCTCTTCAACGATTAGAGCGCTCTAAACCCGGACTGCTTCACGCTGCTTCTGCTGCTGCAGGCTGTCCATGAACTGCTTCCACGGAGTTGCAGCCATCGTCTCAGTGGTGGCATGTCCGTAGGCACGGATAATCATGGCTGCGCGCTCAGCCTCCTGCCGGTTTGGCGCTTCAAAGATATCCAGGACATCGAAGCGGCCCAGCAAGGCGTAGCTGCCCTTCCATGCAACTTGCGGGCAGTCTGCCTTGAGCTTGGCTGAAACCTGGCGAGCGATGGCTGGGAAATCGCCGGGATCGTGAAACGCTTCCGCCGAGAGCTTGGTCAGAATGACGTAGGTTTCCATGCTGCGTTCTCCTTTGCGTCTATTGTATGCAGCTTGTTTAAGCCCCTGTGACTGGGACATTGCCTTTTCTGCTGGCCTATAATTTCCCGTTTCAGTTCAAGTGCTCCGGGGAATTCAAGAATATCTGCAACCTGTAGATGAAAGGAGATCGCATGAACGCCAGGGACATCATGTGCAAACAGGTCGTTAGCTGCCGGCCGGACGCAAGCTGCCAGCAGGCCGCCCAGATGCTGTGCCAGAAAGACATTGGATCGATCCCGGTCGTGGACAATGCCAACATCGTTCAAGGCATAATTACCGATCGCGATATCTGCTGCCGAGTATTCGCAGCAGGCAAGAACGCTTCGACGCCGGTCAAGGATGCAATGTCTAGAGACATCCGGTGCGTCCAGGCAGACTCCAGCCTCGAGCAGATCGAGCATGTCATGCAGCAATACCAGGTTCGGCGAGTTCCGGTGGTTGACAAACAGAACCGCCTGCAAGGTGTGATCGCGATGGCTGATCTGTGCCACGCCAGGTGCCAGGCTCAGCAACATCGCGAGTTGGCCGAGACGCTTGACGCTGTCTCTTCGCCCAGCCCGGTACACGTGCCGTAGGCGAGACTTACTTCCCTATTGATGCGGAATGGGTAGGGTGTCGTGGTTTGGGGAACGAAGCAAAGTAATCATTCAACCGGCTGCGTGGTTGCTTCATCCCTTCGGGATTTCGAAACCACGGCACCCCGTCCCTGTTTTTACTTCTCGATGTCCATCACCATGACGGTGATGTCATCGTCAGCGGTCGGGCCGGTCTTGCCGGCATCGATCCACTGAGTCAGTTGCAGGAGCATTTCATCCCGCGGGGCGTCGGCCAGCGGCTCGATCAACTCAGCCAGGTCCGCGTTGGGCTTGCCGGCAGAAAGACGAAGTGCCTCTTCGGCCCCGTCGGTAAAGGCCACCAGGCGGTCTCCGCGGCCAAGCTCCACTTGGCACGACTGGAACGCTTCTTCCGGGAATATCCCCAGCAGGCTTCCCGGCGCCTCAAGATGCTCCACCTGCCCGCCGGCGCGGAACAGAATTGCCGGCGGATGGCCGGCGCGGCAATACGTCAATCTCAGCGACGCAGCATCCAGCACTCCATAGCAGGCTGTGCAGAATTGACAACTTGAAAGGTTCTGCTGGCAGATGTCGGCATTGAGTTCGCTTAGCGAGACCTCCGGCGGAATGATCTGGTAGGTATTGCCCACAATTCGCTTGGTCTGCAAGGCGTGTTTGATGAACATGGTCAGCAAGGCGGCCGGCATGCCATGCCCGACAGCGTCGGCTACATAGAAGCCAACGTGGCGTTCATCAAGGCGAACGATGTCGTATATGTCGCCGGAGACCCACGTCGCCGGCCGGTAGAGCACCGAAAATCGCACCGGGCCGACTTCCGGCAGGCGGCGCGGCAGGAAGTCGCGTTGCAGCCGGGCCGCCAGGCGCATCTCCTCGTCGACTTCTTCCATCACGCCAGCGGAGGTGGTGGCGATACTGCGCACGGAGGCCAAATCGGCCTGAAGATTAGCGATGGCCGGCTGAAGCGCCGCAGCAGCCGTCAACTGGGCCGAGATCGTCTCGCTGCCGGCGCTGCTGGGTATGCAGACGAACTGGCCCTTTCGCGCAGAAGCAAGTTCCCACCCATCGCGCGCATGCTCATCCAGCATGAGGATGGCCACCGCCGGCGTGTGCTCCAGGGCCGACAGCAAGGCTGAGACAGTTCGCGGATCATTGCTTTGCCCATTGGGATACATTACCGCAAGCTTGACGGCTGACAGTTGCCCGTCCAGCGGCTCGTCCCGCCGATAGCGCGTCAGATCCCATCCTGCATGCAGCGCGCGGCGCAGGGCATCGGGCACGGGTGCATCACTTACGTAAAGAATTGTCTCTCTGGCTGCCAAAGCTCATCCTGACCGACCCGGCATATTGACCCAAGCGGCGATAATGTCAAACAATTGCGCAGGTCAGCAGACCGCAGGAGAGCAGGTCAGCCATAGTCCAAGGCTCGTCCGCCGTGTTTCTACTGCTCTCCTGTTCTACTGCTTTCCTGCTCTCCTGCTCCAGTTGCTTGCGGCCTGGCTGCAAGCAACTCGCCCCTCCTCCGTATCGTCAGGGGCCATCTTGAGCTTTAGCAGCAGAAGGGATGCCGCCGGAAAATTCCACCCTGTCGCCGGCCTTGATGCCCAGCCTGGAGAATTGGCCGGCGCCTATTTCTAATGCCCATTGTGCAGGGACGCGCGAACTGTAGATGGTTCTGCCGGCCCGATCAGGCTCGCAGGCCATCGTCTCGATGGCGACGATCTTTCGGTCCGCGCCAATAAACGCAATGTCCAGCGGGAAGTAGCAGTCCTTCATCCAGAATTGCAGCACGTGCGGGGAAGGATAGACAAACAACATGCCATTACGCTCGCCCAGGCCCTGCCGGCCCGAAAGCCCCTGTGCCCTCTCCGCGTTCGTCATGGCCAGCTCGACATTCCAGCTATGGCCATTGATGGTAACGGTATTGCCCGAAGGCGCCGGCTTCTGGCAGGCCAAGGGACAAAGAAGGAGCAATGCTACACAGGCAATTGCCTCTACGGGGCGCGGGGATTTAGTCAAACGTCGAGGACACGACTCAAGCCGCAACGGGGCGCGAGAATTCGACTCTGGCACGATTCACTATCCTTGGGCGACCCGTTTTTGCCGGCTACCCAAGAATACTACGACGTACCGGGGCCGGCTCAGAAAGGTCGACTTCCGCTTGCTCTCAATCAATCAATCCTTGGTCATGCAATACACGGTCGCATTCTTTCGGCAAGTATCGTGTGCTATTTGCTCCGTCCAGAATATCGCGCAGCATCCTGGCGGGCATGGGGGAAGCGCCCTTGCGAATTTGCCTCTTTGAAAGCGCACAGTTAAGCGCCTCCGCCGTGAGGATTTTAGCGCGGCGATAATCTACGCAAGTGTCGTGCTTTATTGCCGGGTGAGAGCCGGCGTGAAACGTGCAGGTCTCATCAGTCCAGCTCTCGCGGGTCGTTAGAGGGACAACCACGATTTTCCGACAATCCTTGTCGAGGTCTGACACCACAATGTAAAGGTGTTCGATTCCATTTTCCGGTGAGGGAATCCAGAAAGTATCGCCTTGCCGGAACATATCACCTGCCGAATATCCGCGCGAATGCCCTATCTGCGTCGGCTATTCGCTTAACGGCAGCCGTCCGCCTTTGTTTCCCTATTGCCCCTAGAATGTCCGAAATTGGGATTTCCTTGGAAGAAAGCCCCGGGTCGTTCTTCCGGTACTCCGGCAACTCGTGCGTCAGTCGCTTCATGGCCCATTTGCCTTTATCGCGGAAGCGATACGCGACTTCTTTTAGCTTGTCGATCTCGTATTGGCACAATGTACATGTGCCAGGATCGTCAAGCAGTTCAAGCTCATAATCCGGCTTGGTTTTTGTCTTGAAACACGCTGCCCACTCCCGGCGCGAGTCTTCGCCACGAATCAAATCACAGATATGACTGAGCGCAGGCCCGTGGGGCATTGCCACAGTCGTATCGCCTGTTAGTGGCCGCCCTGTTTCCAGCAGACTCTCCCTTTCGGCAATGTACAGCAGCTTGACGATCTTGTAGTAGTTCCTGGCGTCTTTGCCGGGTTGATGCAATAGCAAAGCCGTTGCCTGCACAGCCTTCTTGACATTGAAGTGAAACATCTTTCCTCTAGTTGGTTATCGGCTTTGATGCTCTGCCCGCTGAATTATACCGCCATCAAATATGAGTACAACGCATTTCCGCTTGCTCTTGGCTCGGGCTGGTGGCTGTTCGGCCTATCGCAAGCTCGCGCCATCACGTTACCCTGTGCTTGTCCGGCCGGGCGATCAACTCGCCTAGCATCTTCTCGACCATCTCCATCGGCAGGCCTACCACGTTGGAGAAACTACCCTCGAGTTTCTGGACGAACCGGTCGGCCGTCTCTTGTATGGCGTACGCACCAGCCTTGCCCATCCACTCGCCCGAACGGATGTAATCTTCAATCTCCGCCGGCGAGATCGGCCGCATCGTGACGTAGGTCACGTCGGACGCGATCAGCCGCTCGCCGCCAGGCCCAAGCAGCGTCACGCCCGTGATGACCGCCTGCCGGGTGCCAGAGAGCCTACGCAGCATTCGCCGGGCGTCGTCGGCATCAACGGGCTTACCCATGACCTCCCCGCCAAGGGCGACGATGGTGTCTGCCCCCAGCACGAGGCAGTCCGGATGCATGTCGCCCACGCAGCGGGCCTTGAAGTAGGAAAGCGATTCCGCCTGCTGGCTGGGCGGCAGCTTAGCGAGGATATCGTCCGGCTCTTCCAGCGGCGGAACGATCACCGTAAATCGATACCCCGCCTCCTCCAGCAGCGATTTTCGCCGCGGGCTGCCCGAGGCCAGGATCAGCGGATATTGGAGTTCTATTGCAGTCATCGGCGTCCTCATTTCATCGGCCATTTCATCCAATTCTAAGCAATCAAATCCAGGCCAAATATAGTACCGCGACATGCCTCCAGATTCACGAACGGCCAGATCCATGCACATTTTGCAGCATTATGTTGCCCTCTCGCAACATTGCGTTGTCTTGCGTTATCATCCGCCAAAATCGCGTTGTACTGCGGCTAAGCCACCCATAGCGTCGCCCCCTATGTTGTCGCTGGGCAACACGCCGGTGCCCGGCTGAATATCTTTCCTATGTTCGTATCAGCTGAAATTGCAGATTAAACTCTTGTCATGGCCATGCTTACAGCCACGACTTAACCTGTAATTTCCTCCATTTCGGGGCATGTAGATTGCACATGCAATGCCGAGGAGCACCGAAGCTCCACTCTGGACAATTTGTACTTGGAGTAACTGCCATGAATGAGGCGGCGATCCGGACGAGACTGGCGGAGATCAACCATACCATCAATGGCCCCTCCACAGGACTGATCAAGCCCGGCGAGAAGGCTTGCGCGCAACAGCCGCACCCGCCGGCCACGGCTGCGCCCACATCCATCGAGGAGATTCTCGATGGTCTGCGGCTGCAAGTGCGCTACCTGGTGTTCGATCTGGAGGCGACGCGCAGGGAGAACAAATACCTGCGTCAAATGCTGGAGACGCGACCGCCCTTCGGCAAAGACGACATCCCCGGCGATGAACCGCCGATGACATAGACTAATTGCTCCGGCCGATAAGTGCTTGGCTGGCCGAATCCGGACGATATAATTCCTGATGTATCGTCATCATAAAGAGGACTCGGTTATGCCCAGGCAGCATCCCACGCCCCGAAGCGAGCTGTTCATCGAGTACGCCCTGCGCATGACCAAGAGCAGGATCCGCGCCATCGGGATCGCCAGCGCGCTGCTGCTGATGCTCTCGGCTGGCACGGCCATGGTCTTGGCTGTTGTGGTTGCAGACCACTTGGTTTGGCAAGGCCTGTCCAGTGCCTGGCGGCTGGCCATGCGATGGCTGATGCTGCTGGTCGAGCTGGCGATGGCTGGGGCGATGATCTTCCTGCCGCTGGGAAGGCGAATCAGCAATCTGTACGTTGCCCGCCTCATCGAAAGATCCAACCCCGAATTCCGAAATGATCTGACAGCGGCCCTGCAACTAGAGGGCGACGCTGCAACCAATCGCGGCCTGCTGGAGGCAATCAAGCGACGAGCCGCTCGCGAGGTCTCCGCTGTCAGTCCGGAACGGGCTGTAGCCACCACACGGCTGAAGCAAAGCATGATGATGTTTGCGGCAGCCGGGGCGCTTTTCCTCGTCTATGCCCTGCTGAGCCCCAAGAGCGTCCTGCCTTCGATATTTCGAGCACTTGGCGACAACACCATCGCCGCCCCTACGCGCACGCAGATACTTTCCATCAGCCCAGCCAGCGGCCAAGTCGTGCTGGCCGGGCGAAGCGTGGACTTCACCTGCACGCTGAGGAATCAGCAGGGCCCCGTCACGCTGAAGATCTCCCGCAATGGAGGCAGGACATTCCTGGCAGAGGACATCCTCACAATGACCTCCGGCGGCGATGGGCAGTATGCAGCCACCTGGCGGGCCTCGGCCGAGAATCAGCAGGCCGCCTTTGAGATTGCCTGCGGTGACGCCGTCAGCCCGCTGCGCCAGTTAGTCGTGCTGCCCACGCCGACCATTACTCAAGTGGAAGTGACGACCAATTGGCCGGCCTATACTCATCGCCAGCCCGCTGTGGCTTCGGGACAGATCGACGTGCTGGTGGGCAGCAGCGTGTCCATCAAGGCCCAGGCGAACATCGAGATCCAGACAGCGTGGCTGATGTTCGAAAAGGCTCAGGATGCCTCGGCAAAGATGCTCATCGGCCCGCAGGCCCAGGAGGCGTCGGCCGGTTTTCTGCCAAAGAAGGACGACCGATATCGCATCGAATTCCAGAGCCCTTATCAGGGAACAAATGGCCAGAACGTAGCGGGCAACTCCATCTGGTACGACATCCGCGCGCACAGCGATGCGCCGCCACAGGTGAAGCTTACCGAGCCGACGGAGGCCCGGGTGGAGGTGCCCGCTGATGATTCGCTGAAGCTGTCGATTCAAGTGGAGGATGATTTCGGGGCCGCAGGCGCGGAGTTGGTCTGCGCAGCCGGCGAGACGATGACGCGAATTCCGCTCGGCAAGTACCCCGAGCCTGGCGCTGAACGCAAGGGAATAGAGGCCTCGATACCGGCAACCATGCTGGGCAAGGCCGGCCAGCAGGTGATCTGCCACGTCGAGGCAAAGGACTACTGCCCTCTTGCCGCCGGCGGCGTCGGCCAGGTTGGTCAGAGCGGGAAATTTGCGGTGGCGATTAAGGCCGTCGAGGATGGCGGCGGCGAACATACGAATGTCGCCGCATCCACCCAGCACGATGCCGGGCAAAATGGAAACGCCGCCACCATGCCGGCGAGCGAGCAGTTGGCGATGGCCGACCAGAAGAATGAAATCAGGGAGTTGATCGAGAAGGCTTCCACGGATGCCGGCAAGCTTGACAAGCTGGCCAAGGGGCTGGGCTTGGCTGATCCCGATGGCAAGAAGGTGAGCGACCTGGCCAATGAGGCAGCCAACGCCTCCGCCAAAGAAAACACGCAGAACGGCACGAACGACCCCACTGCGCCGCCGGCCAAGGATGCGCCGAATGGCCAGGATCAGAATGGCCAGAATCAGAACGGGCAGAACGAGCAAGGACAGAATCAGCAGCAAGGCCAGGGGCAACAGGGGCAGAACCAGAACGGCCAAAATCGGCAAGGGCAAGATCAACAGCAAGGCCAAGATCAGAACGGTCAAAATCAGCAAGGCCAGCAGGGACAAGGGCAAGGGCAGAATCAGCATCAGAACGGCCAAAATCAGCAAGGGCAAAATCAGGACGGTCAGAATCAACAGCAAGGTCAGGGACAACAGGGCCAGCAGCAGGCAGAAGATCAACAAGGCCAAGACCAGAGTGGCCAGAACCAGAACGGCCAGCAGGGACAAGGACAACAGGGACAGAACCAGAACAATCAGGATCAGAACGGCCAGAATCAACAAGGGCAAAATCAGGACGGTCAGAACCAGCAGGGCCAAGGCCAACAGGGACAGAACCAGCAAGGTCAGCAGAATCAGCAGGGACAAGAACAGAACGGCCAGAATCAGCAGGGGCAGCAAGGACAGCAAGGACAACAGCAAGGACAAGATCAAGGGCAGCAGGGAGAGCAAGGCCAGAATCAGAACGGACAGCAGCAGGGCCAGCAAGGACAGGGCCAGCAGCAAGGGCAACAGGGACAGCAGCAAGGTCAGGGCCAACAGCAGGGACAGGGCCAGCAGCAGGGTCAGCAAGGCCAACAGCAAGGACAGGGGCAACAGAATCAGCAAGGCCAGCAGGGACAGCAAAATGGCCAAGGGCAAGGCCAACAGGCACAGAACCAACATGGGCAAGGCCAACAAGGTCATGGCCAGCAACAGGGCCAGGGCCAAGGCCAGCAGCAGGGTCAAGGCCAGCAGAGCGGCGACAATCAGGGACAGGGCGGAAACCGTCGACCTGGCGGCGCTGAGGCCAATGGCCAGCGAATCGAGGAGCCCCTGGAAGGACCTGTTGATTTGACCGGCCAGGAGAAGGCGCTGCTGGAGGCCATCGCGCGAATTATCGACGAGGCACAGAAGGAGATTCGCGACGATACGGTCGATCCGAAACTGCTGAAGGACCTCGGCATGAGCCTGGCGCAGTTTAAGGCCTTCATCGAGGAATACAGCAGCCGCTTCGGCGCGATCAAGCAGATGGCTGATCGCACTCAGCCGCCTGATGGGTCGATGATCGGCGCGATCGTTCTGCCTGGGGATGATAAGACGCAGGCCGGCAAAGGCGCCGACGGAAGCGTTGGCAATGCAACCGGCAGCCAGAAGCTTTCCACTGACGAAATCCGCAAGCTCTCGCAAGCCCGCGCAGCCAAGGTCTCGCCGGAATACCGCAAGGAAGTGGAGGCCTTCTTCCGGGCCATCAGCGAAAGCTCAGCCAATGAGCCTGCCTCAATGCCCGCCGGCAAATGAACCGAATCTACTGGAAGAATGCTTGGCGGCTTTGAAGTCTCAATCGCGGTCTACGTAATGCCGATAATAGAAGATGGTTCTGCCGCCTTACATATATACATAGTCTTTCAGGAGCCAGCCGTGGCCATTCAGAATTGGTCGGACAACATCGTCGTCGTGGATCTCAGCGAAGACCCGCTCTTCACCGATGAGCTGACCAGCGTGTGCGACAGCCTGGATGCC
>CAYQJH010000057.1:0-20172 GCA_964417755.1 uncultured Planctomycetaceae bacterium
TGAACCAACGGCCTGAGGTCTAATTACGGCGAATGCATCTCGCCCCGATTAGCCTTATGGGGCCTCTGGCGGGTGGCCGGCCAATTTGGGCTCTTGTTGAGTTCATCAAGTCTCTTGATCAGGTCGATCTGCTGCGCCGGGTCGAGAACCAGTTCATACTCGATGCGCCTGGGACGAAGCGTCTTCTTGCCCTGCAGTTTCTCCGCACGCACGAAAGTCATGCCTTCGGGTGTATCCGCATTCGCCCACCTGAGCAAGTCTTCGGCAGATGCAGTGGCACGCTCGCCGCTCTCGTCATCAAGGGCCAGCACAACAACGTCGTCCTGGCTGGCGACGCCAACTGGCCGGGGGCAAGCCAATGACATGATCGGGTGCGGGTTGAAGCCCTGTGAGTACCGCAGTGCTATGCCTGCGCGCGCGCAAAGCCGCTGGATTGCCCGCATCAGGTCGTGATGCGAGGCAAACCGCAAGTCCCCATCGATGCTCAGCCACAATGCCCAATGCTGTGGCAAATCAAGTCCTTCAATGTGTTCAAAAGTGTCCTGTTTCTGCGGACAACGGAGCCTTTCGGCACCGCGTCGAGTGCTGTGCCCGCGGCGTCTTCATGCGCCTCTGGAAGCCCCGCATGGAAGTGCGGGGATGTCGTCAATTTCAATGGCCATCCCCCTGCTTCCGCAAGGGGCTTCCTTCAGGGGGCGCCCATCGTGGCCGCAAACTCCGCGGCCACGGCACCCGCCGCATCAGTCCGCGTACGCCTCCGGCAAGACCTTTCGCGTCTCGGCCCGGAGGTAATTTATTATTTCTTTATCCGTATCGAACGTCATCACGCGGCGGGCGACCTCGTTGGCCTGCTCGAGCGTGACGGAACGAACCATCTTCTTGATCTCGGGAATCGCCGGCGGCGTGCACGAGAACGTCCGCAGGCCCAGGCCCAGCAGCAGCAGCGTGAACTGCGGGTCACCGGCCATCTCGCCGCAGAGACTTACCGACAGGTCGTGCCGCTGCCCGGCTCGAATGACTTCCTTGATCAGCCGCAGCACCGACGGGTGAGCGGGGGTAAACAGCGACGCCACGCGCTCGTTGCCCCTGTCGACAGCCAGCGTGTACTGAACCAGGTCGTTAGTGCCAATGGAGAAGAAGTCCACCTCCAGCGCGTAGGCCTCGGCCTGCAGGCAGGCTGAGGGCGTCTCCATCATGATGCCGATGGGAATGTCGCTGCAATGATCGATGCCTTCTTCTTCAAGGTCTTCGATCACGTCTCGGACGATGGTCTTGGCCTGGCGCAGCTCCATCAGGTTGGTAATCAGCGGGAAGAACATCGAGACCTGGCAGCTTACCGAGGCCCGCAGGATCGCCCTGATCTGCGTCTTGAACATCGGGATATTCTGCAGGCACAGGCGGATGCTGCGGCAGCCCAGGAACGGGTTGCGTTCCGGGATGCGCGATCTGGCCTGTGTGTACTTGTCGGCGCCAAGGTCCAGCGTGCGGATGATGACCGGCTTCTCGCCGCACATCTCGAGCACCTGCCGGTACGCGCGGTAATGATCTTCTTCGGTCGGTTCCTTATCGCTGCTGAGGTACAGGAACTCCGTGCGGTACAGGCCGATGCCTTGCCCGCCCTTGTCCAGCACGGTGGTGGCCTCGCTGGGGAACTCGATGTTGCCCAGGAGTTTTACTTCGTGGCCATCTCGCGTGATGGCCGGCAGGTCTCGCAGGGCGTCCAGGCTGTGGATGAATTCCACCTGCACCTGGGCATAGTGCTGATACTCTTCGATGGTACGCGTGTCGGGGCTGATGACCACCACGCCGCGCGTGCCATCGATGATAACAGTCTCGCCGCCGGCGATCTCGTTGGTGACATCGTTTAGCCCAACCACAGCCGGGATGCCCAGCGCCTTGGCGACGATGGCAGTGTGGCTGGTCTGCCCGCCGGCGTCGATGGCCAGGCCGCGAATATGCTCGCGGTCCATGCCGGCTGTCTGCGAAGGGGTAAGGTCATGCGCCAGCACACAGGCGTCTCGGTTGAGATGCGTCAGGCTCTGGTGACGCTGGCCGATGAGGTTCCGCAGAAGGCGTTTCTCGATGTCGTAGACATCTTTCACACGGTCGGCCAGGTACTGCGGCATGTTCAGGAATTCCTTGGCATAGCCGCGCAGCACGCTGGCTACCGCATACTCGGCGGTGACATGCCCGTTGAGAACAGAATCGCTGAACTTGCGTGAGAGGACCTTGTCCTCGAGCATCCCCAGGTGGAAGTCGAATATAGAGGCTGTTTCTTTGCCGATGCGATCAGCCGTCCGCTTGCGCAGGTCCAGAATTTCCTTCTTGGAGGTGGCGACGGCCTTTCGCAGCCGGGCCAACTCTCCTTGCACCTGCGAGGCGGGAACCTCGCGATGAGGGATATCGAATTCCTCCGTGTCGACCACCACGGCATTCGCGATGGCCACACCGGGGGAGACCCCGATTCCCTTCTTTATCTTCATGTAACTCAAGGTAGTCCGCAGTGGCTCGCCGCCGGCGAGAATGTTCTAGATTCCGCCGCCGACGACTCCGGTTTCGTCTTCCATTTCTCCAAAGCCATCGCTGACCAGTTTTTCCAGGGCAGATGCAGCCTCATCGGCATCGCTTCCGTCAGCCGTGATCCGCAGCACCGTGCCCTTGGTCGCCGCCAGGCGCATCACCGACATGATGCTCTTGGCATCGACTGTCAGCGTGCCATTGGAGACTTCGATCTTACTGCTGTATCGATTCGCCAGTTCGACAAATTGCATAGCCGGCCTGGCGTGCAGTCCGTATTTATTTACGATTTTTACGTCTTGTTCGACGGTGGACAATTGAGTTTTCCGACAGGCTCTTGGGCCTAACCGATTTCGTCGGCTTCCTTGATCAAATCGACAATGGCTTCGCGGGTTTCGCTCTGGCGAAGGAACTTGCGGAAGATGTCGCGCTGAACATGCTTGAAGATGGTTTCCATCGCCTGGAGGTGCTCGTCCGGATTGTCAGGGCTGGACAGCAGCAGGATAACGGAATAGACAGGCTTGGAGTCAAGTGCCGAAAAATCCAGGCCTTCGCTGCTGCGCCCGATCGTGCCGATGGGCTTCTTGATGCCCTTGAGTTTGGCGTGGGGCAGCGCTACGCCCTTGCCAATGCCCGTGGTAGCCTGCGCCTCGCGAGCCAGGATCGCCTTGGTGATATCCTTCACGCTCTTCTTGGGCACCGAGCCCGCGGCGGCAAGCATATCAACCAGTTCAACGATGGCCTCGTCCCGGGTCTTGGCTTTGAGTTCCGGGACAATCGAGTCGGCTACCATGATGTCAGAAAGTTTCATTCATTGCTCCTGCAGTCGTTCCGTCCGAAAGTGCTTAAACCGCCCAGGGGCTCGAACTTCGTAGCCGTTTGCTGGAGCGGCCGCACTGCGTCATGCAGTGCAGAGTGTATCGCGCGCGATTCCCGTCCGCCAGAGGGGATTTTGTGAAAATGACCGCCCCGTGTGCGAGAAGATTTCCTGCCTGGAAAGCCTCTCGCGACCGAGCGGAGGAAAGAATGTGGCGGACGCTTGCCTCGAAGCCGCCGCAATGCTTATGAGGCATCTATTCGGTTGCTTCCGCGACTTGGCCGTGTGTAGGGCCCTGGCGGTCGCGGACACGGTCTTTATGGCGTCTGAGCTGCTGGGTTATCTTGTCCAGGCACATGTCCAGGCAGGCGTACATATTCTCGTCGTGATGGCTGGCTACAAACGTGTGCTTCTTCTTGGCGTGGGCGACGATCTCGACGACCGATCTCTCAGCCTCCTTATCCAGGATTACCTCGATGGTCTGGATATTGTCGTAGAAGCGAGGGAGTTTGGAGACTTTTGTTTCGACATAACCCCGAACCGAGTCCGACACTTCCATGTGCCGCGCGTTCACCGTGATGTTCACTGATTTCTCCTTGCTGTTACGGCCTGAACGTATTTCAGGCCCAGAACCGGAACAACCCGCTGCATCGGGCCTTAGTGGCTTTATCGGCAGGATTGGCTTGGCACTTGCCGCATTCACGAATTGTCTGGGCGGCCACCTCCTTCGTCGCTAGCACTAATACGGTCTCAGGCGATGCCTTAGCCCCCGATTGAAGTGTATTCCAGCAGCAGGGCTGTGTCAAGCTGACGAAACGGCGAGCAAAGGCGTGAGCGACGATTCTCTGACCGTTCCTGGTTCAAACAATAAATGGAGCAATGATTGGTGCCACCCCCAAGCGTCGTTGCTGTTCGCTTGGGGGTGTTCGCCACGATAGAGCCCGCACCCCCAAGCAAGAGACAACGACGCATCGGGCCTGCGTGGCCGCAGACTCCGGGGCCACGGCACCCAGCTAACGACTGCGATAGGCTCCGTTGGGTGACAGTTTTCAGGTCAGCGAAAGCGGTGCCGTCGCACCTACGGGGCTAATCCCCGCACTCCAAGAGCACGCCAAGCCGTTCTTCCTTGCCATCGTTTGCATCAGTACCTATCATCTTTTGCATGTTACTGCCGTTTCTCGTGTTCTGGGTGCTTATCATAATCGCCAGGAGCGAACTGGGCTGGCGAGGCTCGCTCATCGCCATAGGCATCTGGGCCGCAATGCTGAGCGGTTTCCTGTATCTCGACGTGTCCCAGTACTACTTCGTTGCCGCCCAATCTTTTTTGGACTGCATCCTCATCCTGATCGTCTTCAAGGACGACATTCGAATTAATTGAAATGGATGCCGTGGTTTGCGGACGCGCAGCGGGAGCAACCACGCTGGCCATATATGCCGATACGTGGTCGCTGCGTCTTTGGCTTCGCAAACCGAGGCATACGCTAATCAGCCTTGGCAGGTTCGCTGGCTGTGACGGGCAGTCGGTACTTGATGGTACCCTCGTACATCTCGCCCCAAGAATGAAATTCGATGACCGGACAGCCACCCTCTATTCGGCGCAGGGCATCAGTTGGCTCAACAGAGACAATCTCAGCCCCGGATGGAAGCTCAACGATAGCACTATAGCTGTTTCCGGGGCCCATCCTGTAGACCCAGAGAGCCCCCTCGCGAGTGGCCTCGACTTTGGTTACCCAATGGAGTTCCGCCTTGCCGCCAGCGGGCACCGGGTCGATCAACTGGATAACGTCGCGGTGATTCTGCCCAGCCGGCTCTCGCCGGAAGGCCAATGTCCTGCCCTTGGAATCTCTGTAAGGTGAATCCGAAGCCGAGATAAGCTCCGTGTGCGCGACCGCTGGGCCGCTGTAGAGCGGGATTTCCCTTAACATGTATGGCTGCTTGTTCGCATATGTCCAGCGCGTCATCTGCCGCCCGCTGCCATCAGCCTGGAGCTTGACAACGTTCTCAAATCCCGGTCCGCCGCTTCTAACGTACCTCAGGAATCGGAAGTCGCCGCCCGTCGCAATGCCAAGACCTAGGATCAGAAGCGCCGCGGTCCATACTGTTCGCTCCCATCGCGAGAGCCCGACGGGACGCAGCGGCGATTCAATCTGCGAAAGTTCCTCGATGCCGTGCAGCGAGTTTTTGCCGGCGACTAGATCGAACCTCAGCAGGCGAAGCTCTCTTTGGGTTCCCATGCGGGTACTGACGATCCAGTACCATAATTTTATCAGTATTGTCGATTCCAGCATTACCAGGAACAGCACGGCCCAGAAGATCTGGGCCTGGGTCTCGGTAGATTCGAAAAAGTTGCGCATCATGGCGCATGCCAAAACCATGAGGACAACAAGGAGGATATACAGACGTCGCTCGACCTTGCGGATGCGGGCCGCAAAGGCATCCACGACCTTGGTGCGCAATTGGGCCGCCCTGGATGGATCGAAGTTCGCCTCGTTTTTCAGGCTGGCAGTATTGGAATCGTTCTCATTCATGGTTGTTCTCCCATCAATGTGCGTAAACGTTGTTTGATGTAGTGCAAGCGCGACTTGACTGTACCGACTGGGATTCCCAGCATGTCGGCAATCTCATCAGTGCCAAAGTCATCTTCATAGCGCATTGCAAGCAGTGCCCGCTCTGAATGAGGCAATCTCGCGATTGCACGCTGCAGGCCGTCGCCCCGTTCAAGGGAGTCGTCTTCGCCTTGATCCACAAGCGATCGTGATGCCGCGTAGTGTGTGTCGCGACGCAGGCGACGGCGATTTCGCCGAAGCCAATCGTTGGCCTTGTTCCTCGTAACCCGATAGGCCCACACGGCGAACGCAGAGGCGGCTTCGAGTTTGTGAATCTTGCGAGCGATCACCAGCAGCGCCTCCTGGAGGATATCCCAGGCGGCTTCACTGTCACCCGTTACTCGCAGCGCATGCCGCCAGAGCCTTTCCTGCCACCGCGTCAGCAGCGTCTCCAGGGCGGCGGCGTCCCCTTGGCGGCATCGCAGCACGAGTATGTCATCTTCAATTGGATGCTTGTCATTCACTCGTAGAGATTGCCTTCGCCCTTAATGTCGCCGCCAGAGCGTTCCTGGTTCAAACAATAAATGGAGCAATGATTGGTGCCACCCCCAAGCGTCGTTGCTGTTCGCTTGGGGGTGTTCGCCACGATAGAGCCCGCACCCCCAAGCAACGCTTGGGGGTGGCACCAAAGCTTCACAGGCTCAACCAGATTCAAATAGCAACGGCTGGGCCGGCGATTGCCGGTCCAGCCGTTGATGAGTCAGTCACACTTACAGCAGGGGACTACTTCTTCTTTCCCTTGGCAACCTTCTTGGCCTTGCCAGCCTTTGCCTTGGGGGCGGCCTTCTTGGCGGCCTTCTGGGCATTGGCGTCCTTGATGGCGGCCTGTGCTGCCGCCAGGCGGGCCACCGGCACGCGGTAGGGCGAGCAACTGACATAGTTGAGGCCCACGAAGTGGCAGAACTCAACGCTCATCGGGTCGCCGCCGTGCTCGCCGCAGATGCCGAGCTTCAGGTCCTTGCGAACGCTACGGCCTTTCTCCGTCGCAATCTGCATCAGGATGCCCACGCCGTCGCGGTCGAGCGTCTGGAACGGGTCGTAGTCATAGATGCCCATTTCGACGTAGGGCTTGAGGAACTTGCCCGCGTCGTCACGGCTGAAGCCGCAGCCCATCTGCGTCAGGTCGTTCGTGCCGAAGCTGAAGAACTCTGCTTCCTTGGCGATCAGGTCAGCCGTCACCGCGCCGCGCGGCACTTCGATCATCGTGCCGATCTTCAGCTCGAATGGCAGCTTCTTGACGTTCTTCTCAGCCATCACCTTGGCAAGCACCTCCAAGACGATGTTCTTCTGGTTGACGAATTCCTTGATGTGGCCAACCAGCGGGATCATGATCTCCGGCTTGGAACCCTTGACCTCGAAAGCGGCCTCGATGACCGCGCGGGCCTGCATGGCCGTGATCTCCGGGAAGACGATGCCCAGGCGGCAGCCGCGGAAGCCCAGCATCGGGTTGAACTCATGCAGCGAGTCGACCTTGGCCTTGATCTTCTCCACAGGCACGCCCATGACCTGCGACATCTCTTCCTGACCCTTGACGTTATCGTGCTGCGGCAGGAACTCATGCAGCGGCGGATCGAGGAAGCGGATGGTGGCCGGCCGACCCGCCAAGGCCTGGAACATGCCGATGAAGTCCTGGCGCTGCAGCGGCAGCAGCTTGGCCAAGGCCTTTTCGCGGCCGGGGGTGTCGTCGGCCAGGATCATTTCTCGCATCGGGATGATGCGGTCGCCCTCGAAGAACATGTGCTCAGTGCGGCACAGGCCGATGCCTTCGGCGCCGAACCGCACAGCCACCTGCGTGTCGTGCGGCGTGTCGGCGTTTGTGCGGATGCCCAGCTTGCGGTACTTGTCGGCCAGCTTCATGATCTGCCCGAACGGGCCGGTAAGCTGCGGGTCGATCGTGCTGATCTGGCCTTGGTAGACCGTGCCGGTTGAACCATTGAGGCTGATCCAGTCGCCTTCCTTAAGCACGACATCGCCGAAGGCCAGCGTCTTTTCATTATAGTTAATGCGAGCGGCCTCTACGCCGGCTACGCAGCACTTGCCCATGCCGCGGGCGACGACGGCAGCGTGGCTGGTCATGCCGCCGCGAGCGGTCAGGATGCCCTTGGCCACATTCATGCCGCCGATATCCTCCGGGCTGGTCTCGATGCGGACGAGGATGACGGCCTTGCCTTCGGCCGCCCACTTCTCGGCCTCGTCGGCGTTGAAGACTACCTGGCCGCTTGCAGCGCCTGGGCTGGCGGGCAGGCCCTTGCCCAGCGTGTTGGCGACCTTCTCAGCCTTGGGGTCGAACTGCGGGTGCAGCAGTTGGTCGAGGCTCTTGGGCTCGACGCGCATCACCGCTTCCTGCTCGGTGATCAGTCCCTGCTTGACCAGGTCGATTGCGATGCGGACAGCCGCCGGCGCGGTGCGCTTGCCGTTGCGGGTCTGGAGCATGTACAGCACGCCCTTCTCGATGGTGAACTCCATGTCCTGCATGTCGCGGTAGTGCGTCTCGAGCTTCTTGCGGATCTCGACGAGCTGCTTGTATGACTTCTTGTCCACCTGGGCCAACTGGTCGA
Source organism: uncultured Planctomycetaceae bacterium (assembly GCA_964417755.1). Taxonomy (GTDB): domain Bacteria; phylum Planctomycetota; class Phycisphaerae; order SM23-33; family SM23-33; genus CAYQJH01. Next base: position 8,499 of record CAYQJH010000057.1, read on the forward strand.
TGGATTGCGGCGTGCGAATGCCGGCTACCACGTCCTCGCCCTGGGCGTTCATCAGGTATTCGCCGTAGAACTTGTTCTCGCCGGTGGAGGGGTTGCGGGTGAAGCACACGCCTGTGCCGCTGTCCTCGCCCATGTTGCCGAAGACCATCGTCTGGACGTTGACGGCTGTGCCCAGCAGGCCGCGAATGTCGTTGAGCTGGCGATACTTGATCGCACGGGGGTTGTTCCACGAGCCAAAGACGGCGTCGACGGAGGCATCAAGCTGCTCGCGGGCATCCTGCGGGAAGCTCTTGCCGCCCTTGATGTACACCTGCTTGTAGCCTTCGACGACCTCCTTGAGGCCCTGGACATCCAGTTCGGTATCAAGCTTGACGCCGCGAGCGTCCTTGACAGCCTGCAGCGCATGCTCGAAGTCATGGTGCTCCAGGCCCAGCACCACGTCGCCGAACATCTGCATGAAGCGGCGGTAGGCATCCCAGGCGAAGCGCTCATTGCCGGTGAGCTTGATCAGCGATTGGAGCGTCTGGTCGTTGAGGCCCAGGTTCAGCACTGTATCCATCATGCCGGGCATGCTGGCGGCGGCGCCGCTGCGGACGCTGACCAGCAGGGGATTCTCGCCGTAGCCGAAGGTCTTGCCGGTGAGGGCTTCGAGCTTCTGAATGTTGATGGTTACCTGATTGGCCAAGCCTTCTGGATACTTGCGGCCAAGCTTGTAATACAGGTCGCATACTTCGGTGGTAATGGTGAAGCCCGGAGGCACGGGCAGGCCCAGGCTGGACATGTCAGCCAGGTTGGCGCCCTTGCCGCCGAGGATTGCCTTCATGTCCTTGTTGCCTTCGGCCTTTCCGCCGCCGAAGAAATACACGTACTTCTGCTTGCTCTTAGCCATCGAAAAATCTCCGTGCAAAGTTGAATGACCTTGGCCTGCTGTCTGCGCGATGCGCAGGCGCGGCCACTTGTACGATACATATTCTCCAGGCCGGCATCTTTAACGAATGGCCCTTCTGCGGAAACACGGCGGGGAAGACCGCATGCTTGGCGAGGGCTCCGGCTGAAAACGCCGCCCTGGACAAAACGAGTCAAGAGTTTAGGCAAGCCCCAAAGGCCTGTCAATTGATTTCAGGCAGCGGAAAATACCGCCCGTCTTGCCCAAGTTCGCCTCCAAAACATCCGAATCCTATATTGCAGCCGGGGACCAGGCAGGCTGACGGAAGAAGACTATCCGCGCTGGCTCCGGTTGGAGTCCGCAATCGAGGAGATGCTCATGCACATGTTGCATCGCAAGCGATTTTTCTGCGGTCTTATCGCCGGCATCTTGTGTTTTGCCGGCATGGCAACCCCTGCTCGTTCATCGATCATATTCAGCGCCGACAACGGGGATCTTGGCGCTTCCGTAAGCTTTGAACAGGCGGAAAACATGCTGATCGTCAGCTTGACTAACACCTCCGCCGCGGACGTGCTGGTTCCTGCCGATGTCTTGACCGGCGTGTTCTTTGACTTGGCGGGCAATCCGCAACTATCTGCGCTCAGCGCAATTATTGGGCCCGGCAGCACCTTGAATTGGAGCGAAGCCGGCGAAGATAATTCTCTGGGCAGCCAGTGGGCATACGTGGGGGAAATAGATAATCTGTTCATTATGGCCAGCCAGGGCATCAGTGCCTCTGGGCTTGGCATCTTCGGCCCTCATGATGTCTTCCCCGGCGGGCCAGGCGTCGGCAATGGTCCGCAAGGGCTGGACTTTGGCCTCCTAAGCGCTGGCGACGACCTGACCACCGGCAACAAGCAGGTCACCGGAAAAGTTCCGCTCGTGAAGGACTCTATGGTCTTCACACTGAATGGTCTGCCTGAAGACTTCATCCTCACGCCGCAGAGCATTTCCAACGTAGCCTTCCAGTATGGCACTGATCTCAGCGAGCCTCGATTCGACGCTCCACCGGCCGAAATACCCGAACCGATGACGATGAGCCTGACCATCCTCGGCGCGGGCCTTTGTCTGCGCACACGTTCCGCGCGACGCTGAACCGCGAAGCCCCGGCACCTTAAGGTCGCAATCAAGATACAGGGGCTGACTCCTCATGGTCATACGTTGAACCAACTGGAAGCCCCCCCTCGGAAGGCGGGGGATGTCGTTACAGCAATGTCGCCAATTGCGTTTGTCGGATGACAGCATCCCCCTGCTTCCGCCGGGGGCTTCCTGCTGCCGCATCAACATGTCTTGCCGTCCACCTTCTGCTTGCTACAATTCGTGGTCGAACACTGAACCATCGTCCGCGAGGAAGGCACATGACCAATATCGACTGCATCTTCTGCAAGATCATCGCAGGGCAGATTCCGGCCACCAAAGTTCTGGAGGACGCCGCCTGCCTGGCGTTTTTGGATGTCAGCCCGCTGGCTGATGGCCATGTGCTGCTAATCCCAAAGGCGCACGCTCAGACGCTGGATGAACTGTCAGCCGACCAGGCCGGCGCGATGCTGCGGAACCTGCCCATTTTGGTCAAGGCTGTTCAGACGGCCACCGGCTGCGAAGGCGTGAACGTGCTCCAGAACAATGGCCGTGCCGCCCATCAGTTCGTGCCGCACGTGCATTTCCACATCATCCCGCGTAACAGCGGCGATGCCTTCCACTTCAACTGGCCAGCAGGCAAGTACGCCCCAGGCAAAGCAGAAGAGCTAGTCGCTGCGATCCGCAGGGCACTCAACTAACACTGCCTGATACTGGCTGATACTGCTAACAGGGATTTGATTCGCCAGGCGGGAGACGAAAGGGGCGACAGGCCGTGGCGGGGGCGTCGCTGTTGCCAAGACAGCAGGCATTGGCTAATCTTTTGCCATGCATCCACTATTCAATATCGTTCTGGATAATCTTCGGATCGACGCCCAGCAGATGGTCGAGGAAGGCCACGACCTGGCTGCCTTGACGCGGGAAGTTGACGGGGCGGCCGCGACCGGCTCGCTCGATGCCCTGGCCAGGCTCCAGGAAGAGCTCTGGAACAGGCCTTCACCGGCCACATTTGCTTATCGCGAGCCGAGCGACTGGGAGTCTATTTCCGGGACATTTCCCGTTGACGACTTGCACGCGCGCTTTGGCGGCGGCGAGGCCGTCCTGGCCGACCGGCTGCTGGCGGCCTGGCAGGGGCGATGCGTCGGCTGCCAACTGGGCAAGCCCTTCGAGGGCGCCTGGCCGGAAGAAGTCAGGAAGGTCGCCCAGACCTCCGGCTCCTGGCCGCTGGAGGACTACCTCAAGCCCATCGACGATCCGCGCCGGATCGAAGAACTGCGAGCCGTCGAAGGCTACGGCCGGCGGATCGCCAACCAGCAATGGCTGACCAAGGGGCATTTCGACTGCGTGGCGCCTGATGACGATATTCACTACTCCATCATCGGCCTGCTGACGCTGGAGAAGCACGGGGTGAACTTCACCGCAGACGACGTGGCGGCTATTCTGCGAGCTGTAAATCCGCAGGAGTTCCTCTTTTCCGCCGGCCTGAACATGGTCCTGAAGAATGGCTTTGGCGTCCCGGCGTCGGTCTCGGCCGTCTTCGGCAACCCGTGCCGGCAGTCGCTCGGGGCGGCCATTCGCTGCGACCCCTACGGCTGGGCCGCGGCGTCCAATCCGTCACTGGCGGCCCGCCTGGCCTACCAGGACGCCGTCGGCTCCCAGAGGCGGAACGGCATCTATTCGGGCATGTTCTTCGCGATAGCGATGGCCGACGCCTTCAGCCACGGCGACGCTGTGCGAGCGCTCGATACTGCCGAGGCGTACATCCCGCCGAAGTCCCGCTTCGCCGAGATGATTCGCCTGACGCGGCAGGCCTGCGGCCAGCATAGCGACTGGGAGCAGGCCAATGCCGCCATCTATGCGCGATACGACCAGGACGTGTTCGCCCCCAAGCGGGCGCCGATGAATCACAGCCTCATCAACGCGGCCATCGTCATCATGGCGATCCTCAAGGGCGGTGGCGATTTCACGCGGACAATCGGCATCGCTGTCTCGGCTGGCCGCGACACCGACTGCAACGGCGCCACGGCCGGCTCGATCATGGGCTGCGCCTTGGGAACAAGGGGGATTCCGAAGCACTGGACGATGCCCCTGAACGATACCATCCGCACTGAACTGTGCGGGATGCACGAACTGAAGATCAGCGACCTGGCCAGGCGCATGCTGACAGTGGCGAAGAACAACGTTACTGGTATCTGAAAAAAGCAGGAGTCCGGAAAACACAATATTCATCGCTCAGGGTTGAACAACAGCGGCCTGTTGTCCACGCCGAGCGATGATCGTTCTTCTTCGGCATTCAGAAATCATTGTTGAGCGTTCCGCAGTTGGTCGTGCGTTCTTTCGGTCTTCCGGTATCCGGTCCCACGGTAGCCGGTTTATTCATGCCGCAGGGCGTTTATCGGGTCCAGGCGGGCGGCTCGCAGCGCCGGGTACAGGCCGCTGATGAGGCCAACTGCCACAGCCATCACAAATGGGAAGATTATCGCAAGTGGCGTGATGATCGTCTGGAAGGTCAGCACGCTCTCGAGGCCAAACGAGATGCCAAGTCCCGCGACGATGCCGATCAATCCGCCAGCCATCGTCAGCGCGACCGCCTCGACCAGGAACTGCGTCACGATGTCGCGCCGCTTTGCGCCCAGGGCCCGGCGGATGCCGATTTCCCGGGTGCGTTCGGTTACTGATGCGAGCATGATGTTCATGATGCCGATGCCGCCGACCACCAGCGAAATGGCCGCGATGCCCAGCGACACCAGTGTCAGCAGGCGTTTCTGTTCCTTCATCATGCGAATCTGCTCCAGCGGCACGATCACCTCGAAGTCCATCTTTTCGTGGCTGCGCTGAAGCATGGCGCGGGCGATGTTTGCGCCGTCGATAACGGACTGCTCGTCCTTCATCTGGAGGATGACCTGGCTGACTTCCACGCGCTCGCGAATCATGCTGCCCTGGCTGAGCATGATGTTCAGCGCGCCGAACCGCTGCATGCACGTGGTCAGTGGGGCAATGACACAATTTGCCGTGTCGCCGCCCTCGCCTGCGAGATTGGCCGGCAGGCGGCTGAGCACGCCGACGACGACCAGCGGATCGCCGTCGCCCAGGCGGACTGTCTTGCCCAGCGGGTCCTCAAAGCCGAACATTTTGTCCGCCATCGCTTCGGTGATGACGCAATAGGGCTTGTTCTCCATGTCCATCGCGTGAATGAAGCGCCCAGCGGATAGTTCCACGCGGGCCACCTGCGCGTACGTGGGTTCAGTCGCGATGAGGTAGACGTTCAAGTTGTTGTTGCCCGCATGGGCATACTTCTGAGTGCGATGCACCTTGACGCATCGCACCACATTTGGAATGTCAGCCAGCCGGCGGGCATCGACATATGTCAGGCCATAGCCGAGCATCCAGGCAGGCTGATCATCGCTGCCGACGGGCTTCTTGGAATTGATGACGATGTTGTCAGTGCCGCGGTCGCGGAAGGCCTGCTGCGACTGGTAGATCATCCCCTCGTTGATGGCCAGGCTCGCCATCACGCCGCAGACGCCGATGATGACGCCCAAGGCCGTCAGCGCAGAGCGCACCTTGTGCACGGTCAGGCTGGTCAGCCCCAGGCGGACTATATCGACAACTTTATGAACGGCTTTCATGAATGGCGCTCACAGCCTTGCCGGGTACATCGGACTCGATCAACCCATCGCGCAGACGAACCACACGATGGGCGTGTGCGGCCACGTCATCCTCATGCGTGACCATGATGACGGTTCGCCCCTTGTTATGCAGTTGCTCGAAGAGTGCCAGGATTTCCGTTGTGGTTGCTGTGTCCAGGTTGCCGGTCGGCTCGTCAGCCAGCAGGATCAGCGGGTCGTTCACCAGCGCCCGGGCGATGGCCACTCGCTGCTGCTGCCCTCCGCTAAGCTGGCTGGGGCGGTGATCCATGCGCTGGTTAAGGCCGACCAGGCGAGCAAGTTCCTGGCTCTTTTGGTGGCGAAGATTTCGCGGAACACCCTGATAGAAAAGCGGAATCTCGATGTTAGCAACGATCGATAGCCTTGGAATCAGGTTGAAACTCTGAAACACGAAGCCGATCTTCGTGTTGCGGACCTCGCTGAGCTGGCCGTCGTTCATGCCCGAGACATCTTCACCGCCCAGCCAGTAATTCCCAGTGGTGGGGCAGTCCAGGCAGCCCAGGATGTTCAGCAGCGTGCTCTTGCCCGAGCCGCTTGGGCCCATGATCGCGACATATTCGCCCTGGTTGATGCGAAGATCTATCCCCTTGAGAGCGGCCACGCCCTCGCCGATAGGATAGATGCGCCAGAGCTTTTCCAGTTGCACCAGGCTTTTCACGACTGCGCAACATCCTTTCGGCCCTGCGAGCCGCCCTGGCGCCTCGGGGCGGCAGGTTCCGCCGGGGCAGAGGTCTTGTCCTTAGTTGTCTTGTTGCTGTCAGTCTTGGCTTCCGCCTTGGCGTCTTTGTCGGCCGGCTTCTGGTCCTTCTTGTCCCGGGCGGCCTGGGCATCGCCCTGACCGGCAGGGGCTACCAGATTGGCCGGCGGCGTCAGCAGCACGTTGTCATTGGGATTCAGTCCGGCAAGGATCTCCACACGCGTGTCGCTCATTCTACCGGTGGAAATGGCGACTCTTTCGCATTTGCCACCGGAGCGGCGATAGCAGTATTTCTGATCCTGCTCGCTGAAGACGGCAGAGACCGGTATGCTCAGCGTGTTAGGCAGGCGGGCAAGGATCATGTCGACTTGTGCGGTCATGCCGGGCTTGAGGCCATCAGGCATCTCATCAAGTTTGACATAGACGATATAGGCCTTGGCGGTGGGGTTCATCCAATTGCTGCTGTCGGGCAGGACGGAGACCTTCTCGATCTTGCCCGGAAAGATGCATCCAGGCTTAGCGTCGAGGCGGATGTACGCCTCGGCATCTTTGGGCACCTGGTCCACCATAGTCTCATAGACCTTGGTCTTGACGCGGAGGCTTGCCATGTCCGGAATCGTCATGATCTGCATACGAGGCTCGATCTTGGCGCCGACTTCGATGACCAGGTTGGTATTTCGTCGCATGCTGCCAAGGTCATAGACCACCAGGCCGTCCCGCTGGGCAAAGACAACCATTTTCGATTCTTCCGTCTGCAGGTCCTTCAGCTTGGTCGTCTGCTGGTCCAGCGTCGTCTTCTTGGACCGCTCATTGGTCTCCACCAGCAGCATCTGCGTCTTGGCATCGAGCTTGGCCTTCTCAAGATTCAGTTCAGCGTCCTTGATCGCCATCTCGAGCTTGCGGATCTGCTGAGGATTATCGTACTTGACGAACATGTCGCGATCCGCAATGGTCTTTTTGTGGTTCTCCTTCATGCGGTCCAGGGCCAGCTCGTCGCCCTTGATTTCGCTGAGGCTGTACGGCGTGTTCAATTCAGGGTCGGCATTGGCAGTCTTCTTGAAGTCCAGCTTGCCCTGCGCCAGCGTCAGGTCACGCTCAGCCATCTGGATGGCAGTCTCAGCCTGGCTGCGCTTGATCGGGCCCTCGCCTTCGTTGTAGCGGCGAATGTTCTCGTTGGCCTCGATGAGGGCCTGCTCAGCCTTGTAAACAGCGTTGTCTACTTCCTTCTTCCTGACCTCAACGTTCTCATGCGCCTGGGTGTAGTCGTTATTGGCGTTGGTGACATTGATCTGCGCCTGCGTGATGGCGTCAATCAATTCCTTGCATTCAAAGCGGACGATCTCGTCGCCTTTCTTGACGATTGATCCCTCAGCTGCCAGGCTCTTGATGTACGCCGGCCAGCGGCATTCGTTGGAGATTACTTCGCGGCGCTCTGCCTCCAGTTCGCCAGACTCGGTGATCTGCACTGTCATCGGGCCCATCACGGCCGGGGCCGTAATGGCCAGCGCGGCATCCTCCTCGTCAGAAGACGCGGCCAAAATGATGGCCACTACCAATGCGACGATCACGATGCTCGAGCCGATCCAGAGCTTTCGCCTGCCGCGAAACTTGCCGGCAGAGCCCTTACTGAACATCGACGTAAGGGTAGAGACGGCGGATCGAATCAAATTTGAATGGTTCTGCTCGTTCATGTATCAAGCCTTTTTCGTCAATCCAAAGCATTCCCAGCGTGGCCAGGAATTGCAGCCGCGTGGTTGTGTAACTGACCAGAGCATTGGTCAAGCCGTCCTGGGCTGAACGCAGGGCCTCCTCCGCTTCCAGCACGTCTCGGGCACTGGCCTGGCCCTCCTTTTGCTGAAGGGCAGCAAGTTTCCGCCGCCGAACGGCGATCTCGACGCTGCGTGCCTGGATTTCATAGCTGGTCTTCGACTGCGCCATCTCGCGATATGACTGGCGGACTTCCAGGCGGACATTATCGAGGAACTGCGCCAAGTCTCGCCGGGCCTTGTCCAATGCGATCTGCGCGGTGCGAAAGGCGTTACGATTGTCCGTCTGATCCAGAGAGTAATCAAAGTTCACCCCCGCGCTGCGAGTATTGTTGTTGAAGCGCGTCCGCAAAGGCTGGCGGGGCAACGTGCCAGGAGCATTGGCCGCCAGGGCCAGGTCAAGTTGCGGCAGGAAATTGTTGATCGCGATCTCGACATTCATCGATGCGTCGCGAACCTGTGCCGAACGGCTCAGGACGTCCGGGCGCGTACGGAAGGCCGCCTCGACGGCGGCAGTTTCATCCAGCGGCATGGGCTTGGGCCCGGCGGCGTTGAGGGCCTCCAAGGCGCCAGGATAATCCAATTCAACATTGGCTCGGATTGGCAGGCCCAGCGTGATCTTGTAGCGATCCAGCAGGTCACGATAGGCCTGCTGGCTCTGCTGAAACCGAACCTCGGCTGAGAGCAGATCCTGCTCGGCCTGGTCCTGCTGAATCCGCGAGACCTGGCCGCCTTCAACGAGCACCTTTGTCAGCCCCAGCGTCTCCTTCAGACGCTTGATGTTTTCCTGGTCGTTCTCCAGGCGATCCCGCTGGGCTACCACCGAAAAATACTGCCTGAACAAGTCAGCCGCGAACGTCTGCGTAAAGCGTTCATAATCATACACGGCGAAGACGAAGTCGCGCTCCAGGCGGTACTGCGGCTCGTAGGCATATTCGCCAAGGCCACCCCGCAGAAGCGGCTGGGTGAATTCGGCGCTCATCAGTGAACCAAGTTGCGAGTTCTTCCAGCCGGTGAAATCCGTCGCCAGGTCCAGGCTGTAGCCAAGCGTCAGCAGCCCGCCATGGCGCAGCCTTTGTGAAAGGGTGGGGCTGACCGCCGCTGCGCCGGTGTGTATATCGCCCTCGCCGCCGGTGCGGCTGACGTTTGCGCTACCGGTGGCCTCGCCGCCAAAGCGGGGCCAGTCCCAGCCGCGCCGGCTGTTGGCCAGGCCAAGTGCCGTGCGGTAAAGCTCCTCCCGCCTGTCCTGGAAGCTCCTGCTGTTGCGAAAGCCGATCTCCAGTGCCTCGTCCACCTTAAGGACAGTCGTTGCTCCATCACCGAAATTGATCGTCTTCTGTCCGACTGAGATCAGGCCGTCCTTGCCCTGGGCGGCATAGGGGCGGTACTTTACGTCAAAGGGCCTGGTACTGCTGAACATGGTTTGGCGGGTTGAATCTACCGCGCGCTGGGCGTCCTTGTCGGCATCCTTTGCATACTGGGCGGGCGTACAGGCGGGGCCCGATAGGCACAATGCCGGCAGGAGCAGCATTAACCTCAAAAGATATCGATATTTAAGTCGATCCATGAGCGGCGTTCCGATACTGCGTCGTATTCTCGTCCCGGGAAGTACGGCGATGGGCAAATCAAGCGCCCTGTCATATAAACCATTGCCGCTGCCGGAAGTTTCATGTTTTTTGCCCTTCCCCGTCCGGCCGGCAGAGACATCAAACCAGGTCATATTACATAAGACACACGGCAGCCTTGGTTTTTGCTGGAAAACTGATATAACACGAGAATATCTCGGTTTTGGAGGCCAGACAAATGGAATGTAGGAAATCTGCTACGGCAAAGACATGCACGTGCACGTATGCATCATGCTCCCGTCGGGGTATTTGTTGCGATTGCCTTGCCTATCACTTGGCAAGCAGGCAATTGCCTGGCTGTTGCTTTCCACCGGAGGCAGAGAGGACCTATGATCGCTCCTTCGAGGCCTTCGCCAAGGCGTGGAAGCTGCAATAAGTAAGAACAACCGCCGGCCAGACGCAGAGGCCCAAGAGAAAAGGATGATAAGGCTCGGCGGCGGGTTGCCTGGCCCAGGCCAAGGGGCCGATTTCGATTGGAGTTAACTTCGTGCCCAATCCGATAGAAATACAAATACGACGCAAGAGCGGCGCGGATGATGTGCCGTGGCCGCAATATATGTCGGCTCACGCAGCCGGCATGGACATCTGCGCAGCCTGCGAGCAGGACGTGGTGCTCTCGCCCGGCGACGTGAAGCTCGTGCCGTGCGGTTTTTACATGGCCATCCCGGTAGGCTACGAGGCGCAGATTCGGCCGCGAAGCGGCCTGGCTATCAAGCACGGGATTATTCTGCCCAACTCGCCGGGCACGATCGATGCGGACTATCGCGGCGAGGTTTGCGTGATCCTGGGCAACATGGGCAAAGAGCCATTCGTGGTCAAGCGCGGAATGCGCATCGCCCAGATGGTGATCGCTCCGGTAACGCTCGCCCGGCTGAACGTGGTGGCTGATCTGCCCCCTACTGTAAGAGGCGACGGCGGATTCGGCCACACCGGAGTTTAGAGCAGGTGAGCAGTAGAGCAGGTGAGCAGCAGAGCAGGTGAACAGGTGAACAGGTGAGCAGGTGAGAACGCCCCTGCCGGAAGGCAGGGCAGTGCAGGCGGAGCCTGCACAAGAATATCCAAGTGAAAAAGGAATCGGCTGCCGCAGTGGCGTCAGTTGCCGTTGCGTAAACGCCGATGCACATAGGCGCAAGGATGGCCAAGAAAGAGGACAAGGGCAGGGCTAAGGACGGCGATTCGCATAGCCGCTTCTGTTACTACTTCTTCGTGTTGCTGCTGGTCTGCGTGGTGGTGCTGGCCTGGCTGTCTCTGCTGACATTCTGGCCGGAAGACCCGCCTTCAAAGCTGGTGGCCTCCTCCAGCCGGACTGTTAAGAACGGGGCGGGCACGGTTGGTGCGTACATCGCACATACGCTGCACTACTATCTCGGCGGCGGGGCCTACATGGCCTTGCTCTTTGCGACGCTGGCAGCGTCGGTCATGATCGTCGGCGGCAAGATTCGCGACATCTATTGGCGCCTGCTGGGCACCGCCTTGCTCGTAGTGGCTACCAGCACGGCTATCTACCTGTGGAACCCGGTCATTCATAGCGATCTTGATACGGGTTGGGCGGGCGTCGTGGGCAAAGGCATCGGCCTGATGCTCTCGACCAAGCTCAAGACGGCCGCCTGGCTGATCGTGGGCTTCAGTCTTGCCGCAGGGCTGATGCTGACGGCTGACAATATTGTTCTTCGCCTGCCAAGCCTGGGCAAGAAAATCTGGAAGGGCAGGCCTAAGCTCAAGTTGCCGGAATTCGTCAGCGCCATCCGCCTGCCAACCTTCAGCAGCCCGGTTGCCAGCGATGCCCGCACCGTAACCAGCAGCCCGCGCGTGGCCGCCGCTGCACCCAAGGCTGTCAAGGTCAAGCCATCGGACAAGCCTGCCGACAAACCGCTGGCCGATGAACCTCGCGTGCGGGTCACCGACGTGCCTGCCGA
>CAYQJH010000058.1:0-19836 GCA_964417755.1 uncultured Planctomycetaceae bacterium
CATCTCCGCGGCCGTCGATCAGGACGTTCTGCGGCTTGATGTCGCTGTGCACCACGTGCGCGTCGTGGATCGCCTGCAAGCCGTTCAATATTTGCTCTGTCCAGTGCAGAATGCGGCGGTAGGAGAGCGGGTTCTCGCGGTTGACCCCGTCCAGCATCTCTCCCAGGTTGTGGCCCTCGACATACTCCATCTCGATGACGAAGGTCGAGCCGAGGGTATAGCAGCCGTTGACGCGCACGATGTTGGGGTGATCGAAGGCGCGCATCAGGTCCGGCTCACGGCGCAAGGCCTCCTCGCCCAACTCCTGGTCGCGCGGGACCTTGAGCGCGACGATAGCGCCACCGTCCAGGACACGGGCCTTCCACACGTCGCCGAAGGAGCCGTGGCCCAGGACGTCGATCAGTTCGTAGCGGGCAGCCAACGCCTTGTAGGGGGTGGATAGCAACGACAGGCTTGACATGCGCTCAGACCTCGACCGGCAAAATATCGCTCACCACCAGGCCGCCAGGGGTGGCGCGCCAGGTACATTTGAAGACGAGCAGGGGACAGCCCGCGGGCGGCACACGTAGGCCGCGACGCACGAAGCCCACACGGTAGCCGCTGGACGCCTCGCGCAGCGCGGTCTGCGCAGCCACGCCGCTACGCACCCAGTAGACGAGCACCGCTACTTGCAGGCGCTTGTCACTGCGTAGGTAGGCGATATCCAAGTTTTCGATCTTGGTGCGCAGATTCATCTCGTCACCGCGCTCGAAGCGCTCAAACTCGAAGGCGGCCAGAGGCGTGTTGTCGACCTTGTCGAACCAGACCGAGTCGGGACGCACCTCACCCAGCCGAGCCCAGCGACTGCCAGGCGCCAAGGGCAGCGGACACTCGGCGATGCCGCTGTAGCCCAGCACCTGGGCCAGTACGGCCAGGTAGGAAAGGAAGTGCGAGTGAATGATGCGGTCGGCGTCAGCGATGCCGTGGTGGGTGAGCATGGGGAACCGCTCGGCCATGACCTGCCGGGTCGCAAACTCGCTGGCCAGGGCTGCCGACAGGTTCATGTCACTCCTCCGGCCCGCCCCAGCGCGCCACTACGTTGGGCGAGACGCCGCCGTGCGCCAGCGCCTTGCTGCCCACCTTGACGATCAAAGGAGCGATGATCGCCCTGCCGGTGACCAGCGCTTCCCCGGTGGACAGCGAGGGCAGCTCAGCCAGATCTGCGGCCGAGAAGTAGTCCGATGTGCGCTGAATGAAGCGCTGGTCGTCCGGGTTCTTGATGCGCATGGCGATGATGGTATTGCACTGGCTGGTCACGTCGGCGTCCAGCTTGCTGGGTCGCTGGCTGATGATGGCGAAGCCGACGCCGAACTTGCGCCCCTCGGCGGCGATGCGCTTGATGATGTTTTTGGAGATCGACACCTCGCCGGCCGGCGCGAAGTTGTGGCCTTCCTCGTAGACCACGAACACTGGGCGGATTGGGCGGGACTTATGCGAGGCGGCGCGCAGGATCTCGCTGGACAGCAGCGCAACCACGATCTGGCGCGCGCTATCCGAGAGCCCTTGCAGGTCCACGATGACCAGGCGGCCGCGGTGATCGTCGGGAAAGCCGATCATGCTGTGCACATCGGTCGGTTGGCCGGCGGCCACGCTGTAGAAGCTGCGGGCCTCGTTGATCACCCGGCGCAGGCGGATGGCGGCTACCGCGGCGCTGACCCCGCGTAGCGCCTTGGATTCAGCCTCGGATAGCTCGTCCCACTCTCGCAGCACGTCCAGGTCGTCGGTCAGCAGGCGCAACAGATGTTGGATGTCGCGCGGCTCGTCGGTGCTGGTCTTCCAGTAGCGGACGGCCACATCCAGCACGCGTTGCTGAGGCTCGGTCAGGCCGGGCAGGATGCCGGTCAGGTCGTCCATCTCGAACTGGTCGAATTGCAGGGCCAACGTGCGATTGGTGCTGGCGTACTTCAGGTTGAAGGCGGGGTCTTGCGGCGTGTAAACGATGACCCCGACGCCCTGGGCTTGCAGCGCGCTCAGCCGCTCTTGGATCTCCACCAGCTTGACGCGGTCGCGCTGATCCTCGACTTTGTCCACGTGGGGATTGAAGTTGAGGCGGCCACCCAGCAAGGCTCGGCCATACTCGCCGTGAGGGTCGAAGACCACGACCGAGCCGTTCATCAGCGCCACCAACCGCTCGATGATGCGGCCCACGGTGTAGGATTTACCCGAGCCGGTCATAGCCAGCACGGCCAGGTGTTCGGTGGCCACCAGGTTGACGTCCAGGAAGATAGGCACGGCGTTATCGCCCTTTTCATAGCCCACCAGATTGCCCAGGTGGATGCTAGTGTTCTCCGAGAAGTCGTAGAATTGGGTCAGAAAGGCGTAGTCCACGCCGTAGACCCTGGCGCCGGGATCGAGGGCGCGGCGGGGAATGCGGATCTCGCCGGTGGCTGGGTCCTTGAAGCCTACCAGATCGACGCGGCCGTAGACCGTCTCCCCCGACAGCCGCGCCGTGGGCAGCAGCTCCACCTCGCTGATGCCTTCGCCCATGGCCTCGCTGTACATGATGTTGCTGCGCGCCAGGGCCACGATGCGGCCCAGCACGTCGGTGGCCGGCTCGCCGCGGCGCTCCTGGTGCGCGATGCGCACGAACTCGCCGCGGCGGGCGCTGTAGCTGTCGCGCAGGGCCACGGTGAGCTTGTCCGGCTGGCCCGTGTTGCCGATCAGTTTTCCGATGTAGGATTCGAAGTCCATAAAGTCTCCTGCGAGTTATTTTTGCCGCAAATTCTTAGCTGCGCCCTTGAAAGCGTGCGCGTGAGAGGCACAACGTTGATCGTGCATCAATCCTGCGTGTTGGCAAACACGCTACCCCAATGATAGTGTTCGACAAGTTCCTGGAGAAACTCGTCGTAACCGGCATGATACATCTCCCACAGCATGTTATTTGCATTTGGCCAGTCCATCATATCTGACATGTTAATGGCCTTGAGCCAAGAGGCGTCGCCTGCGAAGCGTACATGATCCTCCGCCACTTCGAGCAAAAAGCAGGCCAATTCATCCGGATCCCAGCTGCGCTTGTGTTCCACGATGAAATCAAGTATCCATTTCTGCAGATCACCCGGATAGTCGTCTACAGGGTAGTTCAACATAAGCCCATAGAACTCATAAGGGCTACGAGGATTACCTTCCGCCAAGTACTCGGTGACAATTCGCTTTCGTGCTATATTGTCGCTTATTGTCGCGAGACGTGCCTTCAGTTCAGGATCTGGCATGAGCCAGCCATGTTGATAAGCATAGGGACTGTCCATCATATCTCCTTTCTTGGATCGACATCTGAAAATGCGGCGATAACTTGTTAGGCAGACCACGGTTTCCGGCCAACGGCCCAGCTCAACACAGAGACTGGTCGATCATTTGCTCGATTTCTTGTAGCAGATTGCGTGCGCGTTGGCCCCATTGAAATAAAGTGCCATTCATCCAGTATAGCCTGAGTGGAAACTGTCTGCCAGGAAAGACCACCATAGCTTGGGCATGCAGCAATTGCTCGACCAACGAGGCCAGATTGAACCGGCTTTCCAGCAACAGGTCGGGCACCTGCAGATCCTTAAGTCCGCCGGTGGCTAGGGCCCGGTTCATGGTGCCGGTGACCAGCGCCCAGATCTGCTCGCCTAAGATGCGATGGTGCAGCAAGGCCAACAAGGTCAACCCATCGTCTCTGCCTCGTGGATGCAGCACGTTGAAGTGCTTGGAGACGATCAGCGGCTGGCTCGTCTCTTCTACTATCACCGCTTTGTGGGCTGCGGACGCATAGCTGGGCAACAAAAGATCACCGACTTCGGGCCTATAAGCAGCCTTTCTCGGTAGGTCTCGCACGGCAATGCTGCGTAAACTTTGTCCGACCGCCCAATACCGCTCCTTCACGTCGCGAATCTCTGCGTACAGGCAGTGGTCGAAGAGCAGATAGCCCCGCTCGGCCGGCACGCGCTGGCCAGCAGGATTGATGTCCGCCCAGGCCTCCAACGGCGACAGCGGACAGCGCAACCCGCTCAACAGCCGCTCCGGCCGACGTGTGACGACGTAGTAGGTGGCGTCCAGCCGACCCTCGACCTCGGCCGGCGTCGTCCAGTGCAGATGAGCGCCCGCGCCCAGCTCCCGCGGCCGCCAGCCTGGCTCGGCAGGCGGGGGCAGGTCGAAGAGGGCGGGCTGGAGTCCCATGGCGCTACACCTCGAGCTCGTCCCAGGTGGGCGGCCGCACCCGTCCGGCCATGACCCCGTCCACGTCCAGACGGCCTTCGACCAGCGCTTCGAAGTCGGCTTTGGCCTCAGAGACCAGTAGGGATGCCTGGTGTCGAAGATGGAGCGTTGTTCTGACGTTCCTGTCGATGGAGAGCTGATCTTTCCGGGCAATCATGGGCACGAGGATGTCGTCAACGATCTCCGGATCGACCCGAGGCAATGTCGATCCCGTCGTCACGTCCAGAATCTGGAACAGACCGAGGTTACTCTTGAGCACAAAGAAGACGTAGTAGGGCAGCGTTGTTCCGTGAGCGCGGTACACGAGTAGCTCCGTGGAGCCACAGGCCTGCGGAATGTGAGCGGGACAGATCGCCACCTTGTTCAGATAAGGACGCAGCTTGGAAAACAGGATGTCATTTGCTTTGAACAAGGCCGATGTGCCCAAGACATTCCCCCGCGCAGTCTCTTTCTGCTCAAAGTAGCCCGTTGTAGTGTCGATATCGGCCAGCCCAACATAGTAGGGGACCTCGGTTATGCGCTCCGGCGTGATCCGATCAGATCTCCTGCTTGTCAGGTCTGTCAGCCGCTTAAGTTCAAGGCCCGAAGTTCGTAGTTTGAGAATAACATTTGCTCGGCGAGGATGGAAATACTGCGGCCCCAATTCGTGCTCGACCAAATCCTGCCGCACCCATGCCTGCATCGGTGTTGCGCTAACAAGCTGATAACTGGTCGATCGGACCTGTTTCTCGTCAACTTGCTCGAAGTATTTCGTCTCAAGGGTTATGCCGCTACCTTGGGAGAGGACATGTGCCGCGTCGGACCATAACTCCCTCGCCTGCAGCCGGCATCGCTCCGCCAGCCGCACCTTGGCGCCGATGTACTCCTGAACGGGGCGTGGAGGAAGTGGGATCTTTATGGCTCTTACACCCTCGTAGTCGATCGCACTTCGAGTTGCACCCACTTTATGAATGTGTATCTGGGCCTGGCCGTACCTGCTATTCAGATACGTCGATACGAATCGAGGGTTCATATCCGACGAAAAAGCAATGCGAACCGAGTGCTGACTGATGTTGGCAGGGAGGCATTCTGAATACACTGTAGCGGACTGACCAAAAAGGGCGCCAGTGATGGTGAGCAGCACGTCGTCAGTCTGTAATGCCGATCTTCGTAGCTGCTCATGGTCAGCCGGGGAGATGAAAACCACCTCATCAAGTTCGATCCAGTTTGGTGTGACGTTCTCGGTTCGAATGAAGTGAATACCTTCGGTAAGGTAGTTAGCCCCTAACGGCGTCGCTCCCCCTGAAATGCCCCGACGCCTGTCCAGCTTCGAACCGAGCAAAACACAATCGTCACGACTTCCTATTAAGTCATCCAGCTCCACCAGGTCGGGAAGAAACGGTTGCGCGTCAATTCGGGTCGCGACACGCGCAGGAGATACCCAAACGGCGGCAGGTGATTTCGAGACGATAGTGTAGCCAGTGAGCGATGACTGCTTCATCATGCTTCAGTCGCTTGTTTGCCATTCGTTGTCAGGAGGAGTTGTCGCCAATTCGTCCACTCCTTCCAACCACGCCCGATCTACCGCCTGCTCGCGCAGCATCTGGGTCATGGCAGCGCGGTAGCCGTGCAGCAGCTTGTCCCGCACCTTGACCAGTCGGGTGGCGTACCACAAGGGCAGCGGCAGCGCGCCGGGATGGTCGTGAAGGGTCATGAAACGCAGCAGGGCTGCCAGGCGGTCCAGCGCCTCCGGCGTCCAGCGGTCGGCCGGGCCAATGGTCTCCACCTGCCAGACCGGCGTCCGGTAGCCGATCTGCATGTGGAAACCCAGCAACCCGGTCTCGCCCACCAGCTTGGGCGCGGCGCGCAGGGCATCCCGTCCCAGGGCGGCGTAGGGAAAGGCCGCCGTGCGTTTGCCCGGCCGCAGCAGCCCTTTGAGCACCCGGTTGACCCCGGCCCGGCGCAGGTCGTCCCACTGGCCGGCGACCAGCGTCGCCAACTCCGGCGTCACTGGGTCGACCGCGCCCTTGACGCCCTCGGCCTGGATGGCGGTCAGCACCGCGCCGAAGTGCTGCCGGCCCAGGTGCACCACCAGCGGCCCCTGCGGATTGTTGGGGTAGCACCGGCCGGCGTAGCGGCCCCAGAAGCGGCTCAGCAGCTCCAACAGCCCTTCCCACTCCGCGCGCACGTCTTCGTCGCCCACGCTGGCGGCCTGGATGCCGCGGAAGACCAACAGCGGCAGGTCCAGCAGAACCAGGTCAGGCAGAGTCGTACCGCTGAACAGTTCCTCCAGCAACTGGTAGGTCAGGCCGTATTCCTTCCACTGCAGGCGGTTGTCCACCTGGACGAAGGTCATATCGGCGACATCTACCTGGCTGTCCTGATAGTTGGGCGTGGCCTTGCGCTCGGCGATGATGAAGTCCTGGCGCAACGCGGCAGCGCCGTAGAGCACGCCGCCGAAAGCCGGCACTTGGTTGCTGTGCGAGGCAATGCCCACGGCCCAAACGCGCTCGAAACGCTCGTCTGGCAGGTCGCGCACCAGGCCACCAGCGCGAAACTTGGGCGCGACCTCGTCGATGTAGCGCATCTTGCGCGCCACGCGGCCGGCCGTGCCCGGCAAGCGAAGCTGCATGGCCGCGGCGATGGACTGGGCGAGGGTGACGTCTGAGGATTCAGGAGATGCCATGGTGTCGCTCAGGTGTAACTGCTTTGGGTAGAGCCCTGTCCATCTAAAGTTGAGAACAGGTCCTGTATTGTCGCAAAGAGAGCACGAAACACCTCGAATTCATCCGAAGGCAACGTTGGCACTATCGCCTCGGCAAAAACGGTCTTGCCATCGCTGATCGTTCGTGAGCCTGTGAGTTCCATTTGGGCAGGTATAGGTCGTCTGTGAGATTTGCCGCCAACATTGATGAAGGTCTCGTAAGGTGCAGATCTGAACTCAAGTCCCCATCCCTCCGGGGTTGTGAGCTCAAGCACTTCATCCCGAAAGTAGCACTCGATCTCGATGTTTTCAAATTCAGCGTACTGTTCTCTCCCTGGAGGAGTAGGCAGCACGATTGCAGCAGCCCGACGATTTTGGGATATGCGAGCTCCAGTCCTTGAGTCTAAAACAAAGTGTTTGGGCAGCTTTCCGAACTCTTTGATGCCTTCGACATCGCCGTCGAAAACGCCCAACACCAGAACGGGACTATCTGATTGGACTGTACTGAGCAGTTTTGCGAGCGTGGACGCCCCACCTGACCCACCTCCTGGAGTAATGTCATTCGGATCACAGTTCTTGATCACGAATGGCTGAAGGCCTGTGCCAAACAGCTTCTCCCATGCAGTTCGAAGAATCGCTTGATCGGTCTTTCCTTCTACATAGACAACGGGCAACCGCATTGTAGCGAGCTCAGATCGCAGGCGATTTGCCTCAGATGCGACACGCTCGAGATCAGCTCTTCTTTCCACGTAAGTTCTGTGAAGCTCTTCCTGGATGCGAAGAAGCCCCAGATCATCCGCAAGCTGGTCCATCACGCCAGCATCTCCTGTCGGATGGAGTTGCGCGACTTCAGTAGTGTTGCCCTGTTTGTATACGCGATAGGATACCGTCTGTCGCCCTTTGAGGGCCACAAAGGCAGGTGAGTGGCTAGTGACAAATATCTGGGCGGCCCTGGAATACTCCTGTTCGAACTTCTCGGCAAGGTCCATTGCAAGATTGTACTCGACTGAGTTCTCAGGTTCTTCGAATCCCCAAATGAAAAACGGGTTGGAGTTGGCAGCAATGTAGTGCAGCAAGGAAGGTACATAACGTGCCTGAATTCCATCGCCGCGAAGGGTCAAGGGCAGTACCGGTTCCTGACCCGTCTGCCAGCGCGTGCTAACACTGAAAGCCTTAAAGAGCGTTGCCGGGTCCTCAGGAAGGCTCACATCAGCTTCGATCGAAGTGGATCCCTCGAAATCTCTCCGCAGAGCCTGCGCACGCTCACTCATGGTGGCATTGAGATCCCTGACTGCTCTCAGGATCGGATCATTGGAATTCATCGGCCTAGAGAGCAGGGTCTCCTGCAAGTTCCGTAGAATGTACTCAAAGTACGCCCTGTCCTTGACGGCAGGGATATACTCGAACCGAAGTCGGTTCGTGAATTGCGAAAGCATTCGACGAGCAGTTTCGAGGGAGCTAGGCAACTTTGTCCCTGGCTTGTCAAGGTCATTGGACACTTGTGGAACGAGGCTATCGCGCAGCCAGGTTTTCTTCACCCTGAATGTTGGAGGTAGGCTGTTCTCGTAGTTTCTTGGGCGATCAAACTGCACGGTAATGCTAATGAACTGTTTGCCCTTGATGGATTCGCGACGCACTTCATCAAGGCGTCTGAGCGAGAAATCCTGGTAGAAATCGAGAGGTCTTTGCCCGTCTACCTGGTTGTTGAAGAACAGGTTCAGGGCTTTTAGTAGATTCGATTTGCCGACGTCGTTGCGTCCTGAGAAAACGGTCAAGTCACCCAAAGAACTCAATCGCAATCGATGTATGGACCGGAGATAGTTGATCTCGATAGACTTGATCAGCTTCATGAGACCTCCTGGTTGTTCGTCGATTTCGGCCGAAAGTCGATGCTTGTCTGCGCTGTTTCCTCCAGCTTTCCAGCCTCGCGTATCCAGGCGCGCAGACCCCAATCGTTGGCTAAGTGGGCAAGCTTTGCCGAATTGGGGCGCCTGGCATCATCCAAGGAATCTTCATTGTCTAGGGCATCGATCGCAGCCTGCAGTTGCTCAGGCGATCTGATCGGAAGGTGAAGCCGTTGTTCCAACCAGCCAGGCAGCGCCACGACGGTCAGGTCAGGCCGGACGCTCCAGGCCACCACGAGGGCGCGCACCAGGCCGTGATCGGCGTCAGCCTGTGCCGCCGGGCTGGACGGGACGCCTTGGGCATCAGGCGCGGGCCGTGTGTGTGCAGCAGCCCAGGCCAGCAGCCCCGCCAGCAGGTCCTCGCGATCCATCGGGTCGCTGCGCGCGCTGACCAGCAGCACCTGGGGCGCAATCCAGACCACGGGGGTGGCAGCGCGCGTCGGCTGGTAAGCCCAGATCACCGGACGGCCGCCGGCCGTGGCCAGGTCGCCGGTGCGCAACGCGGTCTCGACAGCTTCGGTACACAGCACCTGCACCTGCTCCCGGCCCACGAGCCGGCGCAGCTCGGCGTCGATCAGATCGACGCGCTCGGCGCGCTGGCGGACCACGGCCACCGGCGCCGGCGTGTCCAACAGGCTGGTCAGGTCGCCCGCGGGAAGCTGTGCCACGATCAAGAGCGGCGCTGGGTTGCCGTAGGCGCGCCGGACCAAGCGGGTTACCTCAGGCACGCGTGTCACCTCGCCCAGCGCCACCAGCGGTCGATCCCAGCCATTGGCGGCCAGCTCGGCCAACGGCCGCGGCTCGACGCTGGCCGCCGCACGCAGCATGGCGATGGCCGGCAGATCCTGCTGTTCGGTCAGGCAGGTGACGTTCATGTCCACAGCCTCACGGTGTGCCGCACCAGCTTCATATCCTCCAGCTCGCGCAGGGCTACGTCGTCCTCCGGCCTCATCACATACTTGTCATCCAGAAGCTGTTGGTAGATCTCCTGCCACTGCTCCCAGGTGGTCTGCCTGCCCGCGCCCTCGAACTGCTGGCGTCCCATCTCGGCGACCTGGACGTTGAACGTCTCATAGGCCGACTTGGTCTCGCTGTACGTCTTGACGACCTGGGGCACGGGAGGCGTGGTGCGGCGCTTGGCCGCCAGCACCCAGGTCAGGGCTTGCAGGCGCTTGCGGTCGATCAGCGTCTGGAGCTCGTCCTCGACCGCCTGGCGCAGATCGCCGATCTGCTGGGGCAAGTCGCGGTACTTGCCGGCTGCCCGCACTTCCTCTTCCAGGGCGTCGATCAGCTTCTCCGCGCCGCGATCGGCCTCGGCGTTGACCGCCTGGGCCAGCCCGCCGTCAACCAGCGCCCGGAATTGCTCCAGCTTGGCCTTGATCGGCCGGGCGCTCGCCCAGGCGGGCGAGGCGGCTTCGCCAACGAACTGGCTCAACGCGTCCCAGGAAGTGGTCGCATTCTGGTAGCTCTGCAAGTGCTGGCTCCACTGGGTGCGTGCGACCTGGAAGCGCGCCCAGAAGGAGGTCGATTGCGTGCGTTCGACAAACTTGCTCAAGGCTTCCAGGCGATACCAGGCGTTCGCGTATTCTCCCATGAAGAGATAAGTGTTGACGCTCTGTGGGTAGCCCGGCACTGGCAATGCGCTTCGCGAGCTCAGGCCGCCCATCGCCAACGATGCGGTGATCTCTTCCAGTATGGCTTTCAACGGTAGGGTCAGGGGCGATGTCGGGAACGGCTGGCCATCAACGGACTTCAAGTCATCGGCCTGGGCCAACTGCTCGCTGACTGCATGGGCCAGTTGGTCGCGCCGTTGGCGATACTGGCCGCGCAGCCAGTGATAGAAATGTACCTGCTCCCACAAGGAGTAGGTTTGCAGGCGTTGTTCCCGGGTAGCTATTTGATCGACGCCCGCCTCGAAGCTTGCGCCTGTTTGCTGATACACACCAGCAGGGCAAATGGTTTGAAGTACGCCCTCGATTCTCGATACAGTCCGAACCAGTGCCGTTAATGTGTCCGGTTGAACGCCACCACCCACATCGAGAACACTGAAGTCGGCTTGATCAGCCAATTGCTCTGCGGTCGCTAGATCGTTCGGTGCAAAGCTCAAGCTACGTTTCTTGAGTTTTCCAACCGTTTCGGTGGTTAGTGAATCGCTCAAGTCCGCTATTAGCGTCTG
The DNA here is from genome assembly GCA_964417755.1 of uncultured Planctomycetaceae bacterium. Lineage (GTDB taxonomy): Bacteria > Planctomycetota > Phycisphaerae > SM23-33 > SM23-33 > CAYQJH01. The sequence goes on from CAYQJH010000058.1 coordinate 10,994, forward strand.
ACATTCACCGTTCAGCCAGACGGAGGTCGCTTGCCGGTAGTCTTTTAGCGTCTGAGCATCTACTGCACGGTAGCTGGCCTTGAACAGCGTGACCAGTCCCAGTCCCTGAAGGAGGCCCAGGGCTTGCTCAAGCTGTTTGTCGGCCTTCATCTTTTTTGCGGGAACAGCAAAGAAGAATCGCCGCTGCAGCGCTTCTAAGCTGGACTGGCTGCGGAGTTCACTTAGGAGGCTGCAAAGAAGCGGAGGTACGAGCGGCGCATAAGGCTCACCGCGTGTGATGAGTTCTAGCGTTGGCTCCTGGCTTGGTCCAGGATCGGCGTTGTATTGACACGCTTTGCGAATACGATCAAAGGTTGCTGTGTCAAACTCTTGACTGATGTCAGGCGCCAGATGGTCGATGTTCCAATTATTGACCAGCATGGCACGGTACCCTCGGGCGAAGTCTTCTTCCGATATCTTGGTGGAATGCCAGATAGGCCTAACCAAGTATCCACTCGCTTCGATCTGTTTGCGCCAATCGAGCGTCAAGCCTTGTATGTTCTGCTCCATGACCCCCCGAATACTCTGTGTCCGAGCGCTCAAAATATCGTGGCGCTGTAAGACACTACCCTTGCTGGAGTATTTGATCAAGAACAGCTCTTCCAGCCGAGTCAGTGCACGAGGGATTGCACAAAGCCGGACCCGCGGTGGGAGCGATAGGCGCGTCCAGTCTTCGGTGGTACAGCCGGCTGGCAGCAAGGCGATCATGGGGTGAACGCCCATCTGGCTTATCAAGTCGCCCATCTCCTGCGCCAGCTTCTCCAGATCGCGGCTGTAGGCCACCGTGACGCGACCTTCGGGCGTCACCTGGAGGCCTTCGAAACGCGGCGACTGAAACGTGGAAGTGAACGTGATACCGCCGCCGGACTGAACAGCGCCGGCCACGGGCTGGTCCGCGGCGATGCTTTCATCTAGCAGGCGGGCGAAGCCCTGGCAGATGGCCATGCGGCGTCTGCGCTCCGATGTCTCTATATCCTGGGCGTAGCGCTCGAGCTCGTCGTTCTTGCGCGCATCTTGCAGAAACGCGGCGGTCACCGCCTCGCGCTTGAGCAGCGAGTCGAGGCGCTGCAGCAGGGCAAACGAAGGGCCAAGGTACTGGCTCCCTTGCACTTCGTAGCGCAGGAAGATGGCGTGCAGCGGCTCGGCGATCTGGGCCGTATCAGCAGCGCCGGGGCGTTCGTACAGCGCGCCTAGTTGCGCAGTGAACGCCGCCAAATCTCGACAAACAAGGAAGTTGCCGCCTGATACACCCACGGAGAAGGCGCGCAGGGCAGAGAGCAGGGAGCCAAGGCTGATCTCGCTGTCGTAGTAAATGTAGCGGTCGCCGCCCCGCGGGTCTGGCCGGAAGCCGATCTCTGGCCGCACCAACTCGGAGGCCAGCGTGCTGGCGTCCAGATGTACCTCCGCCAATTGGACGAAGGCGGGTCCAACGCCCGGCACCTCGATGCGTCGCACCGTATCTGCTTGGGCGCTGTCCAGGCCATCCAGCTCGATGGGCAACTGGCCGAAGACCAGGCGCTTGACCAGGTCGCCGGTAGCTGACCGCGCTCCCCTTAACACGTCCAACGCGGTCACATCGAAGATCCATTTGGCGCGCGGCTCCGTGCGGGCGAATTCCTCGATGAGTTGCCAGGCGGTCACAGGGCGTTGTTCGGCGCGCGCCAAGCGATAGCTCTCGTGAATCGAGCTCATCATCACATTGAACCAACCGAAGTTGCGATTGCAGGCGATGAATGCGCCCTCCAGAGTGCCCGCCGGGTAGTCCACCGTTTGCCCAAGGGCTTCAGCGCGCTCCCGCAAGGACTCGACGTAGGTATGCACGTCGCCGATGCGGTTGGGCTCCAGCTCCACGGAATCAGTGCGTCGACGGTTTGGCCCAATCTCGATCTTGTCACGCATACCGGCCGAGCAGAGCACCAGAAAGCCGACGTAGGGATGGGCCTGCCGGTAGTTCTCGTGCTTGATCACCACGGAGACCATGTCAAGGTAGTCCTCGGCGATGCCCGCCGTGTCATCGTCACGCAGGCCCTTCTTGAGATCGCCCTGGGTTTCCACCTCATCGACCACCACCCAAAGATGGTGAATACCGGCCGGCTGCAGCACGTCCATCGCGCTGCGCAGGCGGGCGTCGTCATCGGCAATATCCATCGCCCGCGCCAGAGCCGCCAGGTCGACGCCCCTGGCCGTGAGGGCCGAACGTAAGTCCTCGACCAGGGCAGGGGGCACGTCTGGAACAGGTGAGGGTTTGACCACCGCAGCCAAGGCTGTTGCGGCCGTCTTGGCAACCCAGTTCTCGGCAAACAGATCGCCGTCACACACCGTGCCGTAGCGGACGTACAGAGGCAACACCCCGTCGTCTAGCTGCGGCCTCAAGAGCCGGCCATCGGCGCCGTTGGGGACGATGAATTCCTCAGGATTGGGTAGCCAGCGATGCATTTGGTCGAAGGTTTGAGCGAAGAGCTCATAGCCAATGCGGGTCTTGCCCAGGCCCCAGTCGCCGATCAGGGCAAAGAAACCTGCAATGTCGTTGGCCTGGCTGCCCAGGAAGGACTGCCTGAATTTGAACAGGCCGTTGAACACGGCATTCTGCCCGACCAAAGGAAAGTCCACCGGGTAGAACGCCACGCCCTTGTTGGACCACAGCTTGATCGTCTTCATGGGTTCACTACTTCCTCCATCCTCCGCCTTGGGCGGTAAGTCGAAAGCTTGCTCGTAACCGCGCGAGCGGTCATGCCAAGGAGCGCCGCGTGCGTAGCTGAGGTATTCTATCTGCTGTTTGCTTTCCGTGTAACCGTTGTACAAGCCGATGCTGTCGCTGCGACTATCCCAGACTATGAGTGGATCGAGAGGATGTAGCTTCAGCAAGTCCTCCGTCCTCTCCAACCAAAATAGGTGCTTGGGCTGCAACCAGGGCAGGGGAGAGACCGATTCCTGCCAGGGCCGCCGCATCATGCCCATCAATGCTTGGCCCTGAAGCCTGAGACCGCCATCCTCAGCGATTACCTCCTCCAGGTAGACCAGGTCGCCCCACAGGTAGCGCTGGAGCACCTGGATCACCATTAAGAGGCTAGCCTCCAGGAGTGGATTGATATCCTCGAAGAAAGCACGTCTGGGTGCGCCGTGGCCGCGCGTCTTGTTGCGCAGCTCGATCATCATCTGAAGCAGCTCGGCTACGGTGACGTATTGCCTGGACCGGATTGTCTGGCCAAGCAGCGCAGTGACCTGTTGATCAAGCTGAAGCGCCGACTGATCTCGCAGCTTCTTGCGCATCAAACCATCCAGGTTCTGGCTCCAACGATCTGAGGTCGCGGCCAACGCTTTCTGGCACAAGCTGTACAACGACGCCCAATGGCCTGTGCTGGGCTGCCGGAAGGCATCGCGCAAAAAGGTGCCGAGTTCTGCGGTCATCGCGGCTTGAGTACGCACGCGTCCATAGGCTTCAGAAGCCAGGCACTTGACAATGACCTCATGTAGATAGCCGAGATTGGCAAAGCGCTCGGCAGGCTCGCGCGCCAGCCAGGCGTTTTGCCAGGCAGCGGCCAGGGGCGTGAGAGCATGTGTCTGTAGCTCAGCTTCGAGGATCTGTCGTTCTGCTAAATCCATAGCGCCTCTCAAATCAGCACGCGCAAGCGGACCATGCGCATGTTGTCGTCGTCGAACAAGCCGCGGCCCATACGGGGCTGGCCTGGATGGCGGTCCAGAATTTGGACGCGTTCCTCGAAGATGCCGCGCCGCAGGAGACGATCAAAAGCTGTCGTGCGTTCTGAGACCGGCAGGTCAGCCAACTCACCCCATCGCTCAGCAGCCTCCGAGGCAATCACGTATCCTTGGGCATCAGCTAGTGCGTTGACGACGTAAGCAACTTGTTTCCATTCGTCAGATAAGTCTGGAGTTCGGAACTGTTCGCCAGCCAGGTCACGCGTTACTTCAGGACTCATGCACTGACCCAACACACCGGGATTGACCCGCCAGATGCCTTCGCGTGGCTCCAGGATGTTCAGCTCTTTGAACACATAGAGCGCCGTCTTGAGCGCATAGGCGATATGGTTCGTGCTCGGCGGGCGGTTCATGGCACCCTCGAGACGGAAGTCATCGTCGAGTACGAATCCTGCCTGCTCGATCTCCGAGCGCCACCAGGGGCCGATAGCTGTATCCTGGCAATCACTGAGCAACTCGCTAAAGGCAGTACCCTTCTCGCCAAAAAGACGAAACGAGTCTCGGCCTATCAGAACTGCCTGTTCTACATCGCCTCCGAAGTATCTCGGCGTTGCGAACCGCAACTCGTGGCCCGTGCTTAGCAGGTGCAACAACACGCGCGCTCGTGGCTCGTACCGTGCAACCTGCTCGGCGAGCATGGCCTGCCATTGCGTATTTGAGGGATTCTGTAGATAGGCTTTGCCAAGTGCTTCCGCCTTAGACGTTGGTATCCACTCATCTGTGGAGCGCTCCCAGACTTTCATGCCAGACGCGAGATGTGAGCCATTGGGAGTAACGCGCTTGAACAGGTTGATGCCTCGCAGGGTGAGTTTGTCTTCAGCGGTCTGAAGCATGCCAAACGCATTGTAGACCAGGCTTTCGCGTTGTGGTTTGCGGTTGGAGCCAGTCGAAAGGCCAAACAACTCCTCGGCGACCTGTTGACGCGTATAGGCCCGACCAAGGGTCAGGCGCGCCAGTGCCGCCGGATAGGTCTGGTAACGCTCTGCCTCCATCCACAGAAACAGCTTGGTCAAACCCAATCGCCTAATGACAGTCACACACCCTCCTTCAGGATCGCCTTCACCTGTTCCTGTTCCTGCTCACCCGCGCCGCACAACAGCGCCTTGCGCCGCCGTCGTTCATGCAGGGTCTGAGCATAGCTCTCGTGCAGCAGGAGGACGCCATCGCGTTTCTCCAGTGCTCCAACAGCCATCCAATGCTCCAGGATGCGCTGGACGTGTTCCGATCCGATGGCGGTAGCTGCCTGAAAGCCCATAGCTTCCACCAGGCTCGGCAACAACTCCACAAAGGACTTACCGGGCTTTCCCTCTGACTGCACATGCGCTGTGGCCAAGTCATCAGTAACCAGCGCCACCACCTTGCTGACGCTGTACTGGCTTAAGCGCGCCTCGATGGCCGTGCGCAGCATAGCCCGATAGTAGGGTTGTTGCGCCAAGGCGTCTTGCCACATAGTCTGGACAGGCTGTAACTGATCGTATAAAGGACGGTTATCGAACGCAAACAATGGCACACTGCTATGAACAAACCGGCGGGCTCGAGACCAGGGCGCCGGATAGGGCAAGGCTAGTCGTCCAGATTGATCCTTGGGAAGGTCAAACAGTGGTAGAAAAGTCAAGGGGCTGATCTCCTCGGCACTTGAAGCGCAAGGGCGCTGAAAAGCAGAGACGCGGCTGAGCACGGCCGTGAAGAGTTCCTCGGGCACTCCGCTGCGGCCCAAAAGAACGGTGTCCCACGGCGCAAAGGAAGGATGCTGGTTGTGCCATAGACGAAAACGGTCTTCGATCTGCTGCTTCGGCCACTCGATTATGCGTCCACGTCCGTTCTCCAGTTCATCCAGTATCGTATTGATCTCCGGAGCTAGAGGGGCCAGATCACCGACGATCCACTGTTCGAGTTGTTCCTGGTACTCGTCAATCTGGCCGGCTGCCACTAGCCCTTCGGCGAGGATTGCCAGTAGATACCGCCGATAGCGGGGAACACTAAGGCATATACTGCGCAGACGACCCTCTATGGCGAGCTCATCACTGAGAGCTAGATACGCCGGAGTAACGACATAGACTTCTGGGCTGGCTTCCTCTATCCAGCCGGCCTCTGCAAGCAGCCCAAGCCAAGGCCTCGCCGATCGCACCAACTCAGCCAGATAGCACTCGCCGAAGGTCGAAAGGTGAGTCAACACCGGCAGAAGGTCGGTCGGATCGGGCAAGCTCATGCGGTAGGCGCTCCCTGGGTGTAGGCCTCGGCAATGGCCAGCAGATCATTGCCCGCCGGATCTTCTACTTCGGTGTTGCCTTTCTTGATGTAGCCGACATGCTCAGCCACGGCCATGAAGATGGGGCCTTGCTGTTCTGCCACGTGGCGCTTCTTCTGCAAGTAGAGAAAACTGGTCTTGGCTCCTGTGCCGCTGATCGCGAAGGTCTGGGTCGGCAGGCTTACGACCGCCTTGACAATGGCCTTGCCGCCATGAAACAGCCCTGTCTCGGAATCCTTGATACCCATCAGGTACTCCCGAACGTAGCGATAGCCCGCGTTAGAAAGTAATCCGTCAGGTACGACGATCAGGAGCTTGCCACCAGGCTTGAGCAACTGCAAGTTGCGGTCGATGAATAGCGCAGCTGGATCGGCATTGGCAAGGGCCTTCTTCTTGTCAGGCCTTCCCGGCGGCCAAGACCATCCCAACTGTAATCGACCAGTTCTCATCCACTCAAGCCCGTCCGTGTCGTCATACTTGCCCTTGCCGAAAGGTGGATTGGTCATGAGCAAGTCAAACTGCTCCTCCAAGCGACTGACTACCTCGTCGGTAATGGAGTCTTGAACTCGAAGCAGGCGATGCGCCGAGGCGCCAAACGTCAATAGATTGAGGTGCGCCTTGGTGATCGAGCCTGGGGACGCATCTGCTCCAAAGAGGCTGAGTTCCTTCAGCTTCTGCAGCCAGGCTAGCTGGACCTTCGGCGGATACTCAATCGACTGCAGCACTTTGCGCTTCATTTGCGCCAAGGCTCCGACTAGGAACGACCCAGTTCCGCCGCAAATGTCGCCGACGAGAAATGTGGGCTCATTAGGGTATCCGGCCCAAAGCTGGGTGCTGGGGATGTCATGGAAAGCCATGCGCGCCATGCAGTCGACAACTTCCTTGCGAGTTAGGTAGGTTGCCAACCCGCCGGAAGAATCGTACTTGCCTCGCAAGAACACGTTGAACGCCCAGCCCAATAGGTCTTCTGAGACGCGCTCCGGATCATAATCGGTGTCTACGGTGAGTTGGGTATCCTGGAAGATGCCAACCGCGTAGGCCAGCACGTCCGGGCTGTTCAGACGAAACGGCTCGTCGTGGGGAAAGATGCTCGTTCGCCCGCCGCTTACCAGATCAGGCATGAGGTATTCCGGCAGGGTGGCAACCTCTTTGAAGACCCGGGCGAACCACTGGACTGCCTCGGATCCGTTGGCACGGATGTAGTCGCTGCGAAATGCATCGATCAAGCGTCGCCGGTCATACACGTAGTCTGGATGTCGCTCGCTGTGGATCTTGAGGAAAATGATCTTGCCAACCTCGTCGATCACCTCGTTGGTGGTGCTTACACCGGCTCGCTTTTTGTAGATCTCCTCGTGAAGTTGGTTGAGCTTCTGCTGCAAATCGGCATAATAGTCGAATCGACGGCCCTCTTGTACCATACGTGTTCGGCGGGTCGTCGACATGGTCTCGCGAGCTTCCTCTCGCCAATCCGGGCGCGTCGGCAGTTTAGAGATAGCTGTGTCCCGCCCAAGGTCGTAGAAGTAGTCGGACTCTCCATCGCTAACCCAAACGAATTGCGCCGACTGATCTGGCCCGATAGCGCTGGCCTGGAACTTAGCAGCTTCTTGAAGAATCGGATCTCCGATTCGCCCTCTGTCGACAGGGTAGCACAGCACTACGGGATCACTGTCGTCATATGCCACAAGCGAAGCGATATCCTCCATGTCAGGGAAAGCGCGCAAGGGATGTTCAGGGCGTAGGTCTGTGTAACCCAATTCCTGGAGATGTGAGGTCATCCTTAATAAGGCAGGATGTTCGATTGGAAAGAGAGTTGGTGTGCTCATTTCACTGCTCGTAGTCTACTTCGCACGAGGTTACCGCTAGTCTCAAAGTGCTCCAGGATCGCAGATAGTACTAGAGCCTCGTCATAGCCCGTTTCCGACGTAACATGTTCGACTGCGGTAGCGATTCGAGCCCCATTCCCTGGGATTTGCTCCAAATAGACCTGTGCCGCAGCCGCAATACGTTGTCTTGATGTCTGCGCTGCCGTCACTATCGACCAACGGCCATCCGGTAGCAGCCGAAATCGAGGATCGAGACGTAGCAACAGTCGCCATACATCGGCGCCAAGAGAAACTGCCTGCAGCCCTGGATAGTCTCGCAGAATCTCCTCCAGGGTCTTTGGACCAGTGTTTGCCAAGCCCACTCTTAAATGCTCAGAAGCGTTCATGTCTTTTAACTGATGCTGATCTCGTGCTGCCACTTGGGATGAGACGGCATTGGTCGGGTTGAACATCGCCCACAGAAATGGAGAGTATGCAGCGTTTCAAGCATGATCGAGCCATAGAAGTAGCATTAGTTTGCAGCCCAGTGACGAGTCTGATGATCATCCGATAAGGGCAACACAAGTCGGTTTCTACTTCAGGAGCGAAGTGCTATCGAATTGTTGGTTTCGACAGATCATGGCAGATGATACCAAGCGCGACGAGGCGTGTCAAAAGGAACGTACTGTACATTCACCAGTGCGATGACAACAAAGTTGGAATCGAAGAAATGGAGAGTTCCTTTTCAACCTCCAAGAAGAAGCCCGGACATGCAGCGCACATCCGGGCTTCGAGAAAGCTGAAAGCAGCGAACCGCCGCAAACAGCGCATGCCTGGCACAAGGCCAGAGTTCGTTCCCAGCATCCCCGCCATTCCTCACGCGCTATTTCGTCAGCCTGTGGTCACCTTGTCCCGATCCGGGCACCCCTTCTTGAACAAGCAGTAGCGGCACTCCCACGCCTGCTTGGGGTCGCCTGACGGACCGGCCTCGCCTGCTTCGACGATGGTCTTTGCCTTGGCCACAATCCGCTGGGCCA
>CAYQJH010000059.1:0-19552 GCA_964417755.1 uncultured Planctomycetaceae bacterium
CGAGAACCCGAATGATGTGGTCAAGGTCGGCGACGAGATCGAGGTCAAGATTCTGCGCGTGGACACCGACGAGCGCAAGATCGGCCTGAGCCTCAAGCGCGCACAGTGGGCTGCCGCCGATGGCAGCACCGAAGGCGAAGAGTCCGAGCCGCAGCGCCGCCGCGGCGGCCTGGATGGCGGTGCGCCGCTGCTGGGCGACAATATCATCCAGACCATCCGCTCCAACGAGGACAGCCGCCCCAAGCGCGACGTGGCCAGGGAACTGGGCCAGTCCAAGGCTGACGACTCTGCCATGGACGCGCTTAATGAAGAGCAATAGGTTTGCCAGTCCCGCGGCATTCTGGAAGCCCCCACCGGACGGCGGGGGACTCCTGTAGTCCCGCACGGGGCTTTGAAAGGCATGAGAGTAGCAGGCGTGGCTGGAGCATCCAGCCACGCCTGTGTGCAATAGGACAGAAGCCAGGCAAAAGCGGAGTAATCCTCGCACTTACCTAAGACAGGAATGCCGTGCAAAAACCCATGTGCACTATTGCATCCTCTCGGGCCCGGGCGTATAAACATCTGCCAATAAAGAGACGAACCCCAGCCAGGTCAGCGATGGCGAAGCCCACGCGTGGCCGCTGACACGGAAGACGGGGTAGCCACTTCAACAAGGAAGGTTGCCATGAAGGTCATCGCGCAGACTGCGGCGCTTCAGGAAGCATTGGCATTGGCTGGCAGCATTGTAGCTACGCGCACCCCCAAGCCGGTCTTGCAGTGCGTCAAACTCATCGCAGCCAACAAAATGCTCACGCTGCTTTCGACCGACCTCGAAGTTGGCTGCCGCTTCCAGGTTGCCGCCGTCGAAGTGCAGGAAGAGGGTGAGGCGCTGGCCCCGGCTGACCGGCTGGGCGCAATCGTCCGCGAGAGCGATGACGAGAGCATCACGCTGGCCAAGGAGAAGGAAGCTCTCATCGTGCGGGGCGCCAGCAGCAGGTTCAAGGTCTTCGGCTATGACCCCGGCGAATACCCAGCCGTCGCGGAGTTCGGCGAGGCTGCCGATTTCCAGATTTCCTCCAGCGTGCTGGCCAAGATGATCGGCAAGACGCTCTTTGCCACCGCCAAGGCTCACAGCCATTACGCCATCAGCGGCGTGCTGTGGGAGGCCAGCGGCAAGCGACTGCAACTGGTGGCCACCGACGGCCACCGTTTGGCCCAGGCAAAGGGCACTCTGGCCAAGGCGGCCGGCAAAGACGTCACCGCCATCGTGCCGGGCAAACTCATGGGCCTGATCCAGCGAATCGCCGCAGCGGCTGACGAGATGCTCGACGTCAGGATCATGGAAAACCAGATCCTCGTGCGCACCAGCCGCGCCATGCTCAGCAGCAGCCTGGTCCAAGGCAATTTTCCCAAGTATGGCGACGTGATCCCCAAGGAGTGCAGCCGCAAGGCGACGATCAACACCATGCAGTTCGAGCATCGCCTGCGCCAGGCAGCTTTGCTGACGAACGAGGAATCTCGCGGCGTCCGGCTGAGTTTCAAGAGCGATAAGGTTACGCTGTCCAGCCGGGCCGCCGAGACAGGCGAAGCGGAAGTAAATTGCCCCATGACGCTCGAAGGCGACGCGATGGACATCGCGTTTAATCCACAGTTCCTGCTGGACGCGCTGAAGGTCTGCGAGACAGACCAGGTCAGCCTGGAAATGATGGCCTCAAACAAGCCAGCCGTCATCAAGGCCGGGCCGGAATTCCTCTATGTGCTGATGCCGGTAGACTTGGGTTAGTCAGGTGGCACAGCAGTTGGTAGCACAGCCTTTCCAGGCTGTGTTGACAGGCTGTTTGGCTGCAGGCTGTATTGCTGCAATTGCATCTGGAAAGGCTGTGCCCTTAGCCGCACTAAGGCATTGGATGGTCCATTTTCAGGCTGTTTTACGAATCATCACGGCTTGATTATGCCGATTCACTTGCTAGGTTGGCTGGCGAATCGCTTTCAATCTCAACGGATTATAGCGGGCATCTGAAGGAGCCTGTCATGGATGACGCACAGCTTCAGACTGTCTGGCAGCAGCGCCAGATGATCAACTCGACCGCTCTACTGGGCCAGCCGATGGCTGTGCTGATGAAGTATGTGCTGGCCAAGAAGGTTCGCCAATTGGGGAAACTCGCCGAGATTTGGGATGAACTGATCCCCGCGGACATTCGCGAGCACACAGCCTTGGACGGCTTTGCCCGCGGCGTGCTGACGGTGATTGTGGATTCCGCCGCTCACCGGCACCAGCTTCAGACCTTGCTGGCCGGTGGCCTGGAGCGGGAGCTCAAGGCCCGTTTCATCGGCCCGCTCGACAAAATCCGCCTGACACCTGGGCAGTTCTACTCCATCGACATCGCAGGCCAGCGAAGATACGAGTTGTAAGCACATTGCTGGGGCGCTCATTTGCCAAGGCCTGCGCGTCAAGCGGAATCCGGAAGTCCAGCAGTCCCGTTTGTGTTGTACAGAATTCGAGGGTACTGCCGTATAATGAGGAGAATGAAATGCCAGTGATATCCATGTTTTATGGGATCATTGTCTCGATGTACTTTCTCGACAGCAGACAACATAAAGCTCCGCACATTCATGTGCGATATCAGGATGATGAAGCTGTGTATTCGATCCCGGATGGCGAGGTGCTTTCCGGCGCTATTCCGCCAGCGAAAGCGCGGTTAGTGCAGGCTTGGATCGAAATACATCGGGAGGACTTGCTGGCTGATTGGAATTTGGCTGTCAGTGGTCAATTGCCTCACAAGATTGATCCCTTACGGTAGAGGATAATCATGTTGCCTCGTGTAAAATCAGTAAGCGCCAAGAGCGACTTCCAGCTAGAAATCACGTTCACCAGCGGAGAGGTGGGGATATATGATTGTCGGCCATTGCTGGATTTCGGGGTCTTCCGCGAGCTCAAGGATGAAGCATACTTCCGCCAGGTTCGCGTAGTTAACGGCACAGTGGCCTGGCCGCACGAGCAGGATATCTGCCCCGACACGTTGTACCTCGATTCCCGTCGGGCACAGTTGGCCCCAAAGTGAGCAAACAGGGCCAGAACTCTTAGCTGTCACATGGAGCGTTCCTATGCACATGCAGTTCACGCTCTGTGGGGACGACATCATCGAGATGGGCCGGGCGAAGTGGAAATCATTGAGGAAGGGGGCGTTCCTGGGGCTTTGTCTTATGGGCCTTCTACTACTGGCCGTGCAATCGACGCGCCTCATACACTGTAATGTCGTGGCATCAATGGTATGTCTGTCCAGCCTTCCATTAGGCTCGTACTTGACATACAATGGACCGTCGACACAGGGAGCAAGCCAATGACACGAATACTTACTGCGGCGATTCACCGGGAAGGTGACGGTTATGTTGCGCTTTGTCCGGAGTTCGATATCGCCAGCCAGGGCGCAACAATTGAAGAGGCCAAGAATAACTTGCGGGAGGCTGTGGAGTTATTTTTGGAATGCGCCAGCCCGCGCGAGATCAGCGATCGTCTGCACGAGGAAGTCTACCTGACTCCTCTGGAGGTGACGATTGGCTAGGCTTCGAGTCCTATCAGGGCCTGAAGCGGCAGATACTCTGCAATCCCACGGTTTCGCTGAGGTGCGCAGAAGAGGCAGCCACATCGTGATGCAGAGAAGATTGAGTACGCCCGATCCTGCGCCTCATCCTACCACGATTACCGTCGTGGTACCCGCCCACCGCGAATTGAAGATCGGGACTCTTGCCTCCATCATCAGGCAGAGCCGATTGCCACGCGAACTGTTTGAGACGGATTGATTACATGATCCAGAAGGTAGCAACGATTCGTCCACTCCACGACCGCACCGCCCAGCGAGAGGACGTGGCCTATTGGCTCAGCCGGCCGTGCGGGCAGCGCATCGAAGCCGTGGAGATCATGCGAAGGGAATTCCATGGACCTTTACAGCGACTTCAAAGAGTTGCTCGAGTCATTCAACGAACGGGACGTTGAATATGTCATTGTGGGCGGCTATGCCCTAGCCCATCATGGTGCCCCACGCTATACGCGGGACATCGACCTTTATGTCCATTCGTCGCCGGACAATGCTGCCCGAATCATTGCTGCCTTGGATTCCTTTGGGTTTGGCTCCGCCGGATTGAAGGCGGAAGACTTTGAGAAGCCTGGCCAAGTCGTTCAGCTTGGATTTCCGCCGGTTCGGATTGATTTGATGACCTCGATTGATGGTGTTACGTGGGAACAGGCCATTGCAGGCAGATCGGCAGGAGACTACGGCGGCGCTCCGGTATGGTTCCTTGGCCGAGACGAGTTCATCGCCAATAAGAAAGCCACCGGTCGATTGCAGGACCTTGCCGACGCTGAGCGACTTGAGGATCCGGCAAGATGAATCTGAGATTGGCACCGATATGCACGAAGAACCTGTGTCTCATTTCAGCTATTCTCGTAATAGGATTCTGCGCGGAATGCTCCTCCGCGCAGACAACCATCCCGGCTGGCGATGAGACCGAATATGATCTCCACCCCATGATCAAGACTGGCACGATTCCCGTCTCCTGGAAGAGCACCAGCACGATGAAGGGGGCCATGAGCTATGGGGCCGTGCCGGAATACTTCGACCTGGCTATCGCCGCCGATATAGCCTTATCGGTGGACAAAGCCCTGCCGGAAGGCAAGTCGCCAGGGAAGTTGCTTATCAAACGGTTGTCCGGCTCAGCCCGCAAAGGCCGCGACTCCGCAACGTTCGACACCTCGCTGCCGCAGACAGTGGTGGATGAGGCCGGCAAGCCTTCATACCTTACGTATCTCTGCCGGCAAGACTTTCCGCTGAACCTGGACAAGTCTCTCAAGCCTCTGCCGCTGGAGATTCCGCAAGCCGTCGCCGATGGCTGCGCCAAGGCGTTTGCCGATCAGGCCGACGCTGCCGCCTGCACGCAGGCCGTCACGCAATGGGTGCAGGTCCTCGCGGCAGAGCCGTACGCTTACCTGCCGATTGCTGCCGTCAAGGTGGGACAAAGCTGGCAGGCTCGCAAAAGAGTCGCGTACATCGATCACTTCGGCCTGCCCGTCATCGTGGAAGAGATCAGCGACTGCACACTGCTGAAAGTGGCATCAAATGCCGGCACCCGCATGGCGCAGGTAGAGATCGTTGGCAAGTGTACGCTGCCTGGACGGGACACAGAGAAGGAACTGGCCCAGTACGATGTAACCGGCGCCATGCGGGTGAACATAGATGACCCGCGAAGACTGCGATGGCGCACGCAACTGGTCGGCCGGCTGAAGGACAAGGACAACAAGGACACATTCAGCCACACCATCACAACCGAGATCACGGCCGCCCAGGAAGCCCCTGCAGCCACGCAAAGCACAAAGCCTTCTTCAAAATAACGCGCGCCTAGCATTAGGGCGCGGTCGACAAGCACCCGCACGACCTGATGTTCGCCTTGATCTTTCTCTTGGCGCAGGTTAAGCGATTACGAGGTTGCCAGCTCCATCGCGATCTGTGACCACACCTCGAATCGCTCGGGATGATGGTCGCAGGTGTGTGTATCCTTGAGGATCATTTCGATCACACAGCCGCGGGAAACATCAAGCGTATGCTGGATGTACTTGCGGATGCGGTCTGGGCTATAGTCGCCGGCAACCATGCCCGGATGCGGCTTCCATGAGAAGACATACTTGTCCTGGAGTTTGGCGGCGCAGGCATCCACGTTGGCCCAGGGCGAGATCGAAATGCGTCGCAGGTGCGGGATGCGAAAGACGTAGTCCATCTTGCGAGTCAGGTCTTCGCAGCAGCCGTAGCCGGTCAGTCCAAAAGGCGCCAGGAGCTGCTTTTCGTATTGCAGGGCGAACTCCTCGTGCATCTCTGGCGAAACCTGCGCCAATTCCTGCGACTCGGCAAAACTCCATACATCGCACGGGCGAACGCGGTTGGGGTTAAAGCCGGCAGCCGGCAGTTCGTCGGTCCAACTGTTTCCGCCGGAATTGTTGTAGGTGTTGTCGTTGTTGACGTCCAGCAGGTTAAGGTCCACAAGCTGCCGGAGAATTCTCTTGTGACCCTCGGTCAGCAGCGCCATCGCATCGTGCAGCCACTGCGGGTTCTCAATCATGTCGATCATCACCTGCTCCAGGCCGCGAAGGGCGGTGTACTGCGACATCAGGTGATAGCAGACGCGCTTGATCTTGGTGCGCCTGACGCGGAGGATGTCGCCAAAGAGATCTTCATACAATGCCATCTTGGTGGCTGTGGCGGCTTCATCGCAAGTGACTTCGGGAAAGCGCAGCTTCTTGAGGTCGCCGGGCTCTTTAATGACGGGATCGAAGGTGCGGGCGCCGGTGGGATCCTCGCTGAAGTGCCATCGCTCCTCCAGACCCCATCCCGTATCGTGAATGACCGGCTCCACAATCCACAGGTCTTCAGCGACGGCATCGGTGTGGAAGTGCTCATGCGTGTAGATGCGCATGCGAAGCCTGTTCTCCATGTCGCGGGCAAGCTTGCCTTGGCACTTCAATGAGTTTTCAGGGATCAGTTCGCGCCAAGAGCCTTCAGGAAAAATCAAGACCATCGGCCGCACGCGATGCAGTGAATTGTGCCGCTTCCACATAGCGATCCGCTCTTGCTGAACGGGCAGAGCGGCGATCTCGGCTACTTGGCGGGCCAGTTCCCGAAGTATGGCGCGGTCGGATGGTGAAACTTCATTTTCCGTACTTGGACCAGTTCCCTGGGGCACGATGAATCCTTTCCCGAAAAATGTGCCTGATGATGTCAGACTCGCCCGTTAATAACCGCCACCCCATATGGCGGTAATTCCAGTGGCGAGATTATCGTCTTATTGTTCAGCAGATCGCGCAGTTTCTTACTGGCAGATAAGGGTATCCTCAGCCACTGCGCCTGGTTGGTGTGATTCATGACGAACGTCAGGTTCTTGCCCGCGCCGCTGCGATGCGCCACCTCAAGGCCTTGCGGGATGTCATCGCGGAAGTCGACGCCAGCCTCGCTGAGCACCGGCCACAGGAACGTCCGCCAGTCCGACGGCCTTGGCAAGGTGCCAATGTACCAAACGATGCCCTTGCCGAATTCGTGTCGGGCGACGGCCGGCCAGCCGTCCATGTAGTCGCCGCGATGCACGCCGATGACTCGGGCAGCCTTGCCCGGCAGGAGATGTTCGCGAATTCGGAAGGCGGCGATCTTGCCCTGCGGCAGTTCCACCTGCCAATCCGTGTTACTGGGGACGATTGAATATTCGTCCACTTCCACGCCAGCAAGCCTGCGCAGCGGGCCGGGCAGTGCCTGCCCTAGCAGGTTCTTGTTATTGATCGTCTTGACGCCGCTGCGCGCGGTGAGGACCAGATGCCCGCCGGCTCGCACGAATGCCTCCAGTTTGCGAATGAATGCTGGATCGCACAGGTACAGCGGCGGGCAAAGCAGCAGCTTGAATCGCCCCAGGTCGCTGCCCGTGCCGAAAGAGCCGAAATCCACACCCATTGGGGCGACAGCCTCGGCCAGCTCGCACATCACGCCTTGAAAGCGAATGGGATTGTCTCGATTCTGCGGCTGGTGTTCAGTGGCCCAGATC
Source organism: uncultured Planctomycetaceae bacterium (assembly GCA_964417755.1). GTDB lineage: Bacteria > Planctomycetota > Phycisphaerae > SM23-33 > SM23-33 > CAYQJH01. The sequence continues at coordinate 7,555 of CAYQJH010000059.1, forward strand.
TGGTCATAATCGTTGTAGATGCCGACTTGCTGAACCGGTTCGGTGCCAAGAATGCTCTTGCCGACGCGTTTGATCTGCTTGCCCATCTCGGCGATCTCGTGGTAGCGGCGTCGCGGCTGGTTGTCGTGGTTAAGGATGCCGTGCCAGTATTGTTCCTGCCCGCTTATGCTTGTCCGCCAGCGGAAATAGCTGATGCCGTCGGCGCCGCGAGCTATTGATTGCCAGGCATGCATGGCCGTCTGTCCGGGGGCTGTCTGGGGCATGTACGTCATCCAGCCGCCGGGGCCGGACTGCTTTTCCATGATGAGCGTGTTGCGCTGGCGGATCGCCCACATCACGTGGTGAGACAATGCCTCGCTGGAATAGTGCTGGTTGGGATTGTGCGATGGATAGCTGTCCCACGAGATGAAATCGAGGTCGCTGCCAAGCTGGAAATAATCCACGTCGCGATAAAGAGCCATGCAGTTGTGCGTGATCCATTTTCGCGGCGCGTGCTTGCGGAGAATTTCTATCTGCTTGCGCTGATGCTGCAGGTCGACCCAGGAATTGAATCGTTTGTGGTCCAGGGCATGCGATGGATTAGGGGCGTCGGTGGCGGGGAAGTCGACTTCGTCGAAGCCGTTGTACATTGCGCCCCAGAACCAGGCGCCATACTCCTGGTTCAGCCGGTGAATCGTTTTGTACCTCCGCCGCAGGAACTGACGGAAATGATCCAGGCACAGATCGCAGCGGCATCGGTTGGCGACAAATTCGTTGTCCGTCTGGAAGCCGACGATGCGCTTGTCATGGCCATAATGCCGTGCTACACGCTCCACGATACGAAGAGCCAGTCGCTCAAAGTCCGGCTGTAAGACGCAGTAGTCCTTGCGGACACCGAATGGCCGGCGCACGGGTGGATTGGTCATTGCCATCAAGTGCGGGTACTTCTTGGCCATCCAGGCGGGAATCGTGGCGGTGGGGGTGCCGATGATCGTGGAGATGCCGTGGCTGTGGAAGATGTCGATGGCTTCGTCGAGCCACTCGGTCTTGAACTGGCCCTCCTGCGGCTCGAAGAACCACCAGGCGAACTCCGCCACGCGGATCACATTGAAGCCGGCTGCCTTCATGAGTCTGGCATCGCGCAAATAGTGCTTCTTATCCCAGTGTTCCGGGTAATACGCGCAGCCATACATGAATTGTTTGCCAAACATATATTGCTCCTCTTCCCGACCAAAGGCCTCTTTCAGGCAAGCGAACGATTGATGATAATATATCGTTACCTGGTCACCAATGCGACAACGCCGATCATCGGGCCAATCATCCAGCAATTAAGGACGCCCATTACGGAGAACTGTATATGGCCAAGCGGAAGACATGGTGTCAGAAGTTGCATGACAGCAAAGATCTGCCCAAGGTTGTTAAGATCGACGGCAAGATGAGCCGTAAATGGGGCAGCGGAACGGTGGCGATTCCCTCGCCGTTAGAGGTTGACGAGCTGATGCGAAAGGTGCGCAAGGGGCGCCTGGCCACCATCAACCTCATTCGCGAGGCTATTGCCCGCAAGCACGGAGCGACCATAGGATGCCCGATCTGCTGTGGAATCTTTGCGTGGGTATCGGCCCATGCGGCCGAGGAAGACGTCGCCAACAACGCCAGGTCCATCACGCCTTATTGGCGCACGCTGAAGAGCGACGGGCAGCTCAACGAGAAGTATCCAGGGGGCGCAGCGATGCAGGCCAGGCGGCTGAGAGCCGAGGGCCACACCATCGAGCAGCGTGGCAAGCGGATGTTCGTGATGGCGTACGAGACGAAGCTGGCCAAATTCTGAGGGGCTTGTCGTCAATGCCTCTGGCCGTACCTGGCGGTTGCATACAATATGTATTCATCGGCCAACACGGTATCCGGTATTGCTCGTGCTCTGATTCTGGCAGCGAACTGGTGAATTGTTTCGGCATCTTCCCGGGTCAGGCCGATGCGTTTGGCGCGGCGATCCAGGCGGGCCAATAGTCGATGCAGTTCTCTGATTTCACGGGAAGGTCTCTTCTTGTATCGGCGCAGGCGTGGCCCGAGGTATCGCCAGAATGCCAGCGCGGCTGTCACAGCCAGAACCGCCAGCCCGCCCGGCGTCGTAATCAGCAGGACGATCAGGCCCTGCAACTGTTGCCACAGCCAGAACGCAAAGCCCTTGAATCCATCCACCTCGATGGCAACGCGCAACTGCAGAAGACGAAATCGCAGGAAGTCCCACAGGCTTGCCAGGCTGCCTTGCCGCGAAGCAACCGGGACGCCATCAGCAGGCGTGGCCTCGACCGTCACCCAGTGGCCGCTGCTGCCTGCCGCGTCGCCGATCCACGCCTCGACCCATGCGTGAGCGTCGTTGCTGGTGGCCAGATAGTAATCGCCCGCGCCATTGCGGGTGTCGGCCACGAAGCCAGTCACGTATCGCGTCGGCACGTTTCCCAGCCGCAGCAACAAGGCCGCCCCGGTTGCGAAGAACTCGCAATGTGCGGCAGGCCGTTCCAGCAGAAAATGCGTCAGGGGGTCTCGGCCTCGCGGGGCTGTGAATTCCAGCGAATACCGATAGTTGTTGTGGAAGTACCTCACGACGGCGGCGATTCGCGAGGCACTGTCGCTGCAACCGGCAAAAACCTCATCAGCCAGCGTGACGATTCGCCCATCAAGCCCTTGAGGAACATGAAGACATTGCGTCTCCAAACTGCTTTTGGTTAGACCGGCTGGCTCAGTTAATGCGGGCCCATCAAGGGGCGGTGCCGTTGCTTGTGGGACAAGAGCGTGGTAATTGAGCGCAGCGGCCAGGACGGCGCTGCTGGCAGCCTGGTGCTCGTTGATGGAAAGCGTTTCCGCCGCCAATCGGACCGCCATGGCGCCCAATGGCGCAAACATCGGCCCGGCGGCCTTGGGAGATGTCCAGATGTCCAGTTGCTGGCAGTTCTGGATATCGCCTGCCTTATCCAGCAAGAAGAGATTTCCCATGCGTGCCGTCTGGCCGGCGTCTTCCGCCGCAGGCGAGGCATTCCAGGAGGTCGCAACTGTCTTCCACTTCGAAAGATCGTATGTGTCGTAAACCATCGCGCGAAGATAGCCGGGCGGGCTGTCGCTGAAGACGCGAAGCATCACCTCGGGGCTGGATGATTTTTTAATGCGGTTGATGCCTTGTAGCTGCGCGTCATTGGACAGGCCGAGCTCCCTATCGGAACCGAAGTCGATATCGGTGATCTGGCTGCGCATGCGAATGATCTGCTCGAAGATCAGATTCAGGTCCTGCTCGTGATTGCGCATCTGATTGATCCCGATCCACGAGGCCGTCAGGCAAACTGCGAATATCAGCAGCAGGATGATCGCTTTTGCCCCAGATTCGCGCCTGGTTACGGCCGCCACACATGGCCTGCGCGAAGAAGCAAAGAAGGCTGCCGCCGCCGCCGCCAGCGCCACCGCTATTATCTGGTACTGCCGCTGCTGCGTTGATCCAAGCAGCACATCGCCCGCGCAGATCATCACGCCGACGGCGTAGAGCGGCAGGGTCGGCGGCAGGCCGTCTTCCTGGCGGATGATGAACTGCAGGGCCATCCATGTCAGCATGAATTGCCCCATCGAATAGGCTTCGGCGTAGGCGGCAAATGTCCGCACATCGGAATCGTCGAAGGGGCTGTTGCGCCCGATGACGAAGAAGAGCAATGCGAGGAACAAGCCCGCCAGAAATGGCCGAACCGGCATCTTGATCGCGATTCGCCCGCTTGCGCCGATGGCGGCAACGGCGCTGAGCACAACCGGCAGCGTCACGCCTTGCGAGGTCATAGCGAAGGCTATCGCCGGCAGCACCATCACAGCCAGGCCGAATATGCGCTGGAACCTCATCTCAGGTCCAGGCCTCCTTTGTGTACCTGGTTCGGCGTCAAGAAAAGCATGCCGCCGCCTGGAGGCTCACCCTCAATGGGCAGAGCCGTCTTGCCTTGGCGAATTACAATGGTCTTTGTTGCGCAGCCGCACTCGGATGCCTGCCGCACCATGTCGCGACGGGCTTCATCCCAGTCCAGCAGAACGAAGATGATGGTTGCAATGTTGCCAAGTTCGGACGCAAGCGCCGGGGCCACGGTTTCAAACGGGTTCTGCCGGCATTCCTCCACGCTGGCCAGGATCTCCATTACGTTATCCAGATGTGCCAGGTGCCTGCCGGAGCGAAAGACATAAAGCTCCGGCCCGGCGGCAAAAATGTCCAGGATGTATTCACCATGCGAAATAGCCTCGGCCACCGAGGCCGACAGGCTGACGGCTGCCTCCAGTTCAGGAAACCCACCGGGGCCCTTGCGGCGTGAGGATGGGACGTAGGTGTCGAGCACCAAGGCGATTCGGCAGTAGTATTCCTCCTGGTATTCCCGGACAACAGGCTGGGCCAGCCGGGCCCAACTCCGGTAGTCTATTCGCCGGGCTGGGTCGCCTTGACGGTACTCGCGATTGCCGATGTATTCGCACGACTCGCCAACGTTGGAGGTAAACAGGATTCCGCCGGGCTGGTAGCGGCTGCGAATCGGCAGGCCCTCCAGCGAAATCGGGTGATATGCCGGCAGGACGGTTACGCGTTGCCGCGATCCTGGCCAGGACCCGCTTCGGGACAGGTTGAAGGGAAACGTGCTGAAATACCGCGGGCCGTCAAACTCGTAAAGGCCGCGACGCAGAGGATGAAGCTCTACCGGCACAATAGCCGACTGCCTCCGGCCAAGGCGGGCAATCGTCTTGCCGGCATTGATCTCGCGGATGGATGACGGCAGATTGAAGAAGCCAATCGACACGTCATACGACGGCAGCATGGCATGGCTGGTGATGGTGAAATCCACCTTTGCCGTCTGCCCGCAGACGAGTTTTTCCGGCACTTGGCCGCTGACGCTGCATCGCGGCCAGAAGATCAGGCTGACGAGCGAAGAAATCACCAGGAAGCACATCAGGGCTACGAAGACGTTGTAGATGGGCAGCAGCATGGTCAGCATGCCGATCATTGTGCTTATGACCAGGCCGGCTATGAAACACCATCCCTGCCGCGTGACCTTGAAATAGGCCACGTCGATAAACATGCGTGCAATGACGCCGCGCAGGCGGGGCCACTTCACGTCGGCACCTTGACCTGCGATATGATGTCATCGATGACCTGACGCTTGGTCAGCCCACCGTAGCGGGCCTTCTCGGTCAGCATGACCCGGTGCGGCAGGACAAAGGGGGCGAGGTATTGCACGTCATCCGGCAGGACATAGTCCCTGCCGCGACAGTAGGCGGCCGCCTGGGCCGAGCGAAAGAGCATCAGGGATGCACGAGGACTCGCGCCAAGTTTCAGGCGGACGTCGCCGCGCGTGCGGCTGACGATTTCAACAATGTAGGCCGAGATCGATTGCTCGACGCTGACGCGACGGACCTTCTGCTGAATCTCCAGCACCTCGTGGCGGGTGATGACAGCCAGGAGGCTATCCAGCGGATGCGATTGTGCCTGGGCGTAAAGCACCTGCTGCTCGACCTCGCCGGCTGGGTAGCCCAGGTCGAGCTGCACGAGGAAGCGGTCAAGCTGGGCCTCGGGCAGCGGATAGGTTCCGTGGAAATCGACAGGGTTCTGCGTCGCAAGCACAAGAAAAGGCGCCGGCAGCGCGTAACACCTGCCCTCGATGGTGGCCTGGAGCTCGTTCATGGCCTCCAGCAGGGCCGACTGGGTTCGGGGCGAGGCGCGGTTGATCTCGTCAGCCAGCAGGATATTGCAGAAGACCGGGCCTTGGCGAAACGTGAACGTCCCGTTGATGGGGTTGTAGATGGACGAGCCCAGGATGTCAGCCGGCAGCAGGTCGGGCGTGAACTGCACGCGGCTGAAACCGCCGTCGATGCTCCTGGCCAGCGCCTTGGCCAGCGTAGTCTTCCCGACGCCAGGAACATCTTCCATCAGCACCGACCCGCCTGCAGCCATGGCAATGGTGAGGATGTCGATGACCTGGCTCTTGCCGAAGATGACGGCCTCAAGGTTTTTGCGAAGTGCGGCGAGCTTGGCGTCGACGATATCTGTGGACATTATGAAATCCCTTTTTCGTTGGATTGATTGTAATCGCCGCACAAGGCTTTTGACAAACATTGCGGCAGGTCGGCCTCACGCAGAACGTTTTTCCTGCTTTAGTCTTGGCGCTTTGGCCGATGCGATTATAATCCTGCACAAGTAGGAGAGTCGCAAAACCATGGATGTTCGCTCATCTCATTGATGTGCCAGGAGGCCGTAGCTGGTTTTGGTTTTGCTGTGCTCCCGCCATGCCGGGCGGCGGAGTTCGCCCGGCCAAGAGTCGATGAGGGAGTTGCATCATGAAGCTGGCGTTTGTTTTGGCCGTCTGCGTTTTCTTGCTGGTCACATCGTCGCAAGCTGCAATCTCCAACGGTTCCTTTGATTCCTCTTTGACTACTGGCTGGGATGGCGGCGGCACTGGGGGAGATGCAAACATCGCGATCCTGGGCAGCTATGGCGGCCTCGCCAACGTCCTGCACATGAGCGGCACCACAAGCTATATATGGGACAGCGATGGGGAAGCATGGGAAATGACAAGCGACACTGGCAGGGCATCTCTTATGCAGTTCTCGATAGTCGTCCCCGATGGTGCGACGGCCCTGACATTCGATGCATCAGCCTTCTGTGCTAACGCCACAAAAGTTGGCTCTCTGAGCGGGATGAATCCCTCGGCGCTGGTGTCGATCAATTACATCAAGGACGGCCAGAGCGACGACGGCATCGAATCCGTCTGGATGGACGTGGCCGACAGCGGCCTGCTCACTTCCTACAGCATTCCAATCAGTCCGGATGCGGGCAGCCTGGCGGACATAAGCATCGCTATCACCAGCCGGCTGGATACCCGCGAGCCGAACGACCTGAACCTTGATGCAGTGGATGTCGGCATCAATGCATACTTCGACAACTTCACCTTTGCGGTGCCTGAACCATGCACGCTGTCGCTGCTTGCAGCAGGCGCATTGGCGGCAATGCGAAGGAAGCGTGCTCAGTAGATGGTGCATACATCAGGCTGAAAGCTTGCGGCAAGATCAGGATATGCAGGCGAGAGCCTGCCGTTCGACCACTCGACAGGCTCGAGGCCCTGAGCAACGTCGAAGGGCAGGCTCACGGCCCTGAGCGAAGTCGAAGGGCACCACAATAGCTGCCGCCAAGCGGGACCCCCGCATTACAATTGCCGCCGCGAGCCGCAGGTCGGGGATGGAATCCCTACATTGCCGCTGGTGAATCCGGGCCTCGGCTTGTGGGCGTGGCGACGGCTGTTTCCAGCTTTGCCGGGGCCGGGAAGGTGCCTCGCCAGCCTCGTGCGAATTTCACCATCACGATGATCCACAGGACAATCGCGAACAGCGGGTATGCCACGTAGCGGCCGTAGAACAGGCTGCAGGCTTGCCATGTCTGTGCGTTGCAGATTGTGGGGTCGAACCGGATAGTGTCCTGGACGAGCTGCCAGTAGGTCGGGACGGCGCCGACGATCGTCAGGCCGGCCATGAACTGCTGCCAGGGGATCAGCACCAATAGCAGCACCAGCGCCCAGAAGAAAGCGCTGATGTAGCTGGCCACTCCGCCGCTTCGCGTGAGCAATGCCAGCCTGGTCGCAAGCGACATCGCCACGATGGCGACGAGGCAGGCAGCCGGCGCGGCAACCTGAGACGCACATAGCACGCCCGTCAGAGCGGCGACCTTGAGCTCCTGGCCATCGGCCGTTGCTGCATTGGGCAGAGAGATTCCCAGCAGTCCCACCAGCACTGCCGAAAGCAAAACGCTCAGCAGCGACAGCAGGATGAGGATCATGCATATATTCCTGGCTGTTCGGATGGTTCCGAATGCCTGGAGCAGTGGATCTTTAGATTCATTTTCAGTAGTTGTCATTGTTGTTCCTTTGCATGTCTGTCAGGACGACAGATCATCATCGTCAATTTAGGGCTTTTTACATCAGCCTGGCTGCCGCTTTAAGGGCGATGCGGGCTGCGTCGATGGTTGCCTGGATATCGGCGTTCGTGTGGGCGGCTGAGACGAAAATGGCTTCAAACTGGCTGGGCGGCAAGTACACTCCGTTTTCGAGCATCGCGCCGAAGTACGCGGCGAAGGCCTGGGTATTTGCTGCCGTCGCTGAGCGATAGTCGTTCACCGGCGGCAGCGCCAGGAAGAGCGTCAGCATGCTGCCGACGCGATTGATACTCACGCGATTGTCCAGGCCAGCCTCGCAGGCCGCCTGGCAGAAGCCGCCGGCCAGGGCGGCTGACTTGCGATCAAGATCAATGTAGAAATCGGGCGTTTGTCGGATGGTCTGTAGCGCTGCGATGCCGGCTGACATTGCCACAGGATTGCCCGACAACGTGCCGGCCTGGTAGATCTTGCCCTTCGGCGAGAGATTGTCCATGATGCCGGCCGTGCCGCCGACAGCGCCCACAGGCATGCCGCCGCCGATGATCTTGCCAAGCGTGGTCAGGTCGGCCGCTACTGCGTAAAGCTCCTGCGCGCCACCATAGGCGACGCGGAAGCCGGTCATCACCTCGTCGAGGATCAGCAGCGCCCCGTGCCGTGTGCAAAGCTTGCGCAAACCTTGAAGATAGCCCGCCGCGGGCGCCACCACGCCCATGTTGCCGGCCACGGGCTCAACAAGCATGGCTGCAATCTGACCGTCGAACTGCTCGAATGCCTCCTGCACAGCCGGCAGATCGTTGTAGGGCGCCAGCAGCGTGTCGGCTGTGGCCCCGGCGGGGACGCCGGGGCTGCTGGGCACGCCGAGGGTCAGAGCGCCGCTGCCGGCAGAAACCAGCAGCGCATCGCTATGCCCGTGGTAACAGCCGATGCACTTGATGATCTTGCTTCTGCCTGTTGCCCCGCGCGCCAGCCGCACAGCCGTCATCACGGCCTCGGTGCCACTGTTGACGAATCGCACGCGCTGTATCGAAGGCATTGCCTGGACGATCAATTCAGCAAGTTGTGCCTCAGCCTGGCATGGTGCGCCAAAGCTGACGCCGTTGGCGGCGGCGCGGCAGATGGCGTCGGCGATGGCCTCATGCGCATGGCCAAGGATGGCCGGGCCATAGCTGCCGACATAATCGATGTATGTATTGCCGTCGATGTCGGTGATGTAGCTGCCTGTGGCGCGCTCGATGACCGGCGGCGTGCCGCCGACGGCTGCGAAGGCGCGCACCGGCGAATTAACCCCTCCGACCAGAACAGCCTGCGCCCGCTCGAATGCGGACTGAGATCGCCTTGTGTCACGCGCCATAGTTCTTCCTTCTCGTCGGCATTGTAGGCACTTCGATATTCTGCTGTTCGTCGTTTGCCTACTTCACCACAAGATTCACCATCCGCCCAGGCACCACGATCTTCTTGACGATGGTCTTGCCTTCGATGGCGGCCGCAATCTTCGGCTCGGCCAGGGCGATGGCCAGCATGGCGTCGGCGTCAGCGTCGACCGGCACTGAAACCACCGCCCGCAGCTTGCCGTTAATCTGAACTGGAAGCTCGATGGCGCTTTCGACGACCATTGCGGCATCGAAGCTGGGAAAGGCCTCATATGCCAGCGACTGCCCATGGCCCAGCCGCATCCACAATTCCTCGGCGATATGCGGGGCCAGCGGGGCAAGCAGCAGCACGAGGCGCTGGGCCTGAGATTGCGATACGTGCCCGGCCTTGAACACGCCATTGACGAATTCCATCATGGCAGCGATAGCTGTGTTGAACTTCATCGCAACGAAATCTTCACCCACTTTCTTGATTAGCTTGTGCAGGCTGCGCTCAACCGTCTCATCGCCTCCCTGGCTGACCAGGAGCGGGGCATGATCCTCATCGCCGACGATGGCCCGCCAGATTCGCTGGAGGAAGCGATGCACGCCGCCAACGTCGCGAGTGTTCCACGGCTTGGAGGCATCCAGCGGACCCATGAACATCTCGTAGAGACGGAACGTGTCGGCCCCGTACTGGGCGATGACTTCGTCCGGGTTGACGACGTTCTTGAGGCTCTTGGACATCTTCTCGATGGTCTCAACCAGCAGCTCGCCGGTCTTCTTGTGGCGGGGCTTGTCGCCGGAGAGATCGACATCGTCATAGCCGATGCACACGCCCCGGCTGTCGCGATAGGCAAAGCTGCGGATCATGCCCTGGTTGAAAAGCTTGGCGAAGGGCTCGCGCGTGCTGACATAGCCAAGGTCGAACAGCACCTTATGCCAGAACCGCGAATACAGCAGGTGCAGCACGGCGTGCTCGGCTCCGCCGACGTAAAGATCGACGCCATTGCCGTCCATCCAGTACTTCTCGATCTTGTGATCGCAGAAGGCATGCTCGTTATGCGGGTCGAGGTATCGCAGGTAGTACCAGCACGAGCCTGCCCACTGCGGCATGGTATTCAGTTCGCGCTTGGCGGGGCCGCCGCAGAGCGGGCAAACTGTGCTGGCCCACTGGGCAGCCTTGCCAAGGGGCGGCTGGGGCAAAGCGTCGGGGTTGTCGCTGGCCGCGGGGCTGAAGTCCTGCATTTCAGGCAGGCGTAGCGGCAGTTGGTTTTCAGGAAGCGGCACAACGCCGCATTTGTCGCAGTGGACGATTGGGAACGGCTCGCCCCAGTATCGCTGGCGGCTGAAGAGCCAATCGCGAAGCTTATAGTTGGTCGCGTTCTTGGCCAAGCCGGCCTCCGCAAGGTCAGCAGTGATCTGCGTCTTGAACTCCTGCGTCGCCATGCCGTCATAGTGGCCGCTGTTGACGGCCTTGCCATCGCCGACGAAGCCCTTCCAATCGGCATGGCCAGGCGGCTGGACCACCTGGATGATCGGCAGATCGAACTTTTGCGCAAACTCGAAGTCACGTGTATCATGGGCCGGCACGGCCATGATCGCACCCGTGCCGTATCCCATCATCACGTAGTCGGCCACCCAGATCGGGATGGCCTTGCGCGTGACGGGATTGATCGCATACGCCCCGGTGAAGACGCCGGTCTTGTCCTTCGTCTCGGCCGTCCGCTCCAGTTCGCTCTTCTGCGCAGCCGTCTTCACATATTCCCGCACCTGCTGACGCTGGGCGTCGGTGGTGATGGCCTCCACCAACTCGTGCTCCGGCGCCAGCACCATGTACGTGGCCCCGTAGAGCGTATCAGGCCGAGTGGTATAGACGCGGATGACATTCTCTCCAGGCTCAGCGGGGAAACCCTCAGCCTTGCGGCCTTCAAAGAATTCGACAGCATCAACATCATTTGATGCAACCGGGAAATCCACCTCAGCCCCGGTGCTCTTGCCGATCCAGTTTCGCTGCATGATTTTGATCGGCTCGGGCCAGTCCACGCCGTCGATGTCGGCCAGCAGCCTTTCGGCGTAAGCTGTAATCCGCAGCATCCACTGCTTCATTGCGCGCCGATAGACTGGATGATTGCCGCGCTCGCTCTTGCCTTCGTTGGTTACTTCCTCATTGGCCAGCACGGTGCCCAGCTTCGGGCACCAGTTGACCGGCACCTCTGCGATATAGGCCAGGCGATTCCCGTCGATGAGTTCCCGCTGCTGCTGGGGCGTAAGCTCGTAGAACTTGATCATCCCGCCCGGAACGCCAGCCAGGCCTTCGATGGTCTCGCTGACCGGCGGGACGGTGATGTTTCCGCCGATGTCCACCACCAGCTCGCCGGATTCGAGCTTGTCCACCAGTTCCTTGATCGGCCTGGCAGCCTGCACGGACGGATCGAACCAGCTATTGAAAAGCTTGAGGAATATCCACTGCGTCCAGCGATAGTACTCCACGTCGGTGGTGGCCAAACGTCGCGACCAGTCATACGAGAAGCCGAACATCTTGATCTGCCGCTCGATGTTGGCGATGTTCCGCTCGGTGGTCTCGCGCGGGTGGACGCCATGCTCGACGGCGTATTGCTCTGCCGGCAGGCCGAAGGCGTCGTAGCCCATCGGGTGCAGGACGTTGTAGCCCTTCATGCGGGCGAATCGGCAGATGATATCGGTGGCTGTGTAACCTTCCGGGTGTCCGACGTGCAGG